>JADJVE010000006.1 GCA_016716715.1 Acidobacteriota bacterium | reverse complement strand
CCCGAAAGGACGTTCATGACTCTCACCGGAAAACGACTCGATTTCCCGTCGCCGCCCCGCAGGAAAGCGCCGCTTGGCGCCTGGCCTGCCTTCGAGAGGAAGCTCGCCGAGACGCTCGGCGCGCTGGAAGAGGATCAGTATCTGGTCGTCTCGGCCAAGCGCGGCTGGGCCTACGTGCAGTTCGCCGCGCAGGGGTCGTTCGGGCTGCGCGCCGAGTGCGTCGGCAACAACTACCTCGACGAGGCTCACGCGCTGAGCGCCGGCCAGATGGCGCTGCTGCGGAGGATCGGCTGGTCGTCTCCCACGGGGGACGCGTGGCTCCCCGAACTTCTTCCGGGACTTCGACCGGCCGGTTCCGTGCGCCGACGCGGCCGGATGGCCGTGCGCGCGCTGACCGAGGTGTTCGAGATCCCGCATCCGGGGTCTCTCATGTACAAGGCGTTCGACAAGAAGCACCGGACGATCCTGGTCCCGACGCTGGGGCTGAAGCGAGAGGAGCCCGCGCCGCCGCCGGAGAAGCCCCGCGAGGACACGGTCGAGGGGCTGCGGAAGCTCGTTCTGGAGGCGATCCGGGAAGGGTCGGGGAACACGGACCTCGGGTTCACGCGGGACGGGGACGTGGCGCTGCGATTCGGGAGCGCCGCCGTGTACGTCCGCGTGCTGGACGATCCGCCGTGCGTGAGGATGTTCTCCCCGGTGCTGGAGGACGTGGAGGCCGACGACCGGCTCCTCGACCGCCTCAACGAGCTGAACGCCGAGATGCGCCTCGCGCGGTTCTTCGTGGTGGAGGGGAGGGTCATCGTGGCCGCGGAGATGTTCGTGGCGCCGTTCGTGGCCGAGCACGTGAAGAGGGCCTGCGTGGTGGTGGGCAGCCTCGCCGACGAGTTCGGCGGGATGCTGCAGAAGGAGTTCGGGGGGCGAAGGGCGTTCGAGGAGGGGGGAAGGGGGGGGGTGCAGTAGGGGTGGCCAGGCCTGGGCCTCTTCACCCGCCTTGCTTGCCGTCCGGGGTCCACCACGGTCCGCCTGCCGGCCAGCGTCCGGCGAATTCCGCTTTCCGCGAGAGAGCCGTCAGAGACCGGGCCGGCGAAGAAGGCGCAGCGCAGGACCCAGGCCTCGAACCCCATCGCGGCATCGATTCGGTTCTTTGAAACGAACGCCTCCCATTGCCGCTGCTTTCCCGCGTCACGGCCGAAACGACTCGTCAGGCCCGCCGGCATTGCGACGATGGGGGTGTTTCTTCGTTCGAATGTGTCCCGGATCGCACGGGCCATCGCCGCCCCGTCGAATTCCCGAATCCGCGCGAGCGTGGCCACATCGAAGTAGTCCTTCATTCTGGTGTTCGACTCGCCCAGAACCACCATCGCGTGGAGCTTCTCCGCAATCGACGTCTCGGCCTGATAGGTGCGGAGCATCGGCCTCGGGACGTCCAGAAGGGACGGGAACTCGAGCCATTCCGGTGGCGGATACACGGCGTCGCCGACGCCAACATCGACTTGGAGCGAGCTTCACGGTGCCGAGCCGCCCCCCGGCTCTTACCCTCTGACCTCCGTATTGGTCGGTTTCGCGGATCGCCGAAGCGGCGACAGTGTCAGGCAGAAAAGCCACGCCGTCGTCCGGGTCGCACGGGATGACGGCGATGTCCCGGAAGATCCGTTCGAGCTTCTCGGACGTGATCTCCCCGAAGCCGAGGAGATCCGCATCACGAGTCGCACGCACCGATTCGCCCGCCCAGACAAGCATCATGAGCGCACCCTTGAGGACGAACGAGTCGGCGTAGGTGGATTTCGACAGGCGATAGAGAAACCGCTCCAGCCCGAAGCGTGTGAAGAGGAGTGTGGGCTCGACCCGAAGCCCTTTCGCATGATTGACGATGCGCGCATGGAGGGACTGGACGAGGCCCGAGTTCGGCTGACTCATTCCACAAGCGCCTCGAGGTACGGACGCATCACCTCTCGAACCCTGCAGATGCGGGCGAAGGGGTCGATCTCACCGGGCTTGACCTTTCTCGACCTGATCGATTCACGGAGGGCCTCCACCGCGACCTCCAGACCCACTTTGTGCCGGTATTTGAAGAGATCGGCGATGGTCTTCGCGAGGCTGTAGATGCGAATGTGGCGGCCTTCTCAGGCGATTCTCTCGACACCTCGCGTAAACGCTCGACCCGAAAAGCGGAATACGCGCAGGGGCGGGTAGTCGAGCTGCGGCGCGCGGGATCGCCGCTCGATCGCCAGCCAGACTTCCGAAGGGTTCTGGGTCGTGACGTCGTGAAAGCGGAGCGCGGACAGCAGGCAGACGACGCCCTTCGGCACGGCTGACGCCGCCAGCGCGAGGCCATGGTGTTCGGTGATCTCTGCGTCCGGGAGACGGTACCTGCCATGGCTCACGCGCTCGACCGCGCCCCGGTCGACGAGCCGAGCAAGGGTCTGCGGGTGCACGCCGGCCGCGACCGCTTCGGCCGCGGAGAAGATGCTTCGACGAGCGAGCGTGCGCGGAACGGCGGGAGCGGCGGCCATGTGAGAGATTGTTGACATATAAGATAAAAATGTCAACGCTGGCTCACGCAAGCCGGCGAAGGGATCGTTCGGGCTGCGCGCCGAGTGCGTCGGCAACAACTACCTCGACGAGGCTCACGCGCTGAGCGCCGGCCAGATGGCGCTGCTGCGGAGGATCGGCTGGTCGTCTCCCACGGGGACGCGTGGCTCCCCGAACTTCTTCCGGGACTTCGACCGGCCGGTTCCGTGCGCCGACGCGGCCCGGATGGCCGTGCGCGCTGACCGAGGTGTTCGAGATCCCGCATCCGGGGTCTCTCATGTACAAGGCGTTCGACAAGAAGCAGCGGACGATCCTGGTCCCGACGCTCGGGCTGAAGCGCGAGGAGCCCGCGCCGCCGCCCGAGAAGCCCCGCGAGGACGCCGTGCAGGACCTCAGGGCGCTCGTCCTGGAGGCGGTCCGGGAAGGGTCGGGGAACCCGGACCTCGGGTTCACGCGGGACGGGGACGTGGCGCTGCGATTCGGGAGCGCCGCCGTGTACGTCCGAGTGCTGGACGATCCGCTGTGCGTGAGGATGTTCTCGCCGGTGCTGGAGGACGTGGAGGCCGACGACCGGCTCCTCGACCGCCTCAACGAGCTGAACGCCTCTATGCGCCTCGCGCGGTTCTTCGTGGTGGAGGGGAGAGTGATCGTCGTCGCGGAGATGTTCGTGGCGCCGTTCGTGGCCGAGCACGTGAAGCGGGCCTGCGTGGTGGTGGGCAGCCTCGCCGACGAGTTCGGCGGGATGCTGCAGAAGGAGTTCGGGGGGCGAAGGGCGTTCGAGGATGGGGCGGATGGGGTGGGGGTGCAGTAGGGATATGGCTGCGGGGGCGTGCGTAGAATGACCTTATGTCGAGGCAGCGAGCCCTCCTCGAGAAGATCCTGCGTGGGGATTCCGATGCGACGATCGGGTTCAATGACCTCTGCCGGCTTCTGGCGGGGCTGGGGTTCGACGAACGTACGAGCGGAAGTCATCACATCTTCCGGCAAGCAGGGATCGAGGAGAGAATCAACCTGCAGCGCGACGGAAAACATGCCAAGACTTATCAGGTCCGTCAGGTGCGTGCCGTGATCCTGCGCTATCGTCTTGGGGGAGACCTCTGATGCACCGCTACGAAATCATCATTTTCTGGAGTGCCGAGGATCGGGTGTTCGTGGCCGAAGTGCCGGAGCTCCCGGGCTGCGCGGCGCACGGGAAAACCCCCGCCAAAGCGCTGGCCGAGGCGCAGCATGCGATCTCCCTTTGGCTCGACACGGCGCGCGAGTTCGGAGATCCGGTTCCCGAGCCAAAGGGCCGGCGGCTCCAGTACGCCTGAGGCGAGCGCTACGATCGTTTCGTGACGCGTGAAGACCTTCTCGCCGCTGCCTTGAAGCTGCCTCTGGACGAGCGAGCCGCACTTGTGGAGCGCCTCCTGAGGAGCCTCGACGAGCTGCCAGTGCCCGAGCGGAAGAAGCTCTGGCTCGAGGTCGCGGACCGGCGCCTTCAGGAAATGCGAGAAGGAAAAGTACGCGAGATACCGGCAGACGAGGTATTCGCCCGTGGCCGGGCCGTCACGTCCCGCTAAGGCTCGCTTTCACCCCGAGGCGCAGGCCGCCCCCGGTCCCGGGGTTGGCGCGGCGCTTTACTTGCCCTGATTTCGAGCGATAGGATTTGCCCCGCCACCGGGGGTACATCGATGAAGCGGTCGCTCATATCGGCCTTGGCTTCGCTTCTCCTCGCAGTGGATGTCCGGGCGGCCGAGCCCCGCTGGACGGTCGAATTCAAGGAAGGCGCGTACACCTTCCTCACGGCGACGGGCCTCGAGGTCGGACAGAAGACAGGTCCCGGGGCGATCGCGGGATACCTCGTCGTCAAGCTTCCCGCCGACGTCGACCCCGCCACCACGAACCGCGGTGTCTTTCTCGGCCGCGTGCGCATCCCCGAGCGGCGCGTCACGTGGCTGAAGGGGGACGAGTTTGCGGCCGGCGAGCTGCTGCCCGCGCACCACCTCATCGCAATCACCCCGAACGCCGGCTTCGAGCCCGGGCTGTGGGCGGTGAAGGTCCGCGACACCGTCAAGGACCGGAGCGGGCGCCCGGTCAATTCCACCAACGCTACGTGGACGGTCGAGATCGGAGAACCGCGGCCGCGCCCGGACGACTCCGGCCCGGCGCGCAACACGCTCAAGCTGAAGTTCACGACCGAGGTCGACCCGGCGACGTACGCGGACGGGATCGTCGTGGAGAAACAGGTCGCGGGCGGCTGGGAGGAGGAGCCGCGGGGGAGCGCGACGATCGCACCCAGCGCGCACGGGGGCTCTGTCAACGAGATCGGACTGCGGCCCCTGGGCGGATGGGAGCGTGGGGCGACGTACCGCGTGCGCGTCACGGACGCCATCCGCGACGTGCGCGGGCAGCCGCTGACGAACGCCGAGGACTTCAGCTTCACGGTGCCGAAGTCGGGGCCGTTCGACACGCGCCACGAGCCGCGGCGGCCGGTGGCGCAGGCGAGCGTTCAGGCGACCTCGGCAGGGCCGGCGTTCCCGGGCGGGCAGGCGCTGGGCTGGCATGGGCACTGGACGGACCCCGTCACCGGCCTCATCTATATGCGCCACCGCTGGTACGACCCTCGGACGGGAACGTTCCTGTCGCCGGATCCGCTGGAGGACATCGACTCGCCGAATCAGTACCTGTTCGGTGGGGGCAGGCCGCACGAGGTGGTGGATCCGTTGGGGCTGTGCGTCGCGTGGGGATGTCAGCAGCAGTTCCGGTTCGCGTACCAGGATCCGAACCTGACCGCGGAGGTCCGGCAGGTCCAGGCCGCGGCGACAAAGGCGAACGCCGCAATGACCGCCGTCGCGAGACGCACCGTTCAGACGACCGCAGTCGCTTCTGGGGCGGCCCTTGCCCTCGGGGCCGCGCCGGTAGCGCCCCTGTTGTTAGGTGGCGGCCTCCTACTCGGGGGACAGTCGTTCCACGAGCGTTATGACATCCGACGCACACAGCAGCTGGCAGAGGGGCGCGGTAATCGGGCAGAAGCGTTCGGACTATCCGTTGCCGATGCAACGGGGCTGACCGGAGTTGCAGAAGGAGCCCTCGAATTCAGGGTTGGTTCCGGCTACGGAATGTCTAAAGCCGAGGCCGGGGACGCGTTCGGCGGTGGCGTAGCTGACCTCGGCCTGTCCGCTGCGGGAGTACTGTCCGCAGCTCGCCCCGGGGCGTCGTCAGCTTCGTACGTCGGAAACCTGGCCGCAGATACCTATCGTGGCATCAGCCTCAATTTCATAGTTCGAAAAGCGACAAGAAACGTGGATTCAGCGATTGCATCGGGGAGCATCGATTCGTTGGTGCGGCTCGGAGCAAAACCAGGCATGGCGGAACAAGCACTCTCGGGTGGAGATCTTGCTGGCGCGGCAAGGGGCACGGTCATTGACCTCGTTTCTAAATCGCGCGCGCAGACGCGATTCGGGCTCAGAGGTTTGCATTACACCGTTCCTTTCGAATACGGTCCGGACATGTGGAATCCAGGAACGAACCGGGGGTGGGACATCACGACGCCGGGTCAGTGGGATCGCCACATGCGGCAGTACGTGACCAGCCCGCCCCCGGGGAGGCCTGCGTGGCTCAGTCTGGATCCGCTCTTCACGAAATGAACGGTCTGACGGACCGCGGCGCCTCCATCGCAATGAATGGCACGGCGGCCGTGCAGCGGGTCAGATTTCCCGGGGGCTTTCGCTGGACGAGGCGGGTGAACGCGAACCGCTCGTTCGACGACACGGACCTCGGCGACGTACACGCCCGCCCGCGGCTCTGGGGTCATGCCTCCTTCGAAGGCTGCACGTTTCAGGGCCTGACGCTGGATGGGGCGCGGCTCGAACGAACGTCGTTCACGGGATGCCGGTTTGATCGTGTCAGATTCGGGCGTCGCCTGATGGGGCTTATCAAAGGCTGTACGTTTGAGCGCTCGACGTTCTCGGATGTGGCGTTCGGTGGGGCCCAGGTCATTGATTCCAGCTTCGTGGCATGCGAATTTGACCGAGTGGATGCGAGAGACCTCACTTTTCGGCAGACTCATATTCAGGGTCTCACGCTGTCTGGCAACGTGTCGTCCTGCAACTTAGTCGACTGCACTGTGTCGGATCTCGACGCCGGCAGAGCCTACGTTGAAGACCTCGGAATCGTCGGGGGCAGCCTGAGGGACGTGACTTGGCCACACCACGACTCGAACTTCGCGGTAGCCCCGTCCTCATTGATCGAGGTAATGGCAGAGGTGGAGCCGAAGCTCCGATTGGAGTCCCGGGCCCGCTACGAGGAAATGGCGCGTCTGTATTCCGCGTCATCGAGTCCGGTCGTGATGATTGCGAAGTCGGGCTTTAGGGAAATGACTGACGTGGAGTCGGACGCGGTCATAGGGGCTCTTCGGCGTTTCGGAGTCTCAAAGTCACCCGAGCCCAAGTGACTAAGCCAAACGTTCCCGCGCGGCACGCGTTCGCTCTTGCCACGTAAATATATTTAAACCATATTAACGTGGCTCAAGACATATGAGCGAAAAGACGGACAAGACTGGGTACGGCCAGACCGGGGGCTTGGGGATCCTGGGGGAGCTCGTGGATTCGGGCCGACCTATCTTCACCTCCGAGGAGGCGCCAGGAAGCCGGCAAGGGGAGGCGTCTCGACCCGGCTCGAACGAACATTCTTCTCGCCCTGATGGCCGACGCTGGGCTGATTCGCCGGCTGAAGCGGGGGCTGTACACCGTGACCGGCAAGCTGCCCGGAAGCCGCGCGCCTCACGACTTCGCGATCGCGACGGCGATGTTTACTCCGTCGGCCATCAGCCACGCCTCGGCCCTGAACTTTCACGGGCTGTCCGAACAAGCTCCGCAAGCCATCACGTGCATGACGACGAAGAAGATCATGACGCCATCCATGCGCGGCAAGGGGTCGCCCGCTCACGCGCCCCGGAAAACGCCGGGCGGGCCCCCGGGGCCCCCCCCCCGAAGGCGCCCCGGGGGGGGCCGGGACCCCGACCCCCAAAAACCACAGAACGAGGACGGGGCGCCGCGATTGGGGAGCCCCCCCCGTCCTGGGTGGTCGACGATCTCCGCATCTTCTTCTTCTCGGTGGCCGTCGCGAAGTTCATCGGAATTGAACAGGTGTGGGTGGACGCCGAGAACAAAGTGCCGATCACGGACAAGGAGCGGACGGTCCTGGAGATGTTCCTTTCTCCGAGAGCGTTCGGCGGTCTGGCCGAGGCGGTATCCGTGCTGGACGAACATCGCAAGGCGTTGGATCTGGAGAGGCTCGCTCGGTACGCCGTCGAGATCAAGGTCGCTGTCACAGCGAAGCGCCTCGGATGGGCGCTCGAAGCCGGAGGCGCCCCGCGCGCAATCCTCAATCGGCTGAGGGCGGTGCCGGTGACTGGGGTGCAGCGGCTGGACCCGGCGAGGCCGGCGCAGGGACCGGTCATCCGTGAGTGGATGCTGCAGGACAACTTCACGAGCGCCCGGTCGCGATCATCATCGTCATCATGATCCCGCTCCAGAAGACGCTCCAGCAGCGCGCACGCAAGCTCGGCCTTCCGCTCGACACGGTCGCGAAGGACTACGTGATCGGCCACCTTCTCGCGGCCGTAAGCGCGCAGCCCGGAGCTGAGATCAGCGCTGGTGTTCAAGGGCGGCACCGCCCTGAAGAAGCTGTACTTCGGCGAATATCGCTTTTCCGAGGATCTCGACTACACGGCGGTCGAGGCGCCATCCGGAAAGGCGCTCGAGGCGGTGCTGAGGGATGCCGTTGATGAAGGTGTGCGCACGCTTTCAGAGCGGGGGCCTTTCACCGCGGTCCTGGAGCGAGATGACCACCGTGATCCGCATCCGGGAGGGCAGAAGCGCGAGGAGAATTGACCCACCGCGGCTGTTCGCTATAATCACTATGTTTACGGAACCGTAAACACGACGATTGCGATGAACGCGCCGAGTATCGAAAGCCGCGGGCGGAAGGCCCTGGAGGCCTACCTTTCAGAGGCTGGCGCGGCCGTGCGCTGGGTGAAGGGGGGCCGCCATCAACAGTGGCGCCCCGACGCGGAGATGGAAGTCGAGCTTCCCGGCGGGGAGCGGAAGATGTGCGCCGTCGAGTTCGAGTCGAATGCGCGTCGTGTGCCGATCGAGCACGCGCTCCACCAGCTCCGAAGTCATTCAGAGCGTGAAGTGCAGCCCGTGATCTTTGCGGAGCATCTCGGGCGGCCGATGCGGGAGCGGCTTCGACAGGAAGGCGTGTGGTTTGGCGACCTGTCCGGGAACAGGTTCTTCAAGTCGCGCGGCTTTCTCGTGGACAGGGAGGTCGCGGAAAAATCGGCCCAGGCCAGGAGGCCTGCCGCGGGTGTTTTCGCGGATCGAAACTCGAAGTTGCTTCGCTACCTGCTCATGAGGCCCGCCCAACAGGTTGGTGTCCGAGAGCTTGCCGGAAGGATCGGCCTGAGTCCCTCGGCGGTCTCGAACGGCCTGGTCAGGCTGCGGGAGATGGGTTACCTGAAGTCGAATCAGCAACGGCTCGAGCTCGTCGCGCGAGAGGACCTTCTCGAAGAGTGGGTCTCCTTCTATCGGCCGCGGTTTCGAAGGCAGGACGAATCCCGGTACTACGTCCATGCGAGAAACGCCGAGGAATTGCTCGAGCGGCTGAAGGGGCTCCGGGGGGCTGCAGACCCGGCATGGGGTCTGAGTCTTCATGGGGGAGCGTCGCTCGTTGCAGGATTTGTTCAGTTCCGCGAGGTGCACCTTTACATCTCACCCGAGCAGCCGAAGCTCGAAGCGGAGTTCGCAAGAGCACTGCAGGCGAGACCGGCGGAAGGAGAGGCGAACCTCGTCGTCCTATCGCCCTTCTATCGGCACTCGGTCCTGTTCGAGTCGAGGGTCGTTGAAGGGCTCAGGGTGGTCAGCGACCTGCAGCTCTTCCTCGACCTGAGCTGCTTCGCCCAGCGAGGCAAAGAGCAGGCTGACGTCATCCTCGAACGCCGATTGCGGCCTGCGTGGGTGGCGAAATGAAGATTGGGGGATTCGTCCACGTCCTCAAGGCGCTCGAACCGCGGCTCGGCGAGGTGGTGATCGTCGGCGGTTGGGCGTGGTACCTCTATCGAAAGTATCTGACCGGTTCTGCCGGCTTGCCGGGCGAGTTCACGCTAGACGTCGACGTCGCGCTGCCGAGGCCGTTGCCGCATGGCCGCGGCCTCGATCTTCTCCTCGCGGAAGCCGCCTTCGAGGAAGAAATGGCCGGTGAGAACACCCCTCCTGTGACGCGATACGCATGGCCTTCGCGGGAGGCGCCCGAGGCGGTCGTCGATTTTCTGACCCCTGCGCGCGGAGCCGGAATTGAGGCGACGCTCAGGACGGGAGGCGTCGTCGCTCAGCAACTCAGGACGCTGGACGTTCTGCTCGAAGATCCGCTTGTCTTGCCCATCGACGAGAGGTCGGAGACGGAGAACTTCGTCGGAACCGTACGGGTGCCGCGGCTGGGCGCGTTCCTGCTTCAGAAGGTTCAGACGCTCTCGAGCCGGCGCGCGACCAAGCGAGACAAGGATCTTTTCTACATCTTCGATTTGGCCGACGAGGGCCGGGGGCTAAGGGAGAAGATGGAGGCCGACACCGAACAGATTCGCCTGAAACTCGGAGCGCCGAGCCTCGAGGCGGCGGCCTCGCTCTTGCGGCGCGATTGCGGCCAGGCGACTTCGTCGGCCGTGGCGAAAGTGATGGGGCAGATCCCGCGAGAGCAGCGGCCGTCGCGCGAATACGTCGCCGAGACGTTCAATCGGCTCGCCGTGATGCTCGAAGGCTGATCGCAGGAGGTGCCCCGGGGGCTCGTGCGGGTGGGGGCCGGGGAGGGGAGACAGCCGAAATCGCGCGCGCATTGAGCGCGATGGCCCAGGTTTTCGTCCAGCTTGAGCTTCAATGGGCGTCGCCGAGAGGTACCTCTACGTAGCGCTCGCGCGCCATTTCCGCCCCGTAGGCGATGCAGGCGCGGACGTCGGCCTCTTCGAGGTCCGGGTAGTCGCTCAGGATTTCTTGGCTGCTCATCCCGCTCGCGAGAAGGTCGAGAATCAGCGACACCCAGATCCTGTGCCCCCGGATGCACGGCTTTCCGAAGCAAACCTTGGGGTTGATCGTTATGCGGGAAAGCAACTCTTCTCTGGTCATGACGACACCGTCACCGTAAGTCTAGGCCCCTGCCTGCTTAACCGTAAGAGAGACGGACGAAGAGAGTGTCACCCGGCTTCGCCGAGCGCTGAAGAGCGTGTTCGACGACGACCCAAACGTGGACGAGATCACGGCGGCCGACCTCGGCGGGGACTAGGGGGGGCCGGGGCCGCCGCCGGGGGGGGCCCCGCCCGCGGCCGCGCGGCCCGGCGGCCGGCCGCGGCCCGCCCGGGGAAGGCGCGGCGGACCGCCCCCCGGGCGCCCCCGGCGGCCCCCCGCCGCCCGCGGGCCGAGCCCCGCGAAGGGCGCGCCGGGCGCGGGAAAACGCGAGGCCCTCCCGCGGTGGAGTACACGCCGCCCCACGGGCGGTATTCGATGGACATCCTGTCGCGCCTCGGCGAAGCGTTTCGCTACGAGGACCTCGAAGCGGAGGACGTGAACGTGGAGGGAGTCCGGGCGCGAGTGGCGACGCCGCGTATGCTTTACAGGATGAAGAAGGACACGGTCAGGCCGCAGGATCGGCTGGATGCCGAGACGATCCGCGTGCGCTTCGGCCTGAAGGACGAATGATGGGCGTGCGGAAGTTCCGCTCCGTGGAAGAGATGAAGGGCCAGCCGCCGCTCCGGCCGCTCGACCCCGAGAATCTCCGGATCGCCTGTGCGCTGTCGAGCCTCGAGAAGCTCGCGCCGGTGCGCCGCTCTCCGGGGGTTCGGAAGTTCAGGAGCATCGAGGAGATGTCCCGGCAGCGCGACCGCAACGCTGCCCGCTGACCGGGTGGACATTCGATGTCCGTTTCCTGACAGTATCTTCCGGGCAGATGTGGCTGATCACGACATCCGGCTTCCTCTCCATCGTCCGGAACCTGAATTCCACGCGCCCTGACGACGCGCTTCTCGTTCGTGGGCGCGTGCGGGCGGATCTCGAGCGGTTCGCCGACTTCGCGGCGCGGCGGGGCGCGCGGCCGACGGTGGTGGAGTCGCCCGACGCCGACTACGGCTTCCGGCTCACGACGTCGCGCGAGGTGCTCGCGGCCTTCGTCGCCGAGCGCGTGGCCGCGCTCGACTACCCGAACTTCAAGAGCGAAGTTGCAAAGGCGGACCCGCAGCGCGCGCACGCCTACATGGATGTCTGGTCCGCGCTCCGCGGGCTGCAGGGGAGGCGGGGATGAATCTCCCCATGCTCTCCGACCTGGAATCGCTCTACGGCAAGGACGCGCGCCGGGGCGAGGTCGTCGCGTTCGTGCGGCGCCGGCCTCTGCCGCCGGTGGAGCGAATGCGCCGAGCCGTCGAACGCGCGTGCCGTGGCATCGACCTCATCTGCGGCGACACCGTGTACGGCGATCCGCGACCTCGCGAGGAGGAATCGCCCGTCTTTCCCCGGCTCGCGGATCCCGACGAGTAGATCGGTCTGCCGGGTATCGACCCGCTAAACCTCTAGCACGGGGATTCCGGCGGCGATCGCCTGACGCGTCATGTTGCGCGTGCCCGAGGCCCCGGGGAAGGCCAGGAGAAGATCGGGCTTTCTGGAGATCATCGCCTCGTTGCGTCGGGGGCCCGCGGTCCTCCCGTATTTCTCCCAGTCCGCGGGGTACGCCTCCGTCGGGATGCCGAGTTCCCCCGCCACCTGTGCGGCGAGCGTGTCCGCGCCGACCGCGGCCCCGTGGAGGAGAAGCGTCGGCGTCGGATCCAGGCGGTACAGGGCGCGCCTGACCCGCTCGATGTCGTTGAAGTCTCTGCCCCCGGTGACGGCTACGATCATTCGGCTCCAGGATAAGGATTCCGCGAGGACAAGGACTGTCTGCGAGCGGACGCTTCTCGCGGCCGGCGAAATACCCCGACACGGGGCTGGCCGAGGGCCCGGGATTGCTGCGCCGCGGGGATACAATTCCCTTCGTGACGCGCGAAGACCTTCTCGCCGCCGCCCTGAAGCTGCCGTTGGACGAGCGGGCCGCCCTTGCGGACCGCCTCCTGAGGAGCCTCGACGAGCTGCCGGAGCCCGAGCGGAAGACGCTCTGGCTCGAGGTGGCGGAGCGGCGCCTTGCGGAAATGCGAGAAGGAAAAGTACGCGAGATACCGGCGACAGGTTCGCTGCCGGCCCGTCCGTCCCCAAGGCTCGCTTTCACCCCAGGCGCAGCACGACGCCTAACCAGCTTTGCCCCCACGTCCCCGCCAGATGAACCCCTTCTGAGGCTTGCCGCTCCTCCCGCCGGTCGATACTGTACGGGCAACACCGACGTCGGCTCGAGGGGAGGATGAGACCCATCGACAAGCGCACCCTGGTCGCCCAGTGGGCGTTCGACACCCGGCCGGTGCTTCTGCGTTTCCACCTGTGGCTGGAGGACGTCGAGCTCGAGCGCTCCCAGCCCGAGCCCGTCTCGGACCACTCGTTCACGCCCCGCGGCATCGCCCGGTGCCTCGCGATGACGTCGGCGGCCACGGCGCTCGGGACGCGCCTCTTCGGCGGCTACGGCGAGGGGGCCGGGGCCGACAAGGCGGCGCTGAACCAGGCGAAGAAGGCGGCGGACGCGATCAGCGCGTACGTGATGAGCGAGGGGCTCTGGCACCTGACGCGCACGCTGCCCGAGAACCACGCGATCATGGTCTGCCTCGGCGAGGGCCTGATGCCGAAGGCGGGCGAGACGGCGGAGATGGGCGCCAACCCGCTCCTCGGCTTCGGCCGCGTCTACGCGCGCCCCGAAGTCGCGCGCGTCGTGGACAAGAGGGTGCGCCGGCTGCTGAACGAGCCCGGGCACACGTTCGAGCACTTCCACGACTGGCTGAAGTCGCGCGGCATCACGATCTGGGGCGCCGCCGTGGACACGCTCGAGAACACGGTGCGCTTCGCCGAGGGGAAGAAGACGGGCCCGATGTCGGTCTTCCACCTCTTCGACTCGCCGCTCGTCCTCGCGCGGCCGTACGAGTCGTACATGGGCTGCCTCACGGTGCCGCGCCGCGTGGCCGAGGCGGCCGACCGCGCGTCGCTGCTGCTCGACTACCGCACGCCGCGCGCCGACGTGACGCGGGCGATCGAATCGGCCTACCCCGGCGTGAAGCGCGGGAACATCCACGTCTGGACGCTGCAGGGCAAGAACCGCGTGGCGCGCCTCGGTGCGCTCTGGGAAGAGTGGAAGGCGCTGGGCGTCCACCTCGTGGAGGACGGGTGGAAGGCGCCGTCGGGCCTCGAGGTGTTCACGGACTCGGGGACGTACGCGCCGACGTTCCTCATCGGGAGCTGGGCGGACAAGGCGGGAGAGACGCACGTCTTCCTCTGCGACGGCTACGCCGCGACGGCCGAGGCGATGCAGGCGGCCAGCCTCGCGGACGTGCTGGACGTGGACGCCTCGATGTCGCTCTTCTCGCCCGGCTTCGACTTCCCGTGTGGCGCCGAGGGAAGGCTCATGGCGCTCGACCCCGACAATTCCGATTTCGCACAGCGGGTGCGCGAGGTGGTGGGCGGCCGGGACGTCCAGGTGGGCCGGATTTCCTCGTACGCGGACGCGATCCGCGAGGCGAGGGCCTGCAACGTGCCGACGGGCCGCGCCGCGCTCAGGCCCGGCGACTTCGTCCCCGCCAAGAACTGGCGGGTGCTGGCGTCGACCGGCTACATCTGCGACGACCCGTACACGGGGACGCCCGGCGTCACGCGCGTCGCCGACGGGGTGTACAAGGTGACCACGAAGCTCGCCGCGCACCAGGCCTCGAGCCTCGTCACGTTCACGTTCCGGCTGATGGAGCCGCTCGACACGGCGCGCCACGTCTTCAGCCCTCTCCTCGTCCGCTTCATGTCGGGCGTGGACTACACGACGCGCCCGGTGAAGGTCTCCGACTCCGGCCGCATCCGCAACGAGCTGCAGACCATGCTCACCCAGGCGCTCGAGCACGACGGCGACACGATCCGGATCCACTTCGACCGCATCGACGACAAGGTCGTCCCGCGCGACAAGCAGAAGACGATCCGCAAGGTGCTGGAGTGGTACCGCGAGAACCACCCGGCGTGGTTCTCGTGGCTCGAGATCGGCGGGACGACGCCGCGGATCTGAAGTGGCGAACGTCAGCGTGAACAAGGGCTTCCTGATGGGAGTCGTGGCCGTGGCGGGCGCGGCGCTTCTCGCGCTGGCATACCAGCTGGGAAAGGCTTCCGCACCCGAGGCTGCTCCTGCGCCGCCGACGAAGATCGAGCGCATCGCCCCGCGAGCGCCGGAGCAAATCGTTCCACCGCCTGCGCGGGTTGCCGCGTGGAGCAACGATTACGATTCGCGCCCGGGCTCGGGGCCGACGCCGTCTGCCCCGGCGCAGGATGCCGCGCCGCAGGCGCCTGCCGGCCAGGTTCCGGCGGCGATCGAAGGCGAGCGGGGCGGCGGCGGGGACATTTCGATGCGAGCCGCCGTCGCGGCGTACTTCTTCGCGGTGGAGCGGATCCAGGTGGGATCGATGACGGGCAATGCGGAGAGCGTGGGCCAGGAGATGGCGGCGGCCCTCGCGAACGGCGACACGTCGAGCCTCGAGAAGATGATCCGGGAGACGGAGTCGGCAAGAGCGCGCCTTGCCGCGCTCAGCCCGCCCGCGCCGTGCGTCGCCCACCACCGCGAGAGCGTCGCGAGCCTCGACGACGCGCTGGAGGTGCTGCGATCGCTGAAGGCGGCGATGGAATCGCCCGAGCCCATCGGCCAGCTCGCGAACGTCACCACCCGCGCGCAGGCGCTGCGCTCGCGCGCCGAAGTGCTTCAGAAGGAAGAGCGGGCGATCAAGGAGCGGTACGGGCTGATGCGCTGAGCCCGTCGCCCGTCCGTCATAAACTCCCGTCATGAAGACATTCACGAGGTTTTTCGCGGCTCTCGCGCTCGCGACAGCCGCATCGGCGGCGGCCCAGACCGGCGACGATCCCTTCCAGTGGCTCGAAGACGTCCAGGGCGACAAACCCCTCGCCTGGGTCCGCGAGCACAACGCGAAGTCGACGGCGCTCCTTACGGCCCGCAAGGAGTACAAGCCGATCTACGCGAAGACGCTCGAGATCCTCGACTCGAAGGAGAAGATCCCGAGCCCCGAGCTTCTCGGCGAGACGGTCTACAACTTCTGGAAGGACGACGCGCACGAGAGGGGCATCTGGCGGCGCACGTCGCTCGCTTCGTACCGCTCGGCCTCTCCCGAGTGGGAGACGGTGCTCGACGTCGACGCGATCGCGAAGACCGACGGCAAGGCCTGGGTCTGGAAAGGCGCGTCCTGCCTCCCGCCGGCGAACGTCCGCTGCCTGGTCCGGCTCTCTCCCGGCGGCTCGGACGCCGCCGTGGTGCGCGAGTTCGACACGGCGTCCAAGCAGTTCGTGGCCGGCGGCTTCACGCTGCCCGAAGCGAAGCACCGCGTGTCCTGGCGGGATGAGGACACGCTCTGGGTCGGGACGGACTTCGGCCCCGGCTCGCGCACGGTCTCGGGTTACCCGCGGTTCGTGAAACTTTGGAAACGCGGCACGCCGCTCGCCGAGGCGAAGACCGTGTTCGAGGGCAGGACCGAGGACGTCTCCGTGGACGGCAACTCGGAGATCCAGGGCGACGGGCGGTACGACCTCGTCACGCGCACGCCCGCGTTCTTCAAGACCGAGGCGTACTTCTACCTCGGCGGCCGCCTCGTGAAGATCGACATGCCCGAGGACGCGCGGCTCCGCGGGTTCTTCCGCGACCGGGTCCTCCTTTCCCTGCGCAGCGACTGGACGACGGGCGGCAAGACGTACCGCGCGGGCTCGCTCATCGCCGGCACCGTCGACGACGTCCTCCGCGGCGTTCGCCGGTTCGACGTGCTCTTCGAGCCCGGCCCGCGTGTGTCGCTCGCGCGCGTGGATCGCACGCGCGACCGCGTGCTGATCCAGACGCTCGACAACGTGCGCAGCCGCATCACGGCGCTCTCCCTCGAGGACGGCGCGTGGAAGCGGTCCGAGGTGGCGCTGCCCGGCCTCGGCACGGCGTCGTTCGCGGCCACGAGCGACCTCACGAACGCGTACTTCTTCACGTACCAGGACTATTCGTCCCCGACGTCGCTGTGGCTGGCCGGAACTGCGGAGCCCGCGAAGGTCAAGTCCATGCCCGCCTTCTTCGACGCGACGGGAGTGAAGACCGAGCAGTTCGAGGCCGTGTCGAAGGACGGCACGAAGATCCCGTACTTCGTCGTGACGCCGAAGGGGTTCAAGGCCGACGGCACGGCTCCGGCGCTGCTCTACGCCTACGGCGGCTTCGAGCAGTCCGAGGTGCCGCGGTACAGCGGCACGCTCGGGGCCGCGTGGCTCGCGAGGGGCGGCGTCTACGTCGACGCGAACATCCGCGGCGGCGGGGAGTTCGGGCCCGAGTGGCACAAGGCGGCCGTGAAGGAAAAGCACATCCACAACTTCGAGGACTTCTCGGCGGTCGCCCGAGACCTCGCCGTCCGGAAGATCACCTCGGCGCGCCACCTCGGGATCATGGGCGGCTCGCAGGGCGGCCTCCTCGTGGGCGGGACGTTCACGCTCTACCCGGACCTCTTCCGCGCCGTCGTGGCGCAGGTGCCGCTCGCCGACATGCGGCGGTACAACAAGCTCCTCGCCGGCGCGAGCTGGATGGCCGAGTACGGAGACCCCGACAAGCCCGAAGACTGGGCATACATCAAGACGTGGTCGCCTTACGAGCTGCTGACGAAGGACGCGAAGTACCCGACGCCGTTCTACTGGACGAACACGAAGGACGACCGCGTGCACCCGGGCCACGCGCGAAAGATGGTCGCGAAGATGGAGTCCCTCGGCCACCCCGTCTACTACTTCGAGAACACCGAGGGCGGGCACGGGTCCGGCGCCGTCAACAAGCAGACGGCGCACGTCACCGCGCTCCAGTACGCGTACCTCTGGATGATGCTGCGGTGAGGGGCGATCCAGCGACCCCATGACGACAGACGACCCGATCGGCCTTCCTTCCGACGCAGAACCGACTCTCGACCGTGACCCGTCGCGCCCGCCCGCGGTCGCGGGTGCGGCGCCGTTGCCGAGCGAGATCGGCGGGTTCCGCATCCTCGGCAAGCTCGGCGAGGGCGGGATGGGGATCGTCTACGAGGCCGAGCAGCGGAATCCGCAGCGCCGCGTCGCGCTCAAGATCGTGCGCGGTGGGCACTTCGTCGACGATCAGTACCTCCGGATGTTCCGGCGGGAGACCGAGACGCTGGCCCGGCTCACGCATCCGAACATCGCGGCGCTCTACGAGGCGGGCCGCACGGATGACGGCCAGCACTTCTTCACGATGGAGCTGGTCCTCGGCGAAACGCTCGCCGCGTGGGCGCGACAGCACCTCGGCGGCGACCAGCCGAGCCCCTCGCAGATGCGCGAGCGCCTGCGGCACTTCGTCACCATCTGCCAGGCCGTCAACTACGCGCACCAGCGCGGCGTCATCCACCGCGACCTGAAGCCCTCGAACATCGTCGTCACGGACGCCGGCGCCAAGATCCTCGACTTCGGTCTCGCGCGCATCACGGACGCGGACGTGGCGGGGGCCACGGTGATGAGCGAGGTCGGGACGATCCACGGGACGCTCTCGTACATGAGCCCCGAGCAGACGCGCGGCGACAGCCGCGACATCGACCTCCGATCCGACGTCTACTCGCTCGGCGTCGTCCTCTACGAGCTTCTCTCCGGAAAGCTCCCGTACAACACGCGCGGCATGTCGGTGGTGCAGGCGATCCGCGTGATCTGCATGGAGCCGCCGAAACCGCTCGACCTCGACGCCGACCTTCAGACGATCGTGATGAAGGCGCTCGAAAAGGAGCCGGACGGCCGCTACCAGAGCGCCGCGGCCCTCGCGGAGGACGTGGAGCGGTACCTCGAGAACCAGCCCATCCTCGCGCACCCGCCGAGCACGATCTACCACCTCAAGAAGCTCGTCGCGCGGCATCGCGGGATGGTGGCGGCCGCGGGCGTGATCGCGGCGCTGCTGGTGGCGCTGGGCGTGACGATGGTGGTGCAGGCCGGGCGCGTGCGAAAAGAGCGCGACCGGGCGACGGCCGAAGCCGCGAAGGCCAGCGCGATCAACTCGTTCCTCATCGACGCGCTGGGTGCCGCGGACCCGTGGTCGAAGGGCTCGCGAAACGTGTCGCTGCTGGACGCGCTGCGCCAGGCGCAGGAGAAGGCGCTCGTCTCGCTCGCGAGCCAGCCGCTCGTCGAGGCGGCGGTGCTGCAGACGATCGGGACGACGTTCTCGAACCTCGCGGAATTTCCCGAGGGCGAGAAGGCGCTGAAGGCGTCGCTCGAGCTGCGCGTCAAGGCGGCGGGCGCAAAGAGCGCCGAGGCCGCGGAGTCGCTCTCCGCGCTCTCGGAGATGTACACGCTTTCGAAAAAGTACGCCGAGGCCGAGACGTGCGCCCGCGAAGCGCTCGAGATCGTGCGCGGCATACACGGCGCCGAAAGCGTCGAGGCCGCAGCGGCGATGTACGGCCTCGGGATGGCAGAGAGCGGAGGCGGGAAGATCAAGCAGGCGAAGGTGACGGCCGAGGAGATTCTCCGGATCGTCCGCGGGCCCGCCGCCGCCGGAAAGCCGCAAGCCGCGAAGGTGGAAACCGACGCGCTTCTCATCCTCGTCTATGTCGCCACCACCGAGGAGGACTATCCGAAGCTCCTCGCTCTGACGCGCGAGCGCCTGGCGCTGACGAAGAAGAGGCAGGGGGACCGGCACCCGGAGGTGGCCCAGGCCCTGAGCGATTTCGCGCTGGGGCAGATGTATGCGGGCGATCTCGCCGGCGCCGAGCGCACGTATCTCGACGTGGTCGACCTCGACATCGCGCTCCTCGGGCCGGATCACCCGGAAGTCGCGTCCGCGCGCGAGAACCTCGGGAACGTCTACTTCCGCAGCGGCCAGCTGGACAAGACCGCGAAGAACCTCGAGGTCGTGCTCGCGATGCGCCGCAAGGCGCTGGGCGACGACTCGGAGCCCGTGGCGCGGACGCTCGCGAACATCGGGACCGTCTACCTGCGCGCGGGGAACTACGAGGCGTCGGTGACGAACTATCGCGAGGCGATCGAGCGCCTCTCGAAGAAGCTCGGCCCCGACCATCCCGACGTCGGCACGACGCTCTCGGGCCTCGGCCAGGCGTATCGCAAGCTCGGGAAGTTCCCGGAATCCGAAGCCGCGTTCAAGCGCGCGCTGAACATCCAGGTGAAGGCCCTCGGCGAGGACCACGCGGTTTCGCAGAGGACGATCAAGGCGATCGCCGGCCTGTACACCGACTGGAAGAAGCCCGCCGAGGCGGCGGCGTACACGGCGAGGCTGAAGCCGGCGGAGACGAAGGCGGCGGGGAAGTAGGCGATTCCAACGCCTCGGCCTAAGAAGCCACCGAAATCCTGAAATTCCACCGGGGTTAAAAAGGCTTCGCCAGCTGTCGGAACTATTGGGGGGGCCTGCCCTTGGGGCCGGCTCGCCCCGCAGAATCACGATGCCTACATATTGGAGGCCTCCATGAAGAGAGTGGTCCTAGCCACCGGCTTGGCCCTGCTGCTGGCGGGGTGCACGGGGATCGAGTTCGCCCCCGTCCCGCTGAACAACGCACTTCCCCAAAGCTTCAAGGAACGGACGCTCTACCCGCGCACAGAGATCTTCCGACACCAGCTACCGGAGCTCGCCGGGTCAATCCTGTACCGCAAGGGCGGTACGAACGAATTCGACCGCGGCGCCCGTGTCATCAAGCCGGGCGTCGAGGTGCCACTTCAGACGATAAAGGAGACGGATGCAGCGGTGTATTCGTCCAAGATCGACCGGGGCGCGTCGGTCCAGGGTTCGTACCTCGCCTTCGCGGCGTCCCTTGGAGAAGAGCAAACCGCTTCCGTCGACATGCGGGACACGGTCATGGTCTTCATTCACTGGAACGACGTGCCACTGGACGAACTGTCGAAACTGGTGCAGAGCCCGAACCCGAATCCCGGCACGCATCGATACTGGGTGCAGGCGGCGCTGGTCACGGCCATCACGATTGACAACTACGCTGAAATTTCCACCAGCGCCTCCGGAGTCCTCGGTGAAACGTTCGGGGCGAAGGGCAACGCATACAACAAGCAGGGTGCGACGACTCACGATTACTGGATCTCGATGGAGCTGCTCGACCTCGAGAAGCTTCTCGGGAACACCAAAGGAATCGCAGCCTTACCGGCGCCTGGTTCGAGTGAGCGCCAGGAGTTCGTCAAGAAGCTCAAAGCGGATACGGTGAAGATCGAGAAGGTGAAGTGGACGAAGGCGAACTAAATTCCTCCCCTGCCTGTCCGCCTCAATGGCGGGCAGAGGGAGCCCCGCGCCGCTTCCCCGTCACCGCCCCGTCCCCATCTGCAGCACGATCGGTGACGCCTCCGCTTCGCCGACCGTGACGATCGCGAGGATGCGTTGGCCGTCGGCGGAGACGCCGAACGGGGTGTTTCCCGAGACGGAGGCGAGGCGCAGGGCGGGGTTCCGGAAGAGCGGCTTGGCGGTGCCGGCCGTGAGCGCGCCCTGCGTGAGCGTGATCGGGACGGCGACGAGCGTGCGGTCCGGGGCGAGGTAGAAGAGTTCCTTCCCGTCGCGCCGCCACATGGGCGAGGCGCCGCCGCCCGTGGAGACCTGCCACTTGGCCGTCGACGACGGGAAGGCGCGGACGAAGACCTCGGAGCGGCCGGACTCGTCGGAGACGTACGCGATGAAGCGCCCGTCGGGCGAGAACATCGATCCCCACTCCTCGGCGGGCGTCTGCAGGAACGGGAGCGGTGCTCCTCCGCCCTTCAACGGCAGGATCCAGATGTCCCGAGGCTTTCCGGGCTCGCTCTGTGTGTAGCTCAGGAAGCGCCCGTCGGGCGAGAAGCTCTCCGGAAACTTCCAGACTGGGTTCTCGAGGAACGGCGTCGCCTCCGCGCCGGAGCCGATGTCCCTCGTATACAGGTCGAACGCTCCCTTGACGTCGGACGCGAACGCGATCGACTTTCCGTCGGGGGAAAAGAGGCCCGCGGAATTGTTGGCGACGCCGAGCGTCACGCGCGTCGTCCCCGTGGCGGCGTCGATCACGTAGAGAGCGCTGACGTCGCGCACGGGGTCCGTGATGTCGACGAGGACGCGGCGATCGTCCCGCGAGAGGTCCATGTCCCCGAGGACCGACGGCGCCCCGACGGTTCCGAGCGGCCGCCCCTGGCGGTCGAACCACGTGAGTTGGCTCTTGAGGATGCCGCCGCGGCGGAACGCAAGCGTTCCGTCTTCCGCCACCGAGTAGGCCGTGAGCCCGTCCGTGTTGAGGTTGCGCCAGACGTCCTCGGCCGCCGGCGCCGGCTCGCCGGAGACCGCGAGAGTGCGGAGGTCGAACGCCTGGGCGAGGAGCGTCGCCTCGCGCACGAAGTAGAGGCGCCCGCGCGCGTAGGCGCCGCCGGTCGAGGATTCGACGAGACGGGTCCTCTTGCCCCCGTCGACGGAGCCTGCCTCGACCATGAGCCGGCCCGGAGGCTTGGGCCTGCGGCTCATGAAGAGGAAGCGCTTGCCGTCCGGCAGGAAACGCGGCCAGCGGTGCGAGGTCTCCGCCGTGGCCGGATCGAACGTCGTGACGGGTTTGGCGGTTCCGCCGGACGCGGGGATGCTGAAGATCGCTCCGCCGCCCTCCGGGGCGAAGACGATCACGTTCTGCGAGCCCCAGCTTCCGCCGCGATGCTCGGGCGCGTCGGCGAGTTCGCGCGCCGGCCCGCCGGCGAGGTCGACGCGTTTCAGCTTCCCGGCCGCGAAAAAGCCGATCGAGCGGCCGTCGGGAGAAAAGAAGGGCGCGTCCGCGTCGTCGGTGCCGGGCAGAGCCTTCGGCTCGAGGGAGTCGAGGCTCCGGACGTAAAGCTTCGTGTGGCCGTCGGGGCCGGCTGCCGTGAAGGCGATCTGCTGGCCGTCCGGCGAGAGGTCGATGGGTCCCGACGACTGCGTGCCGGCGGGCGGGAGGACCGCGAGCTTCAGGGCGCGCGCGGGCGTCGCCTCCGGCGCGCGAGCGCGAAGCGCGAGCGCCCCCGCAGCGGCCGCGAACGCGGCCGCAAGCACCCAAGAGAGATAGAGGAGGTTCTTGCTCCCTCTCGCGGACGTCGGCGCAGCGCTTCGACCTACAGTGGGGTTGGGCGCCGGGGGATTTTCTTCGAAGGGTAATTGGCCGGAGGAACTGGACGTTGCGGCGATCTCCTCCTCGAGGGTGATGCGCGCATCCCCGATGTCGCGCAGGCGCTGCTTGACGTCGCGCTGGAGGCACCTGCGCAGCAGCTCTCTCACCTTCAAAGAAATCGGCGCGCGAAGCGCGCTCCAGTCCGGTTCTTTCATCAGGACCGCCGCGAGGACGTCGCTCACGGTTTCGCCGTCGAAGGCTCTCTTCCCGGTGAGCATCTCGTACAGCACGCAGCCGAACGCCCAGACGTCCGTGCGCTTGTCGACGGGCTTGCCGCGCGCCTGCTCGGGGCTCATGTAGGCCGCGGTCCCGAGGATCATTCCGGCCGCGGTGCCGCGTGCCGTGAGCGTCGGGGACTCGGTGACGCCCGCCCCCGAGCCGGGCTTTCCAGGGTCTCCCTCGAAGATCTTCGCGAGGCCGAAGTCCAGCAGCTTCACCTTGCCGTCGGGCGTGACCTTGACGTTCGCGGGCTTGAGGTCGCGGTGGACGATGCCCTTCTCGTGCGCCGCCTCGAGCGCTTCGGCGATCTGCCGCGCGTAGGAGAGGGATTCTTCGAGGGGAAGAGGGCCAGAGGCGATGCGCTGCGCGAGGTCTTCGCCGTCGACGAGCTCCATCACGAGGAGGTGGCGGGAGGAAGAAGAAGAGGAAGAGGGGATTTCTTCGAAGGAATAGATGGCGGCGATCGCGGAGTGATTGAGCGCTGCGAGGAGGCGCGCCTCCCGCTCGAACCGCTGCCTTCTCTCTTCACCTTCGAAGAACTCTTCGGGCAGGACCTTGATTGCGACCTCTCTCGCGAGGCGCGGGTCCCTCGCCCGGTAGACCTCTCCCATCCCGCCGGCGCCGAGCGGGGCGAGGATTTCGTACGGTCCGAGCCGGGTTCCTGCGGTGATGGTCATCGAGGTGTGGCGGGAGTGTAGCCGGAGCGAATCCGCGACTTACTCCCCGTGCCCCTCCCCGTGCTGGCTCACGTTGTCGCCGTCCTCCGGCCTCAGCTCCCGGAACACGACGGCCGAGAGGACGGTCATCGCGCCGAGGACGAGGAGCGCGAGGTGGATGCCGTGGAGCAGCTCGTGGGGCTGCGACCGGAACCTGTCCGGAATGAAGATGGCCGTCACGAGCGAGGCGGCGGCGACGCCGAAGCTGAGGGACATCTGCTGCATGGTGCTGGAGATGGTGCTGGCCATGCTGGTGTCGGGCGCGGCGACGTCGGCGTAGGCGAGCGTGTTCATGCTGGCGTACTGCAGGGACGCCGCGGCGCCGAAGACGACCGAGAAGACGACGATGAGGACGACGGGGGTGCCGGTGCCGATCGTGGCGAAGAGCGCGATGGCCGCGCCCATCAGGATCGTGTTGGCGAGCAGCACGCGCCGGTAGCCGAGACGCCTCAGGATGCGCGGCATCACCGCCCTGATCCCCAGTGCCGCGATGGACTGCGGCATGAGCAGGAAGCCCGACTGCACGGCGGTATAGCCGAGGCCGACCTGGTAGAGGAGCGGGAGGAGGAACGGAATGCCGCCCGCGCCGAGGCGCGTGATGAAGCTGCCGGCGATGGACGACCGGAACGTGCGGATGCGGAAGAGGCCGAGGCGGAGGAGCGGGTGCGGGGCGGCGAGCGCGTGCCGGAAGTAGCTCGCGAGGAGGACGAGCGAAAGGACGAAGAGGCCGAGGATCGCGCTCGCGCCGAGCGCGTGCTCGCCGAAGACCTCGAGGACGTAGGAGAGAAGACCGATGCCCGTGCCGAAGAGGACGCCTCCGAAGACGTCCAGCTTCGGGACGCTCCCGGAGCGGTAGTCCGGGAAGCGGCGGAGGATGAGGGCGAGGCCGAGGAGGCCGATCGGCAGGTTGACGAAGAAGATGACCCGCCAGTGGAAGTAGCCCACGATGAGACCGCCCACCACGGGCCCAAGCATGGGCCCGATCATCGCGGGGATCGTCACGAAGGTCATCGCCTTCACGAGCTCGGACCGCTCGAACGTGCGCACGATGGTGAGGCGGCCGACCGGCACCATCAGCGCGCCGCCCATGCCCTGCAGGATGCGGCAGGCCACGAGGAAGTGGATGCTCGTGGAGAGGCCGCAGAGAAGCGAGCCGAGTGTGAAGATGCCGATCGCGGTGGCGAAGACGCGGCGCGTGCCGAACTTGTCCGCGATCCACCCGCTGACGGGGATGAAGACGGCGAGGCTGAGCGTGTAGCTCGAGAGGACCGACTTCATGGAGAGCGGCACGACGCCGAGCGCGTCGGCGATGGTGGGGACGGCCGTGTTGAGGATGGTGGTGTCGAGAGACTCCATCAGGAACGCCACCGCCACCATCCACGGCAGCAGGCGCTTGACGGAGGGGTCCTGGCTCAGCTCTTCCCCCTCCGGATCCCCTCGATCGCCTTTTCGCAATCGTCGTTGATGCGCTGGCGGTCGACGAGGTACTCGGCCTCGGCCTTCGCGCGCATCTCCGGGTCGGGCGTCTTCCTCATCGAGTCGCGGAACAGGATCTCGCGCTCGGCGAGGCGCGAGGAGGCGACACGCCGCGCCTCGGCGATGGCTTCCTTCTGCTTCGCGCTGAGCGGCGCCTCTTTCTTCGTGCCCGCCTCGCGGTCCTCGGCATTCAGGCGCTCCATCGCGAGATCGAAGGCGGTTTTCGGCTTGTCGCTCATGAAGTGGCTCCGGGAGCGTGCGTGCGCGAGGCGGCTTTTCGGGCTGCCTCGCGGCGCCCGAGGGGGGCGCGGGCTCGAACGCGGCGGCGAGGCTCGGGTCGCCGCGCGAGCCTGGCCTTGTTGAGTTCGTAGTCGGCCTCGAGCCGGATCCAGAGTTCCGCGCTCGTTCCGAGGGCGTCCGCCAATTCGAGGGCGGTCGCCCCGGTGATCCGTTTCCGGCCCCGGACGATCTCATTGACGGCCTGGAGTGGCCGATGCATCAGTTGCGCGAGGCGAGACTGGGTGAGGCCTCGCGCCTCCAGCTCCTCGGCGAGGACGGCACCCGGAGGAATTGCAACGTCGGGCCACGCGCGTTCAGTCGCCATAGTGCTTACTCACTTCCTCGACGCTGACGATCGTCCACGCGTCGTCTTCGAAGGCCACGATGAGTCTTTCTCGATCGCCGAGCCGAATCGCGTATTGGCCGCGACGGGCGCCCTTGAGAGGATGCACGTCCAGTGCCTTCAACGCGAAAAGGTCCCGTCCGTCCCTTGCCGCCCAGAGAGTGTTGACGCGCTGGATGTACGTCCTTCCCCCCCTCGAGCCCCATTCCCGCTGAGCCGTTCGGATCTCGTGGTAACAGCGCTCGAGCCGGCTGGTGACGAAACGGACGACCACTTCCGAAATATACCCTTTCACCCTAAAGGTGTCAATGCTTCTCCGGCGGTCGGGCCGGCGGGCCGTCCCAGGAACACTCTGGCCCGCCGCTTCAGCGCCTCGACCTCTTCTTTCGACCACGCGGAGGACGTCCGGAACGTCCTCTGGTCCTTCGTCACGACGTTCAGGGAGTAGCTCGGCGCGCCGTCGCTCCATTCGTGGGTCTGGATCTCGATGGCGGCGATCGCGTCGAGCGGGCAGCGGGACGTGTGCGTTCCCATCGCCGGAGCTGACGCCGTGTAGGTGAAGAGGCCGCGCGCGCGGTCGAAGCGCATGCGCGACCGGATTCCCGCGACGGCCGCGAAGACGAAAAAAGCCGTGACAGAGAGCGCCCCGAGCGAGATCGCCGCCGCGAAGAGGAAGAAAACGTTCGCGTAGCCGGTCCAGCGCGGCTTGAGGAGAAGCTCGTAGGGCGCGATCAGGGGGAAGAGGCCGAGGAGAAAGAAAAGGATCCTCTTCCCGACGAGCATCGGGGATTCGATCTCGAGGGCGTCCGCCGTCTCGACGACCGGAAGCTCGGGCGTGGCGGTCATCGCCGATATTCTCCGCCCGCGGGCGCGGAGACCTATACTCCTTCCGTTCGACCTCCCTTCCCTTGGCGGAGCGGACCGAGAACCGAAAGGTCCCCGCGACCCCAACCTGCCCCTCCCCACCATCTTCCAGCCGTGTCGTCCCCCGGGATGCGCGATCTCTCACAGAGGAATCTCATGAAGCTCTACGTTGGAAACCTGTCCTATTCCGTCAACGACTCCGTCCTCAAGGAACTCTTCGGCGCCTACGGCAACGTCGAATCCGCCCGTGTGATCTCGGACCGCGACAGCGGCCAGTCCAAGGGCTTCGGGTTCGTCGAGATGGCGGACGCCGACGCGCAGAAGGCGATGAGCGCCCTCAACGGCAAGGACCAGGACGGCCGTGCTCTGAAGGTCAACGAGGCCAAGCCCCAGGAAGCCCGCACCGGCGGCGGCGGCTTCGGCGGCGGCGGCGGCCGCCGCTACTGATCCGTATCTCGATCTGATTCTTCGGCGCCGGAGTGGAAACGCTCCGGCGCCTTTTCTTCAGGCGGCGGGTTCGGGCGAATCGCCCTCGGCGCTCGCCACCCGGTCCCGGCCCGCCCTCTTCGCCTCGTAGAGCGCCTCGTCGGCGCGCTTGAGGCAGGCCGCGAAGGTCTCGGCCGGGTCGTGGAACTCCGCGATGCCGATCGAGATGGTGGCCCGGGCGGGCGCCCCGTCGCGGCCGTCGACGATGGACTCGGCGAACGCAAACCTCCAGATCTCCGCGCGCTTCAGGGCGCCCTCGACGCTGGCGCCCGACATCACGACGACGAACTCCTCGCCGCCGACGCGGCACACGAGGTCGGAGGAGCGCACGTGACCAAGGAGCACCTCGGCGAGCCGCAGGAGGACGCGGTCGCCCACGGCGTGGCCGTGGGTGTCGTTGACGGACTTGAAGTGGTCGACGTCGATGACGGCGACGACGATGGACTCGCGGGTCCGCCGGGCCCGCGAGATGTCGCGCTTCATCGTCTGCTCGAGGTAGCGTCGGTTGTGAAGACCCGTCAGCGGGTCGCGCACGGCCTGCTCGCGGAGCTGCGCGTTCAGGTTCTCGATCTCCACCATGCGCGTGGCGAGCTCGGCCTGAATTCGGCGCTGTTCGGTGACGTCCTGCTTGATCGCGATGAAGTGCGTGATCGCGCCGCTCTCGTCGAGAACGGGCGCGATCGTCTGCTCCTCCTGGTACTCGGTGCCGTCCTTGCGCCGGTTGACGATCGTGCCGGACCACGACTCGCCGCGCGTCACGGTCCGCCAGAGGTTGGCGTAAAACCCGGGCTCGTGGCGGCCCGACTTCAGGACGCGCGTGTGCTTGCCCACGAGCTCTTCGGCGGAATACCCGGTGATGGCGCAGGCCGCCGGGTTGACCCACGTGATCGTGCCCTCGCGGTCGGTGATGACGACGCCGTTCGCGGCGGAGCGCAGCGCCGTGGCCTGGACGCGGAGCGCGTCGGGTCCGCGCGACGTGCCGCGCTGGTCGCGAATGGCGCAGGCGACGAAGGCGCGGCCTTCCATGGTGAACGGACTCAGCGAAATGTCGACGGGGATCTCCCGCCCGTCGGCGTGGAGCGCGAAGAGCTGGAGCCCGCGCCCCATGGGGCGCGGATGCGGGCGCTCGGCGTAGTGCTGCCGCTGCCGGACGTGGGAGCCGAAGCGGCCCGGCACGAGCGTTTCGACAGACCGGCCGGTGAGCGCGGCCGGGTCGTGCCCGAAGAGGGGGCCGCACGCCGGGTTGGCGAGGACGATCGTTCCGGAATCGTCGACGACCACGGTTGCGTCCGCGGAGCTCGAGAAGAGCGCGCGAAAGAACGTCCCGTCTGCGATCGCCTTCTGCGACATGGAGCGCGGATCTTAGCGTCGCGGTCGTCTGGTCGGCCGGCTTTTTGCGGCTCTTTGCGGGGCCGGCCCGCGGGCGATCTTCGCGGCGCTCTGGCCCGCGGCGGCGCCGCGGTACGCCTCGGCGAGAAGGCCCGCGAGCACTTTCCAGTTCGTCCTCCCGTCCAGCTTCACGCCCACCCATCCTCCCTTTCCGACATAGGGAGGGACATAGAAGCGCTTCGGGTCGGAGGCGACGAGCTCCTCCTGCGCGCCCTCGGGAGCCTTCAGCCACACGCCGGTAAAGCCGGCGCCGTGGTGGTCGTCCGCGAACATCGCGAACTGGCGCTCGCCCACCCGGAACGTCGGCGCCATCCACGCGACCTTCTCGTACGCCCCGGGAAATGCGAGACAGACGGCGCGGAGGCGGTCGAGGAGGTTCACGCGAGGACCCTGCGGCCGGTCAGTTCCCGCAGCCCGGGCCCGCCGCAGCGGACTTCGCCGGGAGCGCGAGGTCGAACGTGGCGTCCCACGAGTACTTCTCCCCGTCGCTCGTCTTTCCGCCCGTGGCGCGGCCGGAGATCCTGCCGCCCGGATCGATGGCGCCGGCGAGCTTCTGGAACGCGAGGTTCGCCTTCTCCGTGGGCAGCTTGAAGACCCACTGGCGGCTGATCATGACGGAGCCCGCGTGGTTGACGCTCAGCTCGACGCTCTTGACGGCATCCGGGCTCGCCTCGGGCTTGCCGGCGCCCGGGCAGAACGCCATGTGCATCATCGTGCGCGGCTTGCCGGCCTCGTCCTTGTCCTTCGCATAAGAGTTGAGGTGGAACATGTCGACCTCGGCGGCCGTGAACGGGGCGTCCGAGAACCAGAGCGTGACGCTGTGCTCGTCCTCGTAGACCGCCACGGCGCAGTGCTTCATCGTGACGGGCTTTCCGCCGAGGACCGCCTTGACGGTGCACGTGTCCTCGGCGAAGGCCGGGGAGGCGAGGGTGGCGAGAAACCCCAGGGCGAGGGCGCCGGTGCAGGACTTGTTCATGCACGGAGCCTATCCCCGGGCTAGACTGATTCTCAACCTGTGAGACGCGTCCTCCTCCATGACTCCCGGCGCCCGGTCCTCGTCGCCTTCGCCCTGGCGGCGGTTCTGCCCCTTGCGGCCGGAGCCGGGGACGCTCCCGCGCGGCTCGAGCCGTGGACGAAGGGCACGCTCGACGTCCACCAGATTTCGACGGGCCGCGGGAACGCGGCGTTCGTCGTCTTCCCCGACGGCACGACGCTGCTCTTCGACGCGGGCGACGCCGGGGACGGCATCCCGCTGGCCACCGCTCTGCCCGACGCCTCGCGCAGCGCCGGGGAGTGGATCGCGCGATACGTGCGGCGTGCGGCGG
This sequence comes from Acidobacteriota bacterium, assembly GCA_016716715.1. Lineage (NCBI taxonomy): Bacteria > Pseudomonadati > Acidobacteriota > Acidobacteriota bacterium. Next base: position 304,877 of record JADJVE010000006.1, on the reverse strand, counting down.
GAGAGAACGCCGTTCTCGACTACGCGGTCGTCTCGCACTTCCATCCGGACCACGTGTCCGGTCTCGGCAAGGTCGCCGAGCGACTGCCGATCCGAAAGCTCATCGACCGCGGCTACCCGGACTACGGCGAGCCCGCGGCGCCCAGGGGCGCCGTGTTCGACGGCTACAGGCGCGCCGCGGAGGACGCCGCGAGGAAGGGAACCGTCCGGGAGCGGGCGCGCGCCGGCCGCGCGGACCAGATCGTCCCCGTCCGCGCGCCGGGCCAGACGCCTGGGTTCGCGGTGCGCGTCGTCGCCGCGAACGGCGAGGTGTGGACGGGGAAGGGCGATGCGATCGCGCGCCGCTTCCCGGACCTCGCCGGCGTGCCCGCCGAGGACCGTCCGCCCGAGAACCCGTGCAGCATCGCGCTGCTGATCCGGTACGGATCCTTCTCGCTCTATACGGGCGGCGATCTCTACGGTGTTCCGGAGCCCGGAGCGCCCGCGTGGTGGGACGTCGAGACGCCGATCGCAAACGCGATCGGGAAGACGGACGTGATGGTCGTGGACCATCACGGCTCGATCGAACCCGCGAGCCCGTTCTTCCTCGCCACGCTCGCGCCGCGCGTGATCGTCGTGCCGGCGTGGTCGCCGACGCACCCGTCGCCCGACGTTCTGAAGCGCCTTCTTTCGAAGCGGATCTGGCCCGGCCCGCGCGACGTTTTCGTGACGAACCTCCGGGACGCCACGAAGGCGGCGATCGGTCCGCGCGCGTCGCAGGTCGCGTCGGACGAAGGTCACGTCGTCGTGCGCGTCGCACCCGGCGGGGCGTCGTACCACGTTTACGCCGTGGACGACCGAAGCGAGAGCGGCGCCGTGAAGTCCGTCCACGGGCCGTACGCGTCGTACGGCGCGCGCTGACGCGCCGACGGGCCCGGTCTCAGCGGCTGGCGGGAGGCAGCGGCGGCGGGTCGATCCGCGTGGCGGGAATCGGAGGCTCGGCCGCACCCATCTTGCGCGTCGCGAGGAAGACCGCGATCGTCCACGTGGGCGCGAGGTCGACGGCGGGGACGAGCTCGAGCGCGAACGCGGGCAGGAACGCCCAGTGCCAGCCGACGAGCGCGACCATGGCGATGCCGACGGCGACGTCGAGCACGGCGTCGAAGCCCGTGGCCGCACCGCCGGCGAAGAGCGGCAGGAGGCCGAGCTGCACGGCGTCGGCGGCGACCGCGAGGACGCGGGCGGCGAGGATGCGACGGCGGGACCGTTCCACGCGCCGACGTTAGGCCCGAACGCGCGGCACGGTCAACTCACGGCGCGTGACCCACCATGTCCGCGCGCGCGAACTGGGCGACCCCTGCGAGCGCCTCGCCGAGCGTGGACCCCGTCGCCTCCTCGTAGTCCTCGCCGCGCTTTGCTTCGGCGCGCCAGGCGAGGCCCCATTTGACCTTCCAGCCGTCGTCCTCGAGCTGCTTGAGCGTCAGCTCCCAGCGACGGTCCTTCTCCGCCCGGAGGGCGGCAATCGCCTGGAACGTGGCCTTCAGAAGCTCGAGGTCGAGGGCGTCGAGCTTCAGGTTGTCCGGAATCGGGACCTCGAGCGTCCTGCGGGCATGCATGGCGCCTCCTCCGGTCTCTGCCTAGAGGCCGTATCTCTCCACGATCTCGTTTTTCGACTTGCCGAGAATGTCGTGCTTCTTTCCCACCTTGCGGAACGCCTCGATGGCCCGGTCGAGCTGCGCGGTCGTGTGTGCGGCCGAGAGCTGCGTGCGGATGCGGGCCTGGCCCTTGGCGACGACCGGGAAGAAGAAGCCGACGACGTAGATGCCTTCGGCGAAGAGGTCGCGCGCGACGTCCTGCGCGAGCTTCGCGTTGTAGAGCATGACGGGGACGATGGGGCTCTCGCCCGCCTTGATGTCGAAGCCGGCCTCCGTCAGGAGCCGCCGCCAGGTCTTCGCGTTCTGCTCGAGCCGGTCTCGCCGCTCGGTCGAGGCCGAGACGAGGTCGAGCACCTTGAGCGTGCCGGCCACGATGACCGAGGCGAGGGTGTTCGAGAAGAGATACGGCCGCGCCCGCTGGCGGCACATCTCGACGATCTCCTTCCGGCCGCTCACGCAGCCGCCCGACGCCCCGCCGAGCGCCTTGCCGAAGGTCGTCGTGAGGATGTCGATCTTTCCGAGGACGCCGAAGCGCTCGGGCGTGCCGCGCCCCGTCTTGCCGATGAAGCCGGTGGCGTGCGAGTCGTCCACGAAGACCATCGCGCCGTGCTTCTCGCAGAGGGCCACGATCTCGTCCAGCTTCGCGAGGTCGCCGTCCATCGAGAAGACGCCGTCCGTGATCACGAGCCGGAGGCGTTTGTCCTTGTGCTCGACGAGCTTCTCCTCGAGGTGGCCCATGTCGGAGTGCTTGTACGTGTCCTGCGCCGCCTTGCAGAGGCGCATCCCGTCCACGATGGAGGCATGGACGAGGCGGTCGGCGATCATGACGTCCTGGTCGGACAGGATCGCCTCGAAGACGCCGGCGTTCGCGTCGAGGCAGGACGAGAAGAGAATCGTGTCCTCGGTCCCGAGGAACGTCGTGAGGCGGCTCTCGAGCTCGCGGTGAATGTCCTGCGTACCGCAGATGAAGCGGACGGAGGACATGCCGTAGCCCCGCCGCTCGAGGCCGAGGTGCGCGGCGGCGAGCACGTCGGGGTGGGACGAAAGGCCGAGGTAGTTGTTCGCGCAGAGATTCAGGACTTTCTTCGGCGGAGCGCCAGCGGGGAACTCGACCTCGATCTCGGCGCCCTGCGGCGCGTGGATGAAGCGTTCTTCCTTGTAGAGGCCGGCGGTCCTGAGGGCTTCGAGCTCGGCGCCGAGGACGTCGCGGAACGTGGCGGGGAGAGTTGCGGTCGTCATGTCACACCTTCACGGCGGTGAACCGCTCGACGAGGGCGGCGATCTTGTCGACGCTGTCGAAGGCGGCGGGAGAGGCGTCCGCGTCGGGGATCGTCACGGCGTATTTCTTCTCGATGAATCGCTTGAGGGAGACCATCGAGAAGGAGTCGACGATGCCGCCCGTGATGAGCGGCGTGTCGGTCCTGAGCTCGCGGTCGTCCCCCTCCTCGATGTACTCGCGGCGGACGTATTCGAGAATCGTCTTCTTGAGGTCGTCCATTCAGTCCTCCATGAGGGTGGAAAGGTCGCCGACGGGCTCGCCCCACTCCGGCGCGCGGAGGACCCGGCGCAGGATCTTGCCGCTCCGGGTGCGCGGGAGCGACGCCACGAAGGCGATCTCCTGCGGCATCGCGAGGGGAGAGAGGCGCTTGCGGACGAAGTTCATGATCTCGAGCTCGAGGTCGTCGCCGGCCGTGAAGCCGGGCTTGAGGGCGACGAACGCCTTCACGACTTCCATGTTCACGGGGTCGGGCTTGGCGACCGCCGCCGACTCGGCGACGGCGGGATGCTCGAGGAGCGCCGACTCGATCTCGAACGGGCCGACGAGGTGCCCGCCCGTGTTGATGACGTCGTCGTCACGGCCCACGAACCAGAAGTAGCCGTCCGCGTCCACGGTGGCGCGGTCGCCCGTGAGGTACCAGCCGTTCGCGAACTTCTTCGCGTAGCCGGCGGTGTTGTTCCAGTAGCCGCGGATCATCGAGGGCCACCCGGGCTTGAGGCCGATGACCCCGACGCGCCCCGGCGCCTTTCGGGGCTCGAGCGTCGCCGGGTCCAGTACGGCGGCCTTGATGCCCGGGAAGGGCTTGCCCATCGAGCCCGGCTTGACCGGCATGCCGGGGTAATTGGAGATGACGATGCAGCCGGTCTCCGTCTGCCAGTACGTGTCGTGGAACGGCAGCCCGAACGCCTCGCACCCCCAGTGGACCGCCTCGGGATTGAGCGGCTCGCCGACGCTCGCGAGGTGCCGTAGCGAGGAGAGGTCGTGTTTCAGCGCCGCCGGCGTCCCCTCGCGCATGAGGAGGCGGATGGCCGTGGGAGCCGAGTACCAGACGCTGATCTTTCGCTTCTCGATGAAGCCGTACCACCGGTCTGCGTTGAAGCCTGAGTCGAGGACGGCCTGCGTGATGCCGTTCGACCAGGGGCCGATGATCCCGTACGACGTCCCGGTCACCCAGCCCGGGTCCGCGTTGCACCAGTAGACGTCGTCGGGCTTGAGGTCGAGCACCCACTTCGCCGTCAGGTACTGCGACACGAGCGAGGCGTGGACGTGTTGCGCGCCCTTGGGCTGGCCGGTCGTGCCGGACGTGTAGTGGAGGACCGAGGCCGTCTCCGGCGCCGCGGGGAAGATGTGGAAGCGTTCGAGGCGCGGTTCGGAGTCGAGGTCGAGCGCGACCTCGCCGTCTTCCGCTTTGAGCGCGAGGCCCTCCGCGTCGACGACGACGACGGTGCGGAGGGCCGGGAGCTGGGCGCGGATGCGCCGGACCTTGGGCAGGTGCTTCTTCTGCGTGAGGACGGCCGCGGTTCCGGCGTCGAGAAGGCGCGTCGCGAGCGACTCCTCGCCGAACGCGGAAAAGAGAGGCTGGGCGACCGCCCCCATCTTGAGGATTCCGACGAACGCGATGTAGAGCTCCGGCACGCGGTCGAGGAAGAGGCAGATCCTCTCGGACGGCGCGAGGCCGAAGCGCGCGAGAGCGGCGGCGACGGCGTTGGAGAGGAGGCGCAGGTCGTCGAAGGTGTACGTCCTCTGGTTTCCGCCCGCGCCTTCCCAGAGGAGCGCCGGTTTCCTCCCGAGGCCGAGCCGGCAGAGCCGGTCGCTGAGGTGCCAGCCGATGTTGACGGGATCGCCGTGGCCCCACCCCATTTCCTTCTCGGCGATCGCCCAGTCGAAACCCCGGAGCCGTTCCTCGTACGAGCCGATGTTGTGGAGCCGTCTTTCCTCGAGGGTCTCCGTTACGTACATGCGTTCACCCCTGAAGCACGACGCTCGCCGAAGCGAGGCTGTCGGTGTGCGAAAGGGAAACCAGGACGCTCTTGACGCCGAGGCGGTCGGCCGCCTCTTTCGCGCGGCCGTGCAGGATGAGGCGCGGCGCCGCGTCACCCGTCCGCTCGACCTCGGCCTCGCGCCAGAAGTCGTCCGACGCCGGGCCCGCGAGCGCCTTGAAGAGCGCCTCCTTGGCCGCGAAGCGGGCCGCGAAATGCCGCGCCGGGTACCGCCGGGCCTCGCAGTACGCGATCTCGGACGGCGTGAAAACCCTGTCCCGGAACCCGGCTCCGTCCTTCTCCAGCTCCCTCGCCATGCGGGCGACGTCGAGGAGGTCGGTCCCGATCCCGAGGATCATGGGCGTGGCTCTTCCTACCTAGAGAGCTGGGTCTCCCGATGGCCAGCCGCCATGATTCAAGCTGCTCATGCGGGTAGGCTAGGCGCCATCCGGAAGCTCGCGCTCCTCGCCGCCCTTCTTCTCGCCTCGCCCCTTGCGGCGGTCGAGCCGACGCGTCTCGTCTTCGACCCGCAGCCCGGCCTCCCGCGCTCCGCGAACCGCCTCGCGGCCGGGCAGCGGCCGTGGATGTGGAGCGTGATGGACCTCGTGGGGCTCGACGCGCCGGGGCCCGACATCCGCGTCGTCCTCGCGCCGGAGTCGTCGCCGCTCGCGCGCGACGCGCCGGCGTGGGTGACGGGCTACACGGACGGCGTCTCGAACGCGGTCGTCATCCTCGCCGAGCGCACGCCGTCGTATCCGGACGGCGGGCTCGAGGAGGTGCTGGCGCACGAGGTGGCGCACGTCCTCATCCACCGCGCGGCGGGCGGAAGGCGCGTGCCGCGGTGGTTCAACGAGGGGCTCGCGATGCTCGCGGCCCGGTCGTGGCGCTTGCGCGACCAGACGGAGCTCGCGGTGGGGCTGCTGTCGGGTCCGCGCGTGCCGCTCTGGAAGCTCGACGACCTCTTCCAGGGCGACCGGCGGCAGGTTGAGCACGGGTACGCGCTCGCGGGCACGCTCGTGCAGGATCTCCTCGAGCGCTACGGCCCCGCCGTCCCGCGCATCGTCCTCGCGCGCCTCGCGCAGGACGACACGTTCGACCAGGCGATCCGCGGCGCGACCGGCGCGTCGCTCGTCGACGTGGGCGAGGCGTTCTGGGAACGGCAGGGCACGCTGAAGCGCTGGATTCCCATCCTCACGAGCACCGCGGTCCTGTGGTTCGGGGTCTCCGTGCTCGCGATCGCCGCGGGAATCCGGAAGAGAAGGCAGCGCGCGGCGCAGGCGAAGGCGATGGAGGAGGCGGAGGTTCCGGCGGCCGGCCCGGGCGAGGAGCCGCCACCGGACGAGATCGTGAACTGACGAGCCGCCCCTAAGTGACTATCCATGTTCAAGTTACATCATTTTGCGGGCACGAATCCGGAAATGGCCTTATACTTTCCCCGTTCGCACTCCTTTCTATATGACGGAGCGGACCGAGACCGAAAGGTCCCCGTCGACCTCAACCGTACCCTCCCAACCATCTTCCAATCGCGCACGTCCAACCGGCCGCGCGTTTTCCTAAGGAATCTCATGAAGCTCTACGTTGGAAACCTGTCCTACTCCGTCAATGACTCGACCCTCAAGTCTCTGTTCGAGCCCTTTGGCAACGTCGAATCCGCCCGCGTGATCTCGGACCGCGACACCGGCTCCTCGAAGGGCTTCGGCTTCGTCGAGATGTCCGACGAGGACGCCAAGAAGGCGATGGGCGCCCTCAACGGCCGCGAGCAGGACGGCCGCGCGCTCAAGGTCAACGAGGCCAAGCCCCAGGAGAACCGCGGTGGTGGCGGTGGCTTCGGCGGCGGCCGCAACCGTTACTAACCTGTAACGACTCGACCTGTTTCAATTCGGCGCCGGGCGGAAACGCTCCGGCGCCGTTTTCTTTTTCCGGAATAGACTCCCCACCGCGGGAGGGCCCCATGCCGTATCGCCTCGTCTATTCCTCCGAAGCGGCGCCGGATCTGACCCCGGCCGAACTCGAGGGGATGCTCGCGGAGTCGCGGATCCGCAACAAGGCGCACGGGATCTCGGGCGTGCTCGTTTTCGTAGACGGCGCGTTCCTGCAGGTTCTCGAGGGCGAGAAGAACGACGTGCTCGACCTGATGGGCCGGATCGACCGCGACCCGCGGCACCGCGGCGTGAAAGTGTTCTACGAGCAGGACACCGACGAGCGCGCGTTCACGTCGTGGAGCATGGCGTACCTCTCCCCGAGCGCCGCGGAGGTCGCGAAGTGGGCCGAGCTCGAGGGCGCGACGACGATCGGGGACGTCCTCGCTTCGGTCGAGGCGCACCCGGGGCAGCTGCCCGGGATGGTCGTCAACATCCTGAAGGCGCTCGCGAAGAACTAGGAGTTCCCGGATCAGCGCTGCGCCACGGCCGACAGGTTCGCGGCGTGAGTCTTGCCTTGGACGCTCCGCGCGGCGGCGACGAGCTGGGCGACGCGGTCGGGCGTCGGCGTAGGTGTGGGAGTGGCGGCCTTTGCGCCTGACGCCTGATTGATTTCCCTGATCAGCCCGCGTTGCTGCGTTTTCGCGCTGTTGATCGCCTTCACCTGGCCCATGATCGCCTTGAGGTCCTCCCGGGCGGACTTCGCCGCCTCCATCATCACGAGGAAGGCGATCGCCATGATGTCGCCGTCCCCGATGGCGCCCAGGTTTGAGTAGGCCCCGGCCCCGGTCGAAGTCGTCGCCCTGCCTGCCGGGGCTCGTTTTGCAACGAAGCGTGACCGGATCGTCTGCTCGAGCGCTGCGAGGTCGACCGGCCCGTTCTTTCGCGCCAGCGCCACCCCCTGGTCGTGCACCCAGGCGAGCATCTGCGGCGACGCCTGCCTCTGGAACTCGGCGGCGCGCGCCTCGAGGTCGGGCGGAATCGTGGCGGCGGCAGTGGAGAACGACGCGGCGAGCACGAGAGCGAGAACGCTGCTCACCTGGTACCTGCGAGGGCCTTCAGCGAGAAGGGTGGGGGTGGCGGCGCGTTTACGCATCGCGGGGCCTCCAGTTCCAGTCCATTCTCTCCCGATGCCTCTCGGGCCGAAATTCAGCCTCGCCTTCGGTCGACGACGTACGAGCGGTCGATCTTCGCGAGGCTCGTCGTGCCCGCCTGGCGCATGACCATCTCCAGCTCGCGCCGCAGGATGTCGAGCGCGGCCTCGACGCCCGCCTGCCCGAACGCGGCGAGGCCCCACACCTGCGGCCGCCCGATGCCGACGGCGGTCGCGCCGAGCGCGAGCGCCTTGAAGATGTCGGTTCCGCGGCGGATGCCGCCGTCGAGGATCACGGGGACGCGCCCCTTCACGGCCGCTGCGACCTCGACGAGGCTGTCGATCGAGGGGCGGAGGCTCTCCTCGGCGCGGCCGCCGTGGTTCGAGACGACGATGCCGTCGACGCCTCCGGCGAGGCAGAGCTCGGCATCCTCGCGCGTGACGATGCCCTTGAGGAGAAGCTTCCCTCTCCACGCGGCTCGGATGCGCGCGACGTAGTCCCACGTCGCGTCGGGCGGGAAGATCCACGTGACCTTCGAAACGTCGAGCCCCCTGAACATCGCCCGGCGGGGGAGCGCACCGGCGACGTCGAACGGGTCGGCCGCGTGGCACGACGAGCAGTCGCGCGTGTCGAGGCGTCGCCCGCGCACGACGGTCTCGCGGTTGGATCCGCCCTGCAGGTCGACGGTCAGAACGAGCGCGGGGCAGCCGGCGGCCTCGGCGCGCTTCATGAGGCCCTGCGCGACGGACCACTGATCGGTCGGATAGAGCTGATACCAGACCGGGCCGCCGCGCGCGGCGGCGACGTCTTCGACGCCGGTGGACGAGAGCGTGGAGAGGATCTGCAGGGTCCTCCGCGAGCGCGCGGCGCGCGCCGTCGCGATTTCGGCGTCGTCGTGGAACGCGCGCTGGCTGGAAACCGGGCAGAGGACGATGGGCGTTTCCCACGTCGTGCCGAAAAGGGAGACAGACGTATCGGGGGCGCGGACGCCAGCGAGACGGCGGACGCGCAGCGCGAGGTTCGCGAAGCCCTCGCCGTTCGCCCGGAGCGTCGCGTCGCCGTCGACGCCGGTCGCCATGTAGCCCCAGTGCGCGGGCGGAAGGTTCTTCTTCGCGATGGCCTCGAGCTCGAAGACGTCCAGCGCCTTCGCGGCGGAGTCGGCGAGCGGCTCGACCCCGTCGGCGAAGACGTCGAGGCTGCCGAGCCCGGCGAGGAGCGGGCTGGCCGCGAGAAAGCGCAGGAAATCGCGGCGGGCGACGTCGTTCACGAAGACCTCCCGGATGCGGCGGAGCGGCGGCGGATCAGCCGGGCGATTCCAGTGGCGAAGGGCGCGACGGGGAGCGGGTTGCGTGCCTACTTCATCGGCGGCGTTGTTGGGGTGCCGTTGCGGTTGATGGCCGCGGGATTGACGAGGCACACGCCCATGTTCGTGGCGCCGTGAGCGAGCTCGTTCTTGAACGTTGCGAGATTCTCGTACTGGCACTGGGGCGCAATGTAGTGGTGCGTGTGGCCCGCGTAATCCTTCTGGACCGTCGCAAGCTTCGCCTCGAGCCTATCGACGCGATCCTGGAGTGCGGAGATGAGCATGTAGTTCGCATCTTTCAACTGCGCGTAGGGGACAGCGGGCTTGATGGTCTGCGTCTCCTTTGAGACCTGTGCGGCCGAAGGCCGCGAACCGACGACGAGCGTCGCGGCAAGAAGGACGGCTCCGCACACTTCGAGAATGACGCGCAGATATTTCATTCATTGTTCTCCTGTCTGCGCGAACGATACCGCGTCTCACCGGAGCCCGGAAGGTTTTCCCCTCTTCGCGCCGGCCTCAGCGCCTCTGCGGCTGGGCGACGCAAATGCGCGCTTCCTCCAGGTTCCTACTTCATGTTCTGGATGATGGCGTCCTGGGTCGTCGACATCTTCTTCATCAGGTTCGAGAGCGTCGACATCATCTTGCTCAGGCGGTCCATCGCCATCTGGAGGCGCAACGACTCCATCTCGCCCATCTCCGACATGGAGTCGAGGTCGCTCTTGGCCTGCAGGCTCCTCGAGGCCTCGTAGAGCAGGAGGAACGAGAGAGAGTCAGCGGCGCCGCCGCCTCGGGTGTGAGCCGACCGGGCCTGAGCGGCGGCGTGAGCGAGGGCCTCGGGGTCGCCGGGTCCCTTCGCGACCTGGGGCGCGTTCTGGCTCGCCCAGGCCTTCACCGCGGGTGACGCCGCATTCCAGAGTCGGTCGCCGCGGGCCTTTACGTCGGGAGGAAACTGCGGAGTTCTCGGCCGCACTTTGACGAGATTTCCGCGGGACATGGTTCGCGGAGTCGGGGTGCTGTCGGCCGCGAGCGCCGCGGAAGCGCCGAGGCCGAAGAGTGCGAAAAGCACGAGCGCGGCGAGGCGACGTTGGCGCATCTGTGTTACTCCGGGGCGGCGCATGCGCGCCTCCTTCTGTCGTTGCAAGAGCGAGTCGCAATCTATGTCGCGGATCGAGCGCGCGCCAGAAGAAAGCCCGGGAAGCGTTAACGCGACGGGACTACTTCGGCGGCACCGCCCCGCCCGCGGGCCACGTCGTGTCGCCGATGCGGGTGAGCGTCATCTCGAAGAAGCGGACGGGGTCCTTGCCGGTCTCGAGGCGGTCGCCGACTTCCTTGAGCGTCCCGTCCTTGATGACGGCCGTGTACCGGATCGTCATGGGCCCGGCCGGGATTTCCCAGATGTAGCCGTCGGGCGTGGGCTTGATGACGAAGTCGCCGGCGTTGCCCATCGCGTACGAATGAAGCGTGTAGGCGTTCTTCGCGGGGTTGAAGGAGATCGTCCCGAACGCGTTGAACGAGACGCGCCCGTCCGCCTCATAGCCTTTCCCCTCGATGACCTTCACGGCGCCGTCGAGGAACGGTCCGATGCGCTCGGTCTGCGTGATCGTGTGCTTCTCGCCCGACGGGAGGATCGTCCACGCGGGGCCCCGCCAGACGCCGTCCATGGCCGCGAAGGCCTTCAGCGCGTCCTTCTGGGCGGTGAGGAGGGCCGCCGGATCAGGCCGGCCCTGCGCGAGGGCGGGGGCGGCCAGGCAGAGGGCGAGCATCAGCGGGAGACGGCGAGGTGTTTGCATGAGACGGATTCTCTCTCACTCCGGGTACGGCGCCGTGAGGAGCGCTGCCATCGAGCGCATGCCGCTCAGGTAGTGGCCCATGCGCAGGTTCTCGTCGTACGCGTGCTGGTTGTTGTCGGCGTTCACGACGGGGACCTGCACGAACGGCGCCTTCAGCGGCCCGACGATCGCGTGCGTCGGGAGCGTGCCGCCCATCATCCGGATGCGCACGAGCGGCGCGGCGGGCCATGCGCCGCCGAGCGCCGCCGCCGCCCAGCGGCCCACCGGTGCGTCGAACGGCTGCCGCGCGGCCTCCTCGGGTGCGTGCGCGTCGAATCGCGCGAGCTTCGGCCAGCGCGCGCGCTCCTCGTCCGTGGGGTCCTTCTCGACGAGGTGCCAGCCCTGCGCCTCGACGTGCTTCTTCAGGAGGCCGACGAGGAACGCCGGGTCGGACTCGACGGTCGTGCGCAGATCCAGCTCGGCGACGGCGTCGCGCGGGAGGACGTTCGCCGCCTTCTCGCCCACGCTCGCCGACGCGAGGCCGCGCACGTTGAGGGACGGGTACTGGAGCGACTCCTGGTACGTGACGCCGACCTTTTCCTGCTGCGATATGCCGACCCTCTGTTTCAGCGCGGCCTCGTCGTCGGGCACCTCGGCGAGCGCCTTGCGATCCGCTTCGGTGAGGTTCGTGCGCCCGTAGTACCCGGCGACCGTCACCCGTCCGTCCTCGTCCTTCATCGACGCAAGGAGTTTCGCGAGGCGCAGCGCGGGGTTGGGCACCCAGTTGCCGAAGTGCCCGCTGTGCAGCGGCGCGCGTGGCCCGTAAACGGTGAGCGTCACGGCGACGACGCCGCGGTTGCCGAAGGCGAGCGTCGGGCGGCTCGAGGCGTGGACAGGCCCGTCGAGGAGGACGACGGCGTCGGCCGCGAGGAGCGCGGCGTTGCCGGCGACGGCGGCGGCGATGCCGGGCGAGCCGACCTCCTCCTCGCTGTCGAGGAGAACCTTCACGTGGAAGGCCGGGTCGATCTTCTTCGCGCGCAGGAGATCGAATACGGCGAGGAACATCACGATCGGGCCCTTGTCGTCGGAGGACGAGCGCGCAAAGACGCGCAGCTCCGGGTCGAAGCCGGGCTTCAGGAGCTCGGCGCGGTCCACCTCGGCCCACTTCCCGTCGGGCCCGCGCCGCTTGACGACGGGCAGCCACGGGTCCTTCTGGGCCCACTGCGACGGGACGACAGGCTGGGCGTCGAAGTGGATGTAGAAGAGGACCGTCTTCTGCGCGGGGCGGGCCTTGCCGTACTCGGCGAAGACGAGCGGGCGGCCCTTGTTGTCGAGGAGGCGCGTCGTGAAGCCGCGCCGCGCGAACGCCGACTCGAGCCACGCGGCGTTGCGCTGGATGTCGGCGGGCTTCGCGGAGTCGTTCGGGAGGGAGAGGAACTCGAGGAACTCCGGGAAGGTCGCGACGGCGGCGGCGGCGATCGAAGCGTCGTCGACGCCCGGCGGAAGGACAGCGTGCGCCGGGAGCGCGGCGCCGGAGAGAGTTGCCCCGAGGCACATAGCGAGGGCGGGCGAGCGCATGCGAAGGCCTCCGGGAGGCACTCTACCGCCCTTGGCGTCCTAGACTGTGCCCGAACGGAGGGACCATGGCACGCCTCTCAGTCCTCGCTCTTTCTTTTGTCCTCGCGCTTCCCCTTTCCGCCGCGAACGCTTCGGCGCAGGCTCCCGCGAAGGAAGTCCTCGCCGCCGACTCGCCCCGCACCACGGCCGCGGGCGCGACGTTCACGGCGCCGGCGGGCTGGACGATCACGACGAAGGGCCCGCTCGTGGTGCTGGACCCGCCCGAGGGGGATTCGCATCTCGCGCTCGTGGACGTCGAGGCGAAGGACGCCGAGGCCGCGGTCGCCGCGGCGTGGTCCGCCTACAAGCCCGACGCGAAGCGGCCGCTGAGGCTCGCGACGCCGGGCGCCCCGCGCAACGGGTGGGAGGAGCGGAAGAGCTTCGAGTACGAGACCTCGCCGAACGAGCGCGTCGTGGTCGTGGCCGGCGCGTGGCGCGCCGGGAAGGCGTGGATCGTCTTCATCCTCGACGCGACCGAGCCGACGGCCGAGAAGCGCGGCGCGCCGATCGGTCTCGTCCTGCAGAGCCTCCGGCCGAAGGGTTACTCGCGCGAGACCTTCGCGGGGAAGAAGGCTCATCCGCTCGACGCCTCCCGGATCGCGGTCCTGAAGGCGTTCGTCGAGGACGGCATGAAGCAGTACGCGGTGCCGGGCGTCGGCCTCGCCTTCCTCGACGGCGGCAAGGTCGTGTGGGAAGGCGGCCTCGGCGTGAAGGAGCTCGGCAAGCCGGACAAGGTCGACGCGGACACGCTCTTCATCGCGGCGTCGAACACGAAAGCGCTCACGACGCTGCTCCTCGCCGAGCTCGCCGACGAGAAGAAGCTCGGCTGGAACCAGCCCGTCACGGGGGTCTATCCCGCGTTCCGGCTCGGCGACGCGGCGACGACGAAGCAGGTGCTCGTGAAGCACCTCGTGTGCGCGTGCACGGGTCTCCCGCGGCAGGACATGGAATGGCTCTTCGAGTACCGGAGCGCGACGCCCGCGTCGGCGCTCGGCCTCCTCGGCACCATGCAGCCGACGAGCAAGTTCGGCGAGGTCTTCCAGTACAGCAACCTGATGGCGGCCGCGGCGGGGTTCATCGGAGGAACGCTGTCGTATCCCGGACGCGAGCTGGGCGCCGCCTACGACGAGGCGATGCGGGTGAAGGTCTTCCTGCCCCTCGGAATGAAAAACACCACGTTCGACTTCGCCCGCGCCCTCAGGGGAAACGTCGCGCAGCCGCACGGCGACGACCCGGACGGGAAGACCGTGCGGGCCCGGATGGACCTGAACGAGTCCATCGTGCCGGCCCGGCCGGCCGGAGGCGTGTGGACGAGCGCCCGCGACCTCTCGAAGTACGTGGCGATGGAGCTGGCGAAGGGCGCGCTTCCGGGCGGCAAGCGCCTCGTCTCGGAGGAGAACCTCCTCGCGCGGCGCGCGCCGCAGGTGGCGGTCGGCGAGGACGTCACGTACGGGATGGGCCTCTTCGTGGACAAGAAGTGGGGAATCCCGATCGTGCACCACGGCGGCGACCTCGCCGGGTACCACAGCGACATGATCTGGCTGCCCGAGCACGGCGTCGGCGCCGTCATCCTGACGAACTCGGACGCGGGCGTCTCGCTGCGCGGGCCGCTCCTGAGGCGCCTCGTCGAGGTGCTCTTCGACGGCAAGCCGGAGGCCGAGGAGTCGATCCGCGTCGGGGTCAAGCAGCGGGCGGCGGCCATCGCGAAGGCGCGCGAGCGCCTCGTGATCCCGGCCGACGCCTCCGCGGCGGCGAAGCTCGCGCCGCGCTACGCGAGCAAGGCCCTCGGCGATCTCGCCGTGAAGAAGGGCGCGGGCGGCGCCGTCGTCTTCGACGTTGGCGAGTGGCACAGCGTCGTCGCGTCGCGCAAGAACGACGACGGGACGATCTCCTTCATCACGATCGACCCGACGATCGAGGGCTTCGAGTTCGTCGTGGCGGACAAGGACGGAAAGCGCTCCCTCGTCCTGCGCGACGCGCAGCACGAGTACGCGTTCGACGAGGCGAGGGCGAACTAGGCATGGTCCGGGGAGCCGCGTGCGCGGCGCTCATCCTGTTCGTGTCGTGCGGGGCGGCCGCCGCGCCGGGGGCCGACGCCCAGGCGCCCGACCCGCTCGCCGCGGAGGCGAAGAAGCGCAACGCCGCGCTCGTCGCCGACGGGTTCAACATGACGCAGGGCTTCAGCCTCGGGCAGAAGCCCGTGCGCTTCGAGTTCCTGCTTCCGAAGGCCAGCGACCGGCACCGGCTCAGCTTCTGGATGGAGACCCGCGAGGGCGAAGCCTCGGTGACGCTCGTCGGGCCGGACGGCGCGCCGGTCCTCGCGTGGGCCGGGCGCCGGGGCGAGTCCGACGTCACGCGTGTGCTCGCGGCGGGGAAGTACGTCCTCGAGATCGATCCCTCGAAGGCGTCCGGGGGCCGCGCCCTCTTCGGCGTGAAGGGATTCCTCGTCCATCGCTGCGAGATGAACGCCGCGCTCACGTCCGAGCAGCCGGCGGCGCCCGCGCGGGGCTTCCACTGGCCGTACTTCCTTTACGTGCCGAAGGCGCCACGCTCGGGGCACCTCCTCGTGGTCCCGAACAACACGGGGTACACCACCGACGACGTGGAGATGATCCGCGCCGCGTCCACGTGCGAGGTGCGCCGGCAAGCGGCGCTCGCCGATGCGCTCGGCGCGCCGCTCCTCGTGCCGCTCTTTCCGCGGCCGCCGATCGGGGGCGACGAAAACCTTTACCTCCACGCGCTCACGCGCGCGGCCCTGCAGACGGAAGCTCCCGCGTTCCGGCGTGTCGACTTGCAGCTCCTTGCCATGGCGGACGACGCGCGGGCGGTTCTCGCGGCCAGGGGAATCACGGTCGACGCAAGACTCCTCCTGCGCGGTTTCTCGGCGTCGGGTTCGTTCGTGAACCGCTTCGCCGTCCTTCACCCCTCGCGGGTCCTCGCGGTGGCCTGTGGGTCGCCGGGCGGCTGGCCGATCGCGCCCGTCGAGAAGGCCGACGGCAAAACGCTGCCGTACCCCGTCGGCGTGGCCGACGTCCGCGCGCTCGTGGGAAGGCCCGTCGACGAGAGCGCGTTGAAGGCCGTCGCGTGGCTCTTCTTGCTCGGCGACAAGGACGCGAACGACGCGGTGATCTACCGCGACAGCTTCTCGAAGGCCGACGAAGATCTCGTCTTCCGTCTCTTCGGCCCGACGCCGGTCTCCCGCTGGAAGGGGGCCGAGGGCCTCTACCAGAAGGCGGGCCTCGACGCGCGCTTCGTCCTCTACCCGGGCGTCGGGCAGCGCGGGAGGACGCGGACGCGCGCCCCGCGCCGCCCCCCCCCCCCCCCCCCCCCCCCCGGGGGCGCGAGACTGACGGCTCGCGGCCCGCCTCCCCCCGCGAGTCCCGCCGCCGGACATGGACGCGGACGTCGCGAAGTTCTTCCCCCCCCCACCCCCCCCCCCCCAGCGGGAGGACCCCCGGAGATTCCCCGGGGTGGCCGCCGCGCGTTCACCCACGGCACGCTGACACCGACGTCCGTCGCCTGAGACCCGGAAATCCCCCGGCCGCCGCGTTTCCCGGGGCCGGTTCGCCAGCGGAAATACCGCTTGCCGTAAATGGTGGAGGCGGGGGGAGTCGAACCCCCGTCCGAAGCGCCCGAACGTCGAGATTCTCCACGCTCAGTCCGGACTTGTTTTTTTTAACCACCGCGTCTTCAGGTCCGGACGACCGGGCGCGGCGGCGATCCTGAGCTTCTCGGGCCATCTCTTCAGGCGGCGGAGATGATCCCCAGTCCGGATTTCGCGTCAAACGCCGAGGCGCCCCGGACAGGCTCCCCGGCGCCCGTCACGGCTAATTAAGCCGCGAGAGCGTAATCGCTGTTGGCGATTGAATTTGACCGTCGTTTTTACGAGCGAACGGCCGTGCTCGGCGTGCTCCTCGATCGCTGAATGCCCCGTCGAAACCGGGACGCCCCCAATCGTGATCGATGAGGATAACAGGTCGGCACCCGGGCGAAAAGACCCGGGAGTCGCCATAATTCGCGGGTGACGCGCGCGACGGCCCGGTTCCTCGTTCTTCTCGCCGCCGCGGGATTCTCGTTCCTGTCCGGCGCCCGCTCCGTCGAGGCCCAGGACGCGTCCCTCGCGCGGGACGCCAAGCCGCCCGCGTCGATCCGCGCCGAAGAGCGCGACGGGCGGACGTTCCTTCTCGTCAACGACGCCGTTGCCGCCCTCGACGGGACGATCGCGTGGGACGAACGCACGCGCTCGTACGAGGTGAAGGTCAAGGGCCGCACGGCCGTCTTCGGCGCCGAGTCGCCGATCGCGGTCGTGGACACGAAGGTGGTGAACCTCGCGTCGCCCGTGCGCGCGTCGAGCCTCGGCGCGTGGGCCGAGCCGGAGTTCTTCGTGAGGGTTCTCGGTCCGCTCACGGGCCAGGCGCTCGCGTGGGACAAGGGGACGCGCACGCTCTCGGCGAAGAAGTCGGATTTCGTCGAAGTCGGCGTGGAGCCCTCCGTCGCGGAGCTCGGCGACGTCACGAAGATCGTGCTCCGATTCTCGCAGTCGCCGTCGTACGCGGTGGAGGCGACGCCGGAACAGGTCGTCCTGCACTTTCCGGGCACGCGCCTCACCGCGCCGTCGCCCGAGCGCGTCCTCGATTCGCCGCGCGTCGCGCGGCTCCTCGTGCGCGGCGGCGAGGTGACGATCGTCTTTCGCGAAAAGGGCCTCGCCGCGAACGTCTATGCGCTCGGGACGCCGCCCCGCCTCGTCGTGGACGTCGCCCGCAAGGCCGGAGCCGCGCCCTCCGCCGCGCCCGCCGCGCCGGTCCCGGCGCCCGCCGCCGCGAAGAACGTGAAGACGATCGTCGTCGACCCCGGCCACGGCGGAACCGAGGAAGGGGCGAAGGGGCCGGGCGGCTCGCTCGAGAAAGACGCGACGCTCGCGCTCGCGAGGACGGTCGTCGAGACGCTCCAGCGCCGCGGGTACCGCGTCCTCATGACCCGGACGACGGATGCGACCGTGGGCCTCGACGACCGCGCCGCCGCCGCGAACGCCGCGAAGGCGGACGTCTTCCTCTCCATCCACTGCAACGCGTCGCGCGCGGCCTCCGCGCACGGCACGGAGGTCTACTACCTGTCGCTCGACGCGTCGGACCGCGCGGCGGCCGCGCTCGCCGAGAGCGAGAACCGCGCCGCGCCCGGGGCGGCCAGCGCGGAGAAGAACGCCGCGGTGCGCGACCTCGACCTCATCCTCTGGGACCTCGCGCAGAACCAGCACCTCGGCGCGTCCGCGCGTCTCGCCGAGATCGTGCAGGCCGACTTCAACCGCCTGCTCGGGATCACGACGCGCGGCGTGAAGCAGGCGCCGTTCCGCGTCCTCATTGGTGTGAACGCGCCCGCGGTGCTCGTCGAGGTGTCGTTCATCACGAACCCCGACGAGGAGAAGAAGATCAATTCCGAGGAGTTCCGCCGGCAGGTCGCGGACACGCTCGCGGGCAGCCTCGAGACGTACTTCCGGTCCGCCGACGGCGCCGCGCCCGTGCCGTACGCGCCGAAGAACGGCAAGAGCTGAGTCCCGTGGCCCGCCGCTTCGCGCTCGCGCTCGTCGCGATCCTCGCCCTGCTCCTCGGTGCGTTCGTCGTGATGCGGAGCGTCAGGAGCCCGAAGGCCGGCGCGCCGCCCGCTCCCGCGCCTCGCCCGACGGCCGTCGTGCCGCCGACACCGATCCCCGCGCGCAACGTGACGCTGTTCTTCGAGTCGAAGGAGGGCGACGGCATGCTGCACCCCGAGGCGCGCGACGTGCCCGTGGCCGCGGACGACGTCGCGTTCCTGCGGGCGGTGGCGTCCGGCGTCGTCGAGGGGCCCCGCAGCGCCGACCTCGTCAAGCCGTTTCCCGAGGGCTGGACGCTGCGCGGGGCGTACCTCCTGCGCGACGGCGTGGCCGTCCTCGACGTCGCGCCGCCCGCTCTCGTGAAATGGCAGGCGGGCGCGCACGAGGAGGACGCCGCCGTGCAGGCGCTCGCCGTCACGGTCGGCAAGAACATGACGGGCGTGACGCGCGTCGTCTTCCTCGTGGCGGGGGAGCCCGCCGAGACGCTCGCGGGGCACGTGGACCTCGCGCACCCGATCGCGCCGGACTTCACGCGCGCCGCCGCGGAGACGCCGCGCCCGGCGCAGCCGCCGCCGGCGGCGACGCCGACGCCGGCTCCGACGCCCACGGCGACGTCGACGCCGGCGCCGCGGCCTCCGAAGCCGGCGAAGCCGCCCGCGAGGCCGAAGGGGGAAACGACGTGAGCGACGAACGGCCCATCGGCCTCTTCGACTCGGGTGTGGGCGGGCTGACCGTTCTCGACGCGATCGCCCGCCGGCTCCCGCACGAGCGGCTGCTCTACCTCGGCGACACGGCGCGCCTTCCGTACGGGACGAAGTCCGCCGAGACCGTCCGCCGCTACGCCCGCCGCGCGGTCGGCTTCCTCCTCGACCACGGCGTGAAGGCCGTCGTCGTCGCCTGCAACACGGCCTCGGCGCTCGCGCTCGACGCGATCGTCGAGATGTCGCCCGTGCCCGTGATCGGCGTCGTGGCGCCCGGCGCCGTCGCCGCCGTCGCCGTGGCGCGGGCGCGCGAGGCGGCGGGAGAGCCGCGCGGGCCGATCGCCGTCCTCGCGACCGAGGCGACCGTGGCGTCCGACGCCTACGGCCGCGCGATCCGCGCGCTGGATCCGGAGCGCGAAGTGCTCCACACGGCGTGCCCGCTCTTCGTGCCGCTCGCCGAGGAGGGCTGGACCGGGAACGAGGTCGCCCGCGCGGCCGCGGCGCGGTACCTCGGGCCCGTGGGCTCCTCGGGCGCGCGCATCGTCGTCCTCGGCTGCACGCACTACCCGCTCCTCGCGGGGACGATCGCGGCGGCGCTCCCGCCCGGAACGGAGCTCGTCGACTCGGCGCACGCGGCGGCGGACGCGCTCGAAGCGGCGCTCCCGCCGGCCGCCCGCCGCGAGGGGAACGAGCCCGGCGAGACGCGCATTCTCGTCACGGACGCGTCGGATCGGCTCCGCCGCGTCGCGGGCCGCTTCCTCGGCCGGCCCGCGGCGGACCTCGCGCTCGTCGACCTGCCGATGTGAAGGTCCGCGGGCGCCCTGGTCGCGATAAGAGGACAATCCCCGCGTGAAGAACCCCAACGCCCTCTCCCGTGCCGGCGGCCGCGCCGCGCTTTCGCTGCGTCCCGTCTCGATCGTCTGCGACGCGGTGCCCCACGCGGAGGGCTCGTGCCTCATCACGCAGGGCAAGACCCAGGTGCTCGTCACGGCAACCGTCGAGGCGAAGGTGCCGCCCTTCCTCCAGAAGACCGGCCTCGGCTGGATCACCGCCGAGTACGGAATGCTCCCGCGCGCGACGCACGAGCGGACGGCGCGCGAGGCCGCGCGCGGGAAGCAGACGGGCCGCACGCTCGAGATCCAGCGCCTCATCGGGCGCGCGCTGCGCGGCGTCGCGGATCGCTCGATCCTCGCGGACCGGACGATCACGCTCGACTGCGACGTCCTCGTGGCCGACGCGGGGACGCGCTGCGCGTCCGTGACGGGCGCGTACGTCGCCCTGATGCTCGCCGCCGGCACGCTCTTCAAGGCGCGGACGATCCGCGGGAACCCGCTGCGCGAGGCCGTGGCGGCGATCTCCCTCGGCGTCACGGCCGGGGCCGAGCCGGACGCGCGCACGATTCTCCTCGACCTCGACTACTCCGAGGACTCGACCGCCGAGGTCGACCTGAACGTCGTCGGGACGTCGTCGGGACGCTTCGTCGAGATCCAGGGCACCGCGGAGAAGGAGCCGTTCGACGAGGCGATGCTCGGCGAGCTTCTCGCCGCCGCGCGGCGCGGCCTCTCCGAGCTCTTCCGCGTCCAGTGCGCGGCGCTCGAGGGTCGCGTGCCGGACGCGTGGCTGCCGGACCTGCCTCAGGCCCGCGCGAAGAATCCGCGCAAGACTTCGGCGAGCCGGCCCGGATCTTCCAAGAGAGCGTAGTGCCCCCGGCCCGGGAGCTCGAGGAACGTCGCGTCCGGGCGGGCCTTCAGGATCGCCCGCGCGTCTTTCGGCGGCACGAGGGGATCGCGCTCGCCGGTCACGACGAGGAGCGGCATCGTCGTCCCCCTGAGGCGCTCGGAGAGCGGGGGCGCCCCGAGGACGCCGTCCACGGACTTCTCGGTCGCGAAGGAAACGTCTTTCTTCGACGGGCCGGTCTGCGCCTCGACGGCCCGCGCGACGAGCGCCTTCTTGCCGGGGGCGTCGCCCTCGAAGCCGTACGCGGCGGCGCTTCTGAGGGAGGACTCGGGGACGCTCTCGAGGACGGCGCGGCGCGACATCGCCTTCCACTTGAGCGTGTCCGTGAAGCCGTAGGGCGCCGCGCCGAGGGGCGAGACGAGCGCCACGGCGGCGACGCGTTCCGGCGCAAGGGCCGCGATCTCGCCGGCGACGCGCCCGCCGAGAGAGTGGCCCACGAGGAAGACGGGCTGCTTCGGCAGAACGCCGAGGACCCATCGCGCGAGCGCCGCCGGGTCGTAGCCGTCGGGGGATTTCGGCCCGCGGAAGGAGCCCGGGAGGTCGAGCGCCTGGATCGCGTAGGTCTTCGCGAGCGGGACGCCGGCGTCGGCCCAGTCGGCCGCGCAGCCGCCCAGACCGTGGAGGAGGACGAGGACGGGTTTCGACTTCTTGGCGGCCATCGCGGAGAATGCTAACGGAATCGGGGCGTAGCGCAGCGGTAGCGCGGCTGCTTTGGGAGCAACAGGTCGCCGGTTCGACCCCGGCCGCCCCGACCATTTGACTCGAGGAGACACACCGAAACGTGCCGACACGCCGGAGGATTTTCCGCGGCCTCGTGATCGCCGTGCTCGTCGTCATGGCGGTCGGAGCGGTCGCCGTGTGGAACACGCTCGCTCTTCTGGACGCCGCCCGGCGCCAGGAGGCCGCGCTCGCGCAGGCCCACCGATCCGACGACTACGCCGGAGACCTCCGGGCTCTGGCGGAGCGGACCACACGCGAAGCGCGCATTGCGATCGCGACGGTCGCCCTCGGCTCGACCCTGACCGTCCTTCTCCTCGCGCTCGCGTGGAGGCGGATCGTCCGCGACATGGACGCGCGCAGACGCGCGGATCGCGAGATGCGCGCGAGCGAAGCGCGTTTCCGCGGCCTCGTCCGCGACGTCCCGGTGGGCGTCGTCGTGCAGGATTCCGAAGGGCGGGTCGCGCTCGCGAACCCGAAGGCGCGCGAGCTGCTCGGGCTGACCGAGGCCGAGCTCCTCGGGAAGACGTCCTACGACCCCGCCTGGAACGTCGTCGACGAGGACGGCCGTGTCCTGCAGGGCTCCGAACACCCCATCCCGAAGGCGATCGCGACGCGTCAGGCCGTGCGCGACGCCGTGGTCGGCTTCCAGCGCCCCGGCGGCGGCGAGCGGATCTGGCTTCTCGTGAACGCGGACCCCGAATTCGCGGAGGACGGGACGCTCCTGCAGGTGCTGTGCACGTTCCACGACATCAGCGAGCGCAAGGCCGCCGAGCTGCGCCTCCAGCAGGCCAACGTGGTGCTGCAACGCCTCTCCCTCGTGGACGCCGTGACGGACGTCGCGAACAGACGCCAGTTCGACCGGGCGCTGGCGGACGAGTGGGCGCGCGCGATCCGCGCGGGAACCTCGATCGCGCTCGTCCTGGTGGACGTCGACCACTTCAAGCCCTACAACGACCGCTACGGCCACCCCGCGGGGGACGACTGCCTCCGCCGGATGGCCGCCGTGCTTGCCCGCACGCTGCTCCGGGCCGGCGACGTCGTCGCGCGTTACGGCGGCGAGGAGTTCGCGGCGATCCTGCCGCTGACGGACGCGGAGGCGGCGACGGCGATCGCCGAACGGATGCGCAAGAGCGTCGAGGCCCTCAGGATGCCGCATGGCGCCGTGCCGCTCGGCGTCGTGACGATCAGCGGCGGCGTCGCGGCGGCCCGCCCCGAGATGGGCGCGAACGCGCTCGACCTCGTCGCCCGCGCCGACGCCGCGCTCTACGAGGCGAAGGCCGCGGGCCGCAACCGGGTCGTGACGGCGAGCGACGCGGACGCCGTGCCGGTCAGACCTTCAGGAGGTTGAGCGGCAGGGGAGCGCCCGTGACGTCCCGGATCGCGGGGCCGACGACGGACACGTCGTCGCTGATCACGCTGGCCGCGCCGAGCCGTGCGAGCTGCGCGGCGAACGCCGGGTCGTTGACGGTCCAGCAGTGGACGCCCAGCCCCTCGGCCTTCGCCCGGGCGAAGAGCTCGTCCGTGACGAGTCCGGCCTGCGGGCCGATCGCGCGGCAGCCCTTCGGAAGATCGGGCCAGAGCGCGCCTTCGGGGCGGCGCGCCGTCGCGTCGTAGTTGAGGCACGTCTCGATGCGCGGCTCGATCTCGCGGATCTTCCGGAGCATGTCGCCCGAGAAGGAGAGCACGATCGCGCGGTCGAAGAGGTGCATCTGGGCGATGAGGGCCGCGACGCGGAACTCGAGGAGGCCGGGCCGCGGCGACGGGCCCGCCTTGAGCTCGACGAGGTAGCGGCCGGTCGAGCCGTAGCGCAGGAAGAGATCGCGGAGCGTCGGGACGAAACCCCGGAATCCGCCGCGCTCGACGGGCAGCTCGGTGAGCTCGGGGATCGTGACGGTCGCCAGCGGGACGCGGCGCCCGAGGAGAACGATCTCCGGGTCGTGCTGGACGACGGCCTCGCCGTCCAGCGTGAGGCGGACGTCGAGCTCGAAGGCGTCGGCGCCGTCCGCCTCGGCCCGGTCGAAGCTTTCGAAGGTGTTTTCGAGCGCTTTCGTCGGGGAGCCGCGGTGCCCGACGACGCGCGTGACGCCGCTCGCGAAGAAGTTCATCGGAGGGATTATCCTCGCCTCCCATGCCTCGCGCTCCGCGTCCTCCCGCCGAGGGTCCTTTCCCGGTCCCGCTCGCGACGATCGACTGGCTCGTCTCGCGCGAGAACCCGGGTGTGCGGGCCGTCGCCCTGCGCGACCTGCTCGGGCGCCCGCCCAAGGATCCCGACCTCCGGCGCGCTCGGCAGGCGGTCGTCCGCGACCCGTTCCTGCGCGATCTTCTCGCGCTCGTCCGCGCGCGCCTCGTGCCGGCGCCGCAGGTCCCGCTCGAGCGGCGGTACGACGGCGGGATGTGGCTCGCGCTGTTTCTCACGGAGTTCGGCGTGGACGAGGCGCAGCCCGCGCTCAAGCACGCGGCCGACGTCCTGCTCGCGAGGTGGGAGAAGGCCTTCGTCGAGATCGAGCGCGGCGGCCGGACCGGCGACCTCGACGTCCCGCTGTTCTCGGCGGCGCTCCGCGTCCTGGCGCGGACCGGCCGCGGCGGCGACCCGCGCGTCGTGGGCGGGGCCGAGGAGATCGCCCGGCGTTCCCGGGCCGGCAAGGGCCGCACCGTGAAGGACCTTCTCCTTCTCGGAGAGCTGCCCGAGAAGGCGCGGACGGACGTGATCAGGGGCGCGATCGCGTTCCTCGAGACGCGGCTCGTCGAGGCGGAGATTCCCGCCGCGCTCGCCGCGGGCGCGACGCCCGAGATCCTGAAGGCGGGCTACCCGTGCGCGGACGAGACGGACCTCTTCGAGATGCTTGCGGCGTTGAAGGCCGTGCGCCCCGCGGGAAGGCCCATCGAGCCGAACGTCGCGCGCGCCCTCGCGGAGCTGGCCTCCCAGGCGGACCACCGCGCGCGCTGGAAGCTGGAGCGCCCGCGGCCCGAGCGGATGCCGCTCGCTCCCGAGCGCACGGGCGACCCGTCGCGCTGGGTCACGCTGCGCGCGCTCACAATCCTCCAGCACTTTCGCGGGCTCGCCGTCCCCAGCACCGCTCCCGCCCGGAGGGCCACGTCGAAATGAGACGTTCCGCTTCCGCGCTGCTCGCCGCCTGCTGCGCCGGGGCGACGCTCGCCGTTCTCGCCGGCTGCTCGTCCGATCCGCTCCCCGGTCCCCCGCGCGCCGCGACCCACGGCTACCGCGCCCGCGTCACGTTCAAGACGGACGGGCTCGAGACGGCTTCGTACGAGATCGCCGTGCGCGGAGGCCTGAGGCGCAAGGGCCTCGGCGACGGGCCCGCGCTGATCCTCGACACGGAGGCGAAGAAGGCGTGGCGCGTCGCCGCCGGCGGGAAGAGCGCGTCGCCCGTGGAGTTCTCCGAGGCGGAGAAGGAGATGCCCGCCGGCATCCCCCTGACGACCGGCTTCGACGAGAAGAAGGAAGCGGCCCGCCGGAACCTGACCCTCTACCACCGGGAGGGCGACGAGGTGTTTGCGGGACACGTGTGCGCGATCTGGCGCTTCGACGACGACCCGTCCGCCCTGAACTCGCCGACGACGACGTACTGGGCCGCGAACGACCTCGACGGCCTCGTCGTCCGCTGGGAGCGGGAGCTCCCGTCGCCGGGCGGCAAGGGGACGAAGTTGGTGATCAACCTCACGGACGTGCGCGTCGGGGCTCCGCCGAAGCTCTTTACCCCGCCTTCCTGAGACACAGGCTCGGCGTCGCTGCTATGCTCCGCGCCCTCCGGCGCGCCGGAGGATTCTCCAGAGGAGTGTTCCCGATGCAGCTGGTCCGAAATCTCGCGGCCGCCCTCACCCTCCTGGCGCTCGCCGTCCCGGCGTCCGCCGAGACGCCGAAGGACCCGAAGTCGCCGATCGCCGGAGTCCCGGACGGACGCGGACCTTCTGGCCCGGTCACGCTCAAGATCCTGTCGCCGAAGGCGGACGACGTGATCGCGATCCCGCCCGCCGAGGCCGGCCAGCCCGCGGCGACGGGCGCGCCCGTCGAGGTGAAGATCGAGCTCACGGGTTACGAGACGTTCCAGGATCCTGCGACGAAGCAGGGCCAGTACGTCGCCCTCATGCTCGACAACTTCGCGACCGTCTTCGCCTACTACGACGTCACGAAGCCGTGGGTCTTCAAGAAGATTCCGAAGGGCACGCACACGCTGCGCGTGTTCCCGATGCGCCCGTGGGGCGAGTCCATCAAGGAGGACAGCGCGTTCGCGACCGTCACGTTCCACGTCGGGGAGAAGGACGGAAAGAACGTGGTCGAGAGCGGCACGCCCGTCCTCACGGTCGTCTCGCCGCGCGGCAAGGTGAAGGGCGAGACCGGGAAGGTCCTGTTGGACTTCCTCGTCACGGGCTGTCCGATCGCCGAGAAGGGCACCTCCGACAACACGTGTCGGGTCCGCTACAAGGTCGACACGGAGAAGGAAGTCACGCTCGCGAAGGAAGAGGCCGTGTGGCTCGAGAACGTGGCCCCCGGCAAGCACGCGTACGTCGTCGGGATCACGAAGGACGACAAGATCGTTCCCGGCTCGCACGCGCTCGTGCAGGGCTCCTTCGATCTCGAGGCCCCGGGAAACCCCGCCGCGCCCGCCGCGGCGCCGCAGGGGAAGGCCACGGGCCAGTAAAATCCCCCGGATGAGCCTCGTGTACGGCGGCGCGGGGACGCGTCCCTGCGCCGTCGATCCCCCCCTCGTCCTCGCGCCCATGGCGGGGATCACGGACATGACGTACCGGCTGCTCCTGCGCCGGATCGGAGGGGTGGGCCTCGTCACCATGGAGTTCGTCTCGTCGGAGGGGCTGACGCGCGGCAACAAGCGGACCGAGCGCCTCCTCCGCTGGGACCCGGCCGAACGCCCGCTCTCGGTCCAGATCTACGGAGCGGACGCCGAACGGATGGCGGTCGCCGCGGCCCGCGTCGAGGAGATGCAGGTCGACGTCTGCGACATCAACATGGGCTGCCCCGCGAACAAGATCCTCAAGGGCTGCTCCGGGGCCGGCCTCATGCGCGACCTCGACAAGGCGCGCGCGATCATCGCGGCGTGCCGGAAGGCGCTCCCGACGACGCCGCTCACGGTGAAGTTCCGGCTCGGGATCAACGACCAGACCGAGAACTACCTCGAGCTCGCCCGCATCTGCGAGGGCGAGGGGGTCGCGGCCGTCGCGCTTCACGCCCGCACGGCCAAGCAGATGTACACGGGCCGCGCGGACTGGTCGAAGATCGCGCGCCTCAAGGAAACCGTGTCGATCCCCGTCGTCGGGAACGGCGACGTGAACACCGCCGACGACGTCCTCGCGATGTTCCGCCAGACCGGCTGCGACGCCGTGATGTGCGGCCGCGCGACGATGAAGAACCCGTGGATCTTCAAGCAGGCCGCCGAGCTTCTCGCGGGCCGGCCGTGGCGGGAGGCCACGCTCGCCGAGCGGCGCGAGGTCATCCTCGAACACTTCCGCCTCATCCAGAGGGACCAGTCCGACGCGCCGAAGGCGATGATGTCCAAGCTCCGCACGTTCACGTCGTGGTACACGCACGGCCTGCCGAACGGGTCGGAGCTGCGCCGCCGCATCGCGAGCCTCGACGGTCCGCAGGCGTTCCTCGACGCCGTCGAGCACTTCTTCGAGACGCACGCGGCGAGAGTGGCGGCCTGAGGGCCCGCGCGCGCGGCGTGACGCGCCTCAGTACGTCTTCGGCTTCGCGTCCGGCGCGAGAGGAGTGACGTAGGGCTTTCCGGCCGTCGTCCTCGCGAACTC
This sequence comes from Acidobacteriota bacterium, assembly GCA_016716715.1. NCBI lineage: Bacteria > Pseudomonadati > Acidobacteriota > Acidobacteriota bacterium. The sequence goes on along the minus strand of JADJVE010000006.1, from coordinate 277,755 downwards.
GGCCTTGGCTGCCGCGACGGAAGAGGGATCTCTCAGGAGGTCGGCCGTCGACGCGGCGAGGACCTTCGCGGCGACGAGCATCCCCTTGACGCCCATCGGGGCCGCTGCGCAGGACGCGACGTCCCAGTGGTGCCACGGCGCGCCGCTCGGCGCCGTCTGGACGCCCAGCTCGATGAGCGGGTAGGCGGCGCTCACCTCGCCCGTGTCGGACGACGCGGAGGCGCCGCGCCCTTTCGCCCACGGGAGGACCTCGGCCGAGAGCCCCTTTTCCGGGATCCCGACCTCCTTCTGGATCGCCTTCGCGAGCGCCTCGTCCGCCGCGTCCCACTTCGGGGCGCCGACGCGCTCGAGCTGCTTCTGGACGAGCCTCGAGAGCGCCTCGTTGTAGATCGGCTCGCGCGTCGTGGCGAGGAGCGTCACCTTCGCCGTCGTCTCGGTCGCGAGGCCGGCGCCCTCCGCGGCCTTTCTCAGCCGGCCGACCATCTCGTTCATGCGCTCGCCGTTCGTGTCGCGCACGAACCACTGCACGCGCGCGTAGTCGGGGATGATGTTCGCGGCGAGACCGCCGTCCTTCACGACGCGGTGGAGGCGGGCCGTGGGGAGCACGTGCTCGCGCATGAGGGACATCGCGTGCTCGAAGACCTCGAGTGCGTCGAGGGAGCTGCGGCCGAGCCACGGATTCGCGGCGGCGTGCGCCGTCCTCCCGAAGAACTCGACGTCCAGCGCCGTGATCGCGAGGCGCCCGCCGGAATAGACGTAGCTCTCGGCCTCGGGGTGCCACGCGAGGACGACGTCGGTTCCCGCGAACACCCCGTCCCGCAGCATGAACGTCTTGCCGAGGATCTGCTCCTCGGCGGGCGTCCCGTAGACCCGGATCGTCCCGGGCAGCTTCTGAAGGGCGCGCTCGCGGTTCGCGGCCACGGCTGCCGCGACGGCGGCGGTCCCGAGGAGGTTGTGCCCGCACCCCTGGCCCGGCGCTCCGGCGACTGCGGGGGACTTCCTGGCCTCGCCGGCCTTCTGCGAGAGGCCGGGGAGAGCGTCGTACTCGGCGAGGATCGCGACGACGGGCGCGCCGGATCCCGCGGTCGCGACGAACGCGGTCGGCATCCCGGCCACGCCGCGCGTCACGGCGAAGCCTTCCTTCTCGAGAACGTCCTCGAGGAGGGCGGCGGACTTCGTCTCCTGAAGGGCGGTCTCGGAGTAGTCCCAGATCTTCCGGGACACGTCTTCCCAGCGCGCCGCCGTGGAGTCCAGGTACGCGTCGGTCCCGGCAGGCGCAGCCGCCAGAGAGAAGCCGAGAGTCAAGCCGAGCACGAGAGCGGCGGGGCCGCGGAAAGGAACTTGCATCGGGAGCCTCCGAACGGGGGATGTGTCGCTTGAGGAAGACAGCATACGATGGGGGAATGCGAAAGAGTCTCGCGCTGCTGGCGGTTCTTCTCGGCCTTTCGAGGGCCGCTTCCGGGCAGCCGGCTCCTCCGGCGGACGCCCAGAAGAGCCGGATCGACGCCCCCGGGGTGTCCATTCCCCTCGACGTGCGCGAGCAGTACCTCGGGAAGACCGGGTCGAAGACGGCCGTCAAGTTCATCCTGTCGGTCGCGCGCGGCGACCTTCGGGGGCCGGCGAGCACGCCGCGCGTCGTCTCGTTCACGCTGTCGGGGGTCGTGAGCGACCCGAAGGGCGCGAACGTCGACGCCTTCCGGATCCCGGCCGACGTCGACCTCGGCGCCGACGCCGGCAAGCCCGTCTCGATCACGTTCCTGCGTTCGCTGCCGCCGGGAACCTACGAGATCCAGTTCCGGCTCGAAGGCGCCGCCGGCCGCGCGGTCGCGACGCGCGCCGTGACGATCACCGTTCCGGCGATGACGTCCGAATTCCGCGCCGAGGACGCCGGCACCGACGCCGGAGGGCTGCCGAGCGCGGCGGCCGTCGTCCTCGAGTCCGAGAACCGCCAGATGCCGCCGCCGAACGCGGGAAACCTCGTGAAGATTCTCGCGCCCCCGCAGGAGGTTCCCGTCGGCCTCCTCCGGATCGGATGCGAGGTGAAGCCGCCCGTCACGCGCGTCGAGTTCTGGCTCGAGGAGAAGAAGATCCTCGTCAAGAACCGCGCACCCTACGAGGTCGAGCTGGACCTCGGGAAGGTCCCGAAGAAGCAGACGCTCAAGGCCCTCGGCTTCGACGCGCAGGGCAATTTCCTGGACGCGGACGCGTGGGCGATCAACGAGAAGGACTCGCGGCTGTCCGTGCGCCTCATGGAGCTCCCGAAGCAGAAGGGGGCGGGCGACACGGTCGAGCTCAAGGTCGCCGTCCAGTCCATGGCGGGCGGCGTCGCGAAGAAGCTCGAGCTGTACCTCGACGACCGGAAGGTCCGGGAGTGGACCCAGCCGCCGTACGTCGTGACGGTTCGCGTCGCCGAGATCCAGAAAGCGACGCTCATGCGCGCGACGGCGACGGACGAGGACGGCAAGGAATTCACGGACATCAAGCTCCTCAAGGGCGAGTCGCGCTTCATGTCGAAGGTGGAAGTCGACCTCGTCGAGCTGCCGGTCTCCGTCTACGACGGGGAGGGCCGCCTCGTGAAGACCCTCGCCAAGGAGGACTTCACGGTCACGGAGGACGCGGCGAAGCAGGAGCTCACGAGCTTCGAGTTCGCCGAGTCGCTCCCGCTCTCCCTCGGGATCGTGATCGACGGGTCGGGCTCGATGAAGGACGCGATGCCGATCGTCCACCAGGCGGCGTCCGAGTTCGTCCAGAAGCTCGTCTCCAAGGAGAAGGACCAGGGCTTCGTGATCGAGTTCCGCGAGCGCCCGGCCCTCCTCGCCTCGATGACGCACCGCGCGACGGACCTCGAGCGCGCGATCGCCGAGACGCACGCGAACGGCGCGACCGCCCTCTTCGACTCCGTGGTCATGGCGCTCTACCAGTTCCGCGCGACGCCGGGCCGCAAGGCCGTCGTCGTGCTGACGGACGGCGACGACAACCACTCCTGGAGCGACTACGCGACGCTCCGGCGCTACGCGCGCTCGGCGGGTGTCCCGATCTACTTCATCGGGCTGAACCTCTCGTTCCTCGACACGGGAATCAAGGGGCGGATGAACGAGCTCGCCGCGGACACGGGGGCCGAGGCGTTCTTCATCGGAAAGGCGTCGGCCCTGCCGGAGGTCTACCGGAAGATCGAGACGGAGCTGCGCTCGCAGTACTTCCTGCGCTACCTCACGAACTCCACGAAGGGCGAGAACCAGTTCCGCGCGATCGAGGTGAAGCTCAAGGACCCGAAGCTGCGCGCCAAGACGATCCGGGGCTACTTCCCCTGAAGCGAGCGGGCGACCGCGGCCGTGTGCGCCGTCGTCGTCCCGCAGCAGCCGCCGACGAGGCGCGCGCCGAGGCGGACCCATTCGGTGGCGTGAGCCACGTAGTCCTCCGGCGCTACCGGTGTCGAGAAGACGTTCCCATAGGCCGCAAGCGGAACGCCGGGCGCCGCCGCCGCGAGGCGCGTCAGGTCGCCGGCGAGCGAGCGGGCGGCCACGCAATTTACGCCGAGGGCGTCGGGCGGCGAAGGCAGCAAAAGAAGCGAGCGCGCGAAATCCTCGACGGGCTCTCCGGACAGCAGGCGGCCGCCTCCGTCCGTAACGCAAGAGACGACGACCGGCAGCCCCGTGGCCACCGCGCCGCGCGCGGCGGCCACGGCCTCGCACACGGTGTTCATCGTCTCGACGAGGATGAGGTCGACGCCGGCGGCGGCGAGCGCCGCCGCCATCTCGGCGTGCTCGGAGAAGAGAATTTCTTCTTGCTTCGGAACGAGATCAGGCCGGTAGCAGTCAGACAGAGGTGCGAGAGACCCGGCGATCCAAAGGCCGTCCGCCTGCCCGGCGCGCCAGAGCCACCGCGATTTCGATGAGCTGCCTGCGAGAGGGAGCAAAAAGATCCTCTTAGATTTCTTCCATGCAGCCGGAAGCTGGCGATCGTGAGGACGTCGGCCCCTGCCTCCGCGTTCTCCCGGTGGATCGCCTCGACGAGCTCCGGCGCGTCGAGGAGGGCCTGCGCGCTCCAGAGCGGCGCGGGAAGAAGAGCGCCGCGGGCGAGGAGGTCCGTGCCCAGCGCCGCATCGAGAACGAGCGGCGGCCGAGAGCGCAGTCTCGCGCGGAAATCCGGGGCGGGCGGCACGGACACGGCGGTCTCCCGGGGACGAGGATAGCGGGGCGGGCCTGCTAGCATCCGGCCCATGGCAAACCGCTCGTGGGCCCTCGTTCTCGGGGCCTCCTCCGGATTCGGGGAAGGCACGTCCCTCGCCCTCGCCCGCGCGGGCCGGAACGTCTTCGGCGTCCATCTCGACCGCAAGTCGACGCAGCCCAACGTCGAGCGCATCACGGGGGAGATCACGGCCGCCGGATCGCGGGCGCTCTTCTTCAACATGAACGCCGCGGACGACGAGAAGCGCGCCGAGGCCATCGCGGAGATGACGAAGGTCCTCGACGCCGAGGGGCGCCGGGCCGGAATCGACGTCGTGCTTCACTCGCTCGCGTTCGGGACGCTGAAGCCGTTCCTCGCAGACGCGCCCGCCGACCGGATCGTGCGCGCCCAGATGGACATGACGCTCGACGTCATGGCCCATTCGCTCGTCTACTGGGTGCAGGACCTTCTCGCGGGGGGCCTCCTCGCCGAGGGCGGGCACGTGTTCGCGATGACGTCCTCCGGCGGGCACCGCATCTGGAAGTCCTACGGCGCGGTCTCGGCCGCGAAGGCCGCCCTCGAGAGCCACTGCCGCCAGCTCGCGGTCGAGCTCGTGACCCGGAAGATCGCCGTCAACGCGATCCGCGCGGGCGTCACGGACACGCCGGCTCTCCGCAAGATCCCCGACAACGCCGCGATGATCGAGCGCTGCCTCGCCATCCACCCGGCCGGCCGGCTCACGACCCCCGACGACGTCGCGCGCGTGATCGTCGCCCTCTCGAAGCCCGAGACGGTCTGGCTGTCGGGCAACGTGCTCGGCGTCGACGGCACGGAAGACGTCATCGGCTGACGCCGCCATGAAGGACGCACGCTTCCTGTCCGCGGCGGCCTGCGCGGCGCTGTCTCTCGCGCTGATGGGCGCCTCCTGCGAGACCGTGCGCCCGAACGTGAAGGCGCAGTCGGACGTCCCGTCCGCCGGGAAGTTTCCGCACGGGATCTTCGGCCGCTTCCTCGAGAAGGTCGTCCAGGACGGGCTCGTCGACTACGCGGCGGCGTCCCTCGAGGAGTCGACGCTCGAGCAGTACCTCGCCGAGGTCGCGCGCGTCTCGCCCGAGACGCACCCGCACCTCTTCCCGACGGAGCCGGACCGGCTCGCGTACTGGATCAACGCCTACAACGCCTGCGCGATTCGAGGCGTCCTGCGCTTCAACCGCCCCCAGAGCCTGAAGGAGATCGGGCACAGGTTCGACTCCGAGACGAAGTACGTCTTCGGCGGGCGCGAGCTCTCCCTGAACCAGATTTCGTCGCTCGCGTGGAAACGTTTCACCGACGCGCGCATCCACTTCGCGCTCGTGAAGGCGCGCCGCGGCGGGCCGCCGCTCGCGAAGGACGCGTGGGACGCGGCGGACCTCGAGGACCGCCTCGAGGCCGCTGCGAAGGCGTTCGTCGCCGATCCGCGCAACGTCGACTGGAAGGCGCCGTCGCTCAAGGCCGGGCTCTCGCGCGTGATCCTCGATTTCCGCGGCGACTTCGAGCGCGAGGTCCCGTCGACGGTGTCCGGGGATCCGCGCCTCATCGGGTCGATCAACCGGTGGCGCCCTCGCACGGAAAAGGTCACGGCGACGTCGATCTATCCGATCCCGCTCGACGAGCGCCTGAACGACGCCGCGAACCGCTGAGCCGATGCGCTTCCCGCGCCGCGCCGCCCCGGCCCTTCTCGCGGCCGTCGTCGTCGCTGCGTGCGGGAAGCCGCCCGCGCGCGAGGCGACGGCTCCGCAGTCGGCTCCCTCCGTCCTGGAAGGCGGCATCCCGCTCGCAGCCGGCCTCGAGCTGACGCTCGTCCCGAACCTGCCGGGCGTCGACGGCGGGGACGTGCCCGACCTCGCGCGCCGCGAGGTGGAGGTCCTCGAGGTCGACAAGGGGAGACTCCGCCTGAGCTGGACGGGACAGGTGCGCGTCGAGAAAGCCGAGTCTGCGCGCCGCCGCGAGGACTGGGCGCGGGCGAGGGCCAACGCACCGCGCGGCGCGACGCCCGAGCCGGCAATCCAGGCCGTCTACGAGACCCGCGAGGTCGGAGGCACGCTGTCCTTCCCCGACTTCGGGACCGCGACGGAGCTGCTCCTCCCCGGCCTGTGGCCCGAGGGCAACGCGACGATCCCGGGGTCCACCGCGCTCTGGATCTCCACGAACGCCCGCTCCGAACTCAAGGGCGGCGGCAGCGCTTCGGTGCCGCTCGCGGCGTCCGCGGTCTCGCTGCGCGAGCCCGGCGCGACGCTCCTGCGCCGCGCGATCGAACTTTCCTCGGGGGGCGCGGGCCGTCCGGGGGTCTGGACGGCCGGGCCGCCCGCCCCGTTCGCCCTGCGCGTCGATGGCGAGGACGTGAGGGTCCCCGCACTCGGCGCGCGTGACTGGTTCGCGGCGTACGTCGTCCTCGACGGGAGCTCTCCCGCGCTCGTCCTCGCGGCGCTGCCGCAGGCGGCCTCCTCGCCGCCGGCGGACGTCTTCGCCCCCGCGCACGCGATGCGGAGCCTGCTCGGCTACCGCGTCGCCGAGGTGGTGCGCCCGAAGGAAAAGAAGTGAAGGACAGCGGCCTCGCCGTCGTCACGGGCGCGTCGTCCGGAATCGGCGCCGCGTTCGCGCGCGAGCTTGCGGCCGAGGGCCGGCCGGTCCTGCTCGTCTCCCGTTCGGGGGACAGGCTGGAGGCGCTCGCGACCGGGCTGAACGCCGGGCGGGGGGGCCGCGCGGAAGTCCTCGCGGCCGATCTCGCGACGCCGGAAGGGCGTGACGCCATGTGGAACGCGACGGAGGGCGCGGGGCGGCACGTCGCGCTCCTCGTGAACAACGCGGGATTCGGCCTGAACGGACCCGAGACCGATCTGCCGTTCGAGAGGGTGCACGCGCTGCTCGAGCTGAACGTCGTCGCGACGGCGGAGCTCACGCACCGGTTCCTCGTCGCGATGAAGGCGCGGGGCGCGGGGGCGATCCTGAACATCTCCTCGACGTCGGCCTTCTACCCGACGCCGTATTTCTCGCTCTACGGCGCGAGCAAGGCCTTCATCCTGAACTTCACAGAGGCGCTGCACGAGGAGGCGAAGCCGTTCGGCGTGACCGTGACGTGCCTCTGCCCGGGATTCACGAAGACGAACTTCGCCGCCGTCGCGGGAATGAAGGAAGGGAAGGACACGCCGTTCCCCGAGATGACGCCGGAGGCGGTGGCGAAGATGGGCCTCGAGGCCGTGCGGAAGAAGAAAGCGGTCGTCGTGACGCACCCGCTCGACCGGCTTTGGATCGCGGCGGGCAAGCTCGTCCCGCGGTGGGTGCCGGCGAAGTTCGGGTCGCACTTCTTCAAGAAGACAAAGATTTCTTAGAAGTGTGCCCGCGCATTCACCTTCTAAGAAATCCGAATCCGAATCCCCGGGTCAGTGGCTGCCGGCCTTGTCGCCCCACAACTGCTTGAGCCGCGAGTCGCGGCCGCAGCCGGAGCGGTAGAAGTTGTACCGGACCGGGTTCTTCTTGTAATAGCTCTGGTGATACTCCTCGGCCTTCCAGAAGGGTCCCGCCTTCACGATCTCGGTCACGATCGGCGCCTTCAGCACCTTCGAGGCCTCGAGCGCCTTCATGGAGGCCTCGGCCGCCGCGCGCTGCGCGTCGTCGTGGACGAAGATCGCGGTCGTGTACGAGAAGCCCGAGTCGCAGAACTGGCCGCCCGCGTACGTGGGGTCGACGTTGTGCCAGAAGACGTCGAGGAGCTTCTCGTACGAGACCTTCTTCGGGTCGAAGACGACCTCGATGGCCTCGCGGTGGCCCGTGCCGCCCGCCCCGACCTCGTGGTAGGTGGCGCCGGCCTTCTTGCCGCCCGTGTAGCCCACGGTCGTGGAGACGACGCCCGGGACGGCGTCGTAAGGCCCCTGCATGCACCAGAAGCAGCCGCCCGCGAACGTCGCCTTCGCGAGGCCGGCCGGCGCCGGCGGCGTAGCCTGCGTGGGCTCTTCCGCGCGGGCGAGAGACGAGAAGAGGACGAGGCCGAGGAGGGGCAGGAGGAATCGGGCGTTGCGGCGCATGTGGTCTCCAGAAGGGATACGCGGGGTCTCCCCTCCGTGGATGCCGAAAGGGCGCCCGCCCATTCCCTTCAGAGAACGTACGGACGAAGGAAGAGTTTCGTCAGGGCGTCGGCGACCGACTGGAAGGCGAGGTCGAGGCCGGCAGCCTCCTCCGGCGTGAACCACCCGACCTCGAGCGTCTCGTCGCCCGCGTGCGGCTCGCGGCTGCCGGGGGCGAGGAGCCCGCGGTAGACCGCCACGACGACGGGCCGGCCCGGATACGAGAAGAGGCCGAGGAGCCCGTCGAGGTCGGCGATCGCGCCGCACTCCTCGAGCGTCTCGCGCAGGGCCGCCTCCTCGACGGTTTCGCCCCGGTCCACGTGGCCGCCCGGGAACGTCCACTTGCCGTAGCCGGGCTCGATCGCGCGCTTGACGAGGAGGACGCGCTCGTCGCGGACGATCAGGACGCCCGCGGCGACCTTCGGGTCGATCCAGTGCACCGCGCCGCAGGCCGGGCACACCGGCACGCTGCGCCCCGGGCCCAGTTCCTTCGATTCGAGCTTCCGCGCGCACTGCGTGCAGAAGACCGGCAGCTCGTACACCGGCGTCAGGCTATCGCGTTTTGGCGGCCCTTGACGGATCACGAAGACGTAACCAGAATCCACCGTCCTTGCGGGCCTCTGGCCCGCTTCCCCGGAGGGCCCTTGACCAACAAAAGCAAGTGGACCGAAGACGACGCCCGGTGGCTCAAGGCCAACTACGGGCGCATGGACTCCCAGACGCTCTCGCGCAAGCTGGGCCTCTCACTCGAGGATCTCGGGAAGAAGGTCAAGCAGCTCAAGCTCGTCGCACACGAGCCCGACAAGACGCGCAAGGCGCCGGCATCGCTCAAGGAAGCGGTGCGCGAGTCGTCCGCGACGCGCAAGGAGTACGAGAAGGCCATCGACCTCTTCCACAGGCGGCACTTCGACGAGGCGGCCCGGAAGTTCGAGGACCTCATCGTGAAGCATCCCGACGAGAAGGAATTCCTCGACCGCGCGCGCATGTACCTGACGGCGTGCCGCAACGGGAAGAAGGGCAAGGCCTCCGCCGGGGACAGTCCGGAGGAGATCTACCACGCCGCCGTGTTCGAGAAGAACCGCGGCAACGTCGAGAAGGCCCTCGAGCTGCTCAAGAAAAACGCGGGCAAGAAGGACGGAGACGGGCGCGGCCACTACCTCGCGGCGTGCTGCTTCGCGCTGCAGGGGGACGCCGAGCAGGCGCTCCAGGCGCTCAAGAGGGCGATCGCGGCCGACGACCAGAATCGCATCCAGGCGCGCCTCGAGGCGGACCTCTCGGTCCTGCGCGGCACGCAGGGGTTCACGGAGCTCGTCGCGGGAGGCGTGTGACCTCCGTCGTCCTCCTGGCCGCAGGCCGCGGCGTGAGGATGAGGTCGTCGCGGCCGAAGGTGCTCCACGAGGCGGCGGGCCGGCCGCTCCTCGACCGCGCGCTCGACACGGCGTTCGCCGTCGCGGGCGATCCCGCGAAAGTCGTCGTCGTGATTTCGAAGAAGGACGCGGAAAGAGATTCTTCGAATGAAAGAGCGACGGTCGGCGCTTTTCTCGCGGCGAATCATCCTCGGGTGAGGATCGCGATCCAGGATCCCCCGCGCGGCACGGGCGACGCGGTGCGCGCCGCGGCCGCCGCGGGCGCGTTCGGCAAGGCGAAGACGGTCGTCGTGCTGTCGGGCGACGTGCCGCTCCTCGAGGCAGGCGCGGTGAAGGCGCTCGTCGACGCGCTCGCCAAGGACAAGAAGGCCGCGGTCGCCGTCCTGACGGCGACGCTCGCGAACCCCACGGGCTACGGGCGCATCGTGCGGGACAAGAAGAAGTCCTTTGTTCGGATAAGAGAAGAGAAAGATTCTTCGAGTCGTGAGAAGAAGATTTCCGAGATCAACACCGGGACGTATGCGTTCGACCGTGCATTTCTGGATAAGTCCCTTCCCCTCCTCACCTCAAAGAACTCCCAATCCGAGTTCTATCTCACGGACGTGCTCTCGCTCGCGCTGAAGGCAAAGCGCAAGGTGGTCACGGTCTCCGGCGATCCCGCGGCGGCGCTGGGGGTCAACTCTCGCGAGGACCTCGCCGTCGTGGACCGGCTCCTCCGCGAGCGGGCCGCCGTCGCGGCGATGCGCGGCGGGGCGACGATCCTGCGCCCCGAGACGGTCACGCTGGACGAGACCGTCGTCCTCGAGCCGGACACGACGATCGAGCCCTTCGTGACGCTCCTCGGGAGGACGCGGGTGGGCCCCGGGACCGTCATCGGCCAGGGCTGCGTGGTCCGCGACAGCGTGTTCGGGAAGAACGTGGCCGTGAAGCCCTACTCCGTCATCGAGTCTGCCGTCGTGGGCGACGGCTGCATCGTCGGGCCGTTCGCGCGCTTGCGCGAGGGGACGGATCTCGCCGCCGGCGTCCACGTCGGGAACTTCGTCGAGACGAAGAAGGCGAAGCTTCACGCGGGCGTCAAGGCGAACCACCTGACGTACCTGGGCGACACGGAGATCGGCCCGCGCACGAACGTGGGCGCGGGCGTCATCACGTGCAACTACGACGGCTTCGCGAAGCACCGGACGACGATCGGCGCGGACGTGTTCGTCGGGTCGGACGTGCAGCTCGTCGCGCCCGTGACGGTCGGTGACGGCGCGATCATCGGGGCCGGCACGACGGTCACGGAGGACGTCCCGAAGGACGCCCTCGCCGTCGCCCGCGTCCCGCAGAGGAACCTCGAGGGCGGCGGCGCGGCCTACCGGGCGCGGAAGAAGAAGAGCTGACGCGATGTGCGGCATCGTGGGCTACGTCGGCCCGCGCGAGGCGACGCCGATTCTGCTCGACGGGCTGAAGCGCCTCGAGTACCGCGGCTACGACTCGGCCGGCATCGCGGTCGTCGGGGACGACGGCCAGGTGCGCGTCGCCCGGAGCGAGGGCAAGCTCGGGAACCTGACGGAAAAGATCGCGAGCGCGCCGCCCCCCGGCCGGTTCGGCATCGGGCACACGCGCTGGGCGACGCACGGCCGACCGTCCGAGGAGAACGCCCACCCGCATCGCGACGCGAGCGGCCGGATCGTCGTCATCCACAACGGGATCATCGAGAACTTCCTGCCGCTCAAGCAGGGCCTGCAGAAGGCGGGCGTGGAATTCCTGTCCGAGACGGACACGGAGGTCGTCGCTCACGCGCTCGCGGCGGCGCGCCGCGCCTCGCCGGGCAAGCCCTTCGCCACGGTCGTGCGCGAGACGGTGTCGGGCCTCAGGGGCATGTACGCGCTCGTCCTCTTCTCGGCCGACGAGCCGGGCGTCCTCTACGCGCTCAAGTGGGGGCCGCCGATCGTCCTCGGCATCGGAAAGGGCGAGAACTTCGTCGCGTCGGACGCGACGGCGCTCCTCCCGCACACGCGTGACCTGATCTTCCTCGAGGACGGGGACCTCGCGCGGATCACGGCCGACGCCGTCACCGTGACCGGCTTCGACGGAACGCCGCGGGAGAGGCCCGCGAGCCGCGTGCCGTGGGACGCGGTCTCGGCCGAGAAGGGCGGCTACCCGCACTTCATGGCCAAGGAGATCGCCGAGCAGCCGACGGTCGTCGTCGAGACGATCGGCAACAAGCTCTCGCTCGAGACGGGCCTCTTCAACGAGGAGGAGATGGGCGTCCCGAAAGCGCTCCTCCGCGAGATCGACCGCATCCAGATCGTGGCCTGCGGCACGAGCTGGCACGCCGGCCTCGTCGCGAAGTTCCTGCTGGAGGAGATCGCGCGCGTCAGGACCGACGTGGACTACGCGTCCGAGTTCCGTTACCGCGCGCCGCTCGTCGACGCGCGGACGCTCGTCGTCGGGATCTCGCAGTCGGGCGAGACGGCCGACACGGTCGCGGCCCTCAAGGAGGCGAAGGCGCTCGGCGGCCGGACGGTCGGCGTCGTGAACGTGCCCGGCTCGGCGATCGCGCGTCTCGTGGACGGCGTCCTCGCGACGCACGCGGGGCCGGAAGTCGGGGTCGCCTCGACGAAGGCGTTCACGACGCAGCTCGTCGCGCTCGTCCTCTTCGCGCTTTACGTGAGGGCCGTGCGGTCGGGCGGGAAGGGCCAGGAGACGCCCGTCGACGAGGACTTCCTGACGGCGCTCGCGCGCCTCCCGGCGGCGCTCCGCGAGACGCTCGCGCTCGAGCCCGCGATCGAGAAGCTCTCCGCCCGGTTCGAGAAGGTCTCCCACGCGCTCTTCCTCGGGCGCGGCGCGCACTACCCGATCGCGCTCGAGGGCGCGCTCAAGCTCAAGGAGATCTCGTACATCCACGCCGAGGGCTATCCCGCCGGCGAGATGAAGCACGGGCCGATCGCGCTCATCGACGAGGCGATGCCGATCGTCGGGATCGCGCCCATGGACGCGCTCTACGAGAAGACGGCGTCGAACCTCCGGGAGGTCAAGGCGCGCGCGGGAATCCTCTTCGCGCTCGTGAATCCCGGCGACGCGGACGTCTCGACGTTCGCGGACGAGGTTCTCGTGATGCCGAAGGTCCACCCGGCACTCCAGCCCGTCGTCTCCGTCGTCCCGCTCCAACTCCTCGCGTACCACGTCGCCCGCCGCCGCGGCTGCGACGTCGACCAGCCCCGCAACCTCGCGAAGTCCGTCACGGTGGAGTGACGCCCCGCCGCGTCAGCGCGGCAGGATGGTCCGCGGGTCGTTCGTGACGTTGTCGATGACGGAGGCGTAGGCCGCGACGAGGCCCCCGGGGGTCGGCGTCGAGACGGAGATGCGGCCGAGATTGACCGATGCTCCCGCGAGCGCCCACCCGACGCCACCGATCTGCGTCGCGCTGAGGGGAAAGAGGTTCACGTCGCGCGAACCGAGAAGGGCGCCGCTTACGTCGAAGAGCCCCACGTGGACGGTGACAAATAACTCGGTGGCATTCGAAAGGACGAGGTTCGTCCGGAATTGGGAGTCGTCGCGGACCGGAACGATGGACCGTGGCGCGGCGCCGATGAGGTCGGCCGCACGCACCACGGCGACGGTCTGGCCGACCGTCCCGCCCCCGGCGGTCGGCGTCGAGGTTTCCGCCGTGACGGCAATGCTCCGCGAAGTGGTAGTAATGTGGATCGGTCCCCAGGAGGGGCCCTGGCCCGAGCGGGTCGCGAATCGTCAAGGTCTCGCCTGCGGAAACGGCTCTGACCCAGTTGATGGCGCCGCCTGACGAGGCGAAGCACCTGAAGTAGGTGGTTGCGTCAGAGGTCCAAGCGTTTGCAAGCGTCAGGTCAGTTGTCCAGTGGCTACCACCGCTGCCGAAGGTCGACGCGGCGGACTGTATGAGCCACGGTCCTGGCGTAGAGGGGCTGACATCCTGCGGCAGGAGTGTGCGTGGGTCATTCGTGACGTTGTCGATGATGGAGGCATAGGCCGCGACGAGGCCGCCGGGCGTGGGCGTCGAAACCGCGATGCGACCCGCGTCGAGCGTCGCCGCGCCGAGGGCCGAGGCGACGCGGTTGATTTGCGTCATGCCGAGGGGCGGGAGGTCGATGTTGCGCGAGCCGATCTGCGTTCCGTCGGCCGCATACAGGACGACGTGAGCCGTGAGCGGCGCCTCGGTGGCGTTCGAGAGGACGAGGTTCGTGCGGAAGGAGGTGTTCTCGCGGATGGGCACGAGCGTCCTCGGCGTCGCGCCCGCAAAGTCGGCGGGGCCGAACGCCGGGAGAGCCTGGCCCACAGTGCCGCCGCTGGGGCTCGAAGTTGAGGTCTCGCTCTGGAGAAACACCGACGGCGACGACGAGGTCACGAGGATCGCGCCATAGTCCTCGGGAAACCACAGCGACGACCACAAGTTGGGGGCGACGATCTCACCAGCACGAACGACGTACGTGAACTCGGGGCCCCCGCGTCCGTCCGCGTCGTGGCCGAGCCATTTGAGCTTGACCGTGGCGTCGGTTGCTCCGGGGTTGGACAGCCAGATCTGCGTCGACCACCAGATGCCTCCGGCCCCGTGGACCCAGGCGGCGGACGGGAGGATCGACGAGGTCAGCGTAGCGGGTGCTGTCGTCGCATAGACATCGTCCGCGATCGCGTCGACGTAGCCGGACCCGTAGTACCCGACCCCAACGGAGCTAGCGGTGACACTGACGCGCATCGAGCGGCTGCCGGGTGACGAGAGGACCGCCGCGGAGGCCGGCAACCAGAGGCCCTGCGAGCTCATTTCGGGGTAGCCGACGAGTCCGGAGGACGTTGCCTGCGCGGAGCCGAGCTGGGACCCGCCGCAGGCTGGCGAGTCGAAGAACGCGACGTCGACGGACGCGCTCGATTCCCCGAACTGACGGGTCGTCAGGAACTTCGCGCCGAAGGAGACGAGGCGGCCTGCCGACGTGTCGAAGCACTGATCCAGCGAAAGCTGCGCGATCTGGTGGTATCCCGTCGTCGCATGGAGCGCAAGCCCGCCGGATGCCGCGCTGCCCGTCGCATCGGTCGCCGTCCAAGTCGCGGAAGCGTCCCCGTGCGTCGGGTCGGGATACGAGTAGGTCCGGGGCGTCCAGCCCGCGACGTCCCGGTCGAACCCGGGATTCACGAGGATGTTCTGCGAAAGGGCGGGAGCGGCGAAGAGGAGAAGGAGAAGAGAGAGGGGAAAGAGCCCGCGAAGGGTTCGCCGGCGGATGTGCATGACGGTCCTCGGTCCTTAGGAAGTGCCCGCCGATTCGGCCACCTTTCTAAGAATTCTTCTCTTCGACCTCCGGCGCCATGAGCAACCTGCACGGGCCCAGCGCCTGCGCTACCATCGCGCCCCTTGGTCGCCCGCCCGGAAGATCTCCTCGAAGGCCTCAATCCCGAACAGGCCGCCGCCGTCTCGCACGGCGAAGGGCCGCTCCTCGTCCTCGCGGGGGCCGGCTCGGGGAAGACGCGCGTCCTGACGCGCCGCCTCGCGTGGCTCGTCGCGCACGGCGTCCCGCAGGAGGGGATCGTCGCGGTCACGTTCACGAACAAGGCCGCCGGCGAGATGAAGGAGCGCGTCGCGAACCTCCTCGGCACCGAGCGCCCGCGCTCGTACGTCGGGACGTTCCACTCCTGGGGCGTGCGCCTTCTGCGCCGTTTCGCGGACGAGGCGGGCCTCCCGCGCGGCTTCGTCGTCTTCGACTCTGACGACCAGCTCGCCGTCGTCAAGCGCGTCATGAAGGAGGTCGCGATTCCGGAGAAGTCGGCGACCCCGCGCCAGATCCAGTCGAAGATCTCCGCGGCCAAGAACGAGGGCATCTCCCCGGACGACTTCCCGCGCCGCTTCGGCGACTTCCTCGGCTCGCGCCTCGCGGACGTGGCGCGCCGCTACGAGAAGACGCTCCGGGCGTCGCAGGCCCTCGATTTCGACGACCTCCTCGTCCTCTCGGCGAAGCTCGTCGGGTCGAACGAGAAGGTGCGCGATCTCCTCCGCCGCAGCATCCGGCACCTCCTCGTCGACGAGTACCAGGACACGAACCGCGTCCAGGCGAAGCTCGTGAAGCTCGTTACGGGCGAGGCCGGGAACCTCTTCGTCGTGGGCGACGAGGACCAGTCCATCTACCGCTGGCGCGGGGCGGACGTCTCGAACATCCTGGAGTTCACGCGCGACTTCCCGACGGCGAAGACGGTCCGCCTCGAGCGCAACTACCGCTCGACGGCGCCGATCCTGAAGGCCGCGGGCGCCGTCGTCGCCGAGAACAAACGCCGACTCGGGAAGACGCTCAAGGCCACGAAGACGGGCGGGGAGAAGGTGCGGCTCGTGGCGTTCGACGAGGAGCGCGACGAGGCCCGCGAGATCGTCGCGCGTGTCGCCGCGGCGCGGCGCGCCCGGCCGCAGGGCGAAGTGGCGGTCCTCTTCCGCACGAACGCGCAGTCCCGTCCGTTCGAAGACGAGCTTCTGCGCGGGAACCTGCCGTACATCCTCGTCGGCGGGACGAAGTTCTACGAGCGGGCCGAGATCAAGGATCTCCTCGCGTACCTGCGGCTTGCGCGGAACCCGGCGGACGGGGTTTCATTCCGCCGGGTCGTGAACGTGCCGGCGCGCGGCGTGGGCGCGGCGACGCTGGAGGCGCTCGAGGCCCACGCGGCGGAGAAGGACCTCTCACTCCTCGCGGCTCTCGACGAGCTGCCCTCCGGCATGACGGAGCGGGCGCGGAAGGCTCTGACCGAGTTCCGGGACCTCGTGAAGCGCCTCGCGGAGTTCGGCTCGGCGGAGAACACCGGCGCGGCAGCGGTGATGGCGTTCGCGCTGGAGGAGACGGGCCTCACGAAACTCTACGAGAACTCCCTCGACCCGCAGGACGAGGCCCGCCGCGAGAACCTCGACGAGCTCCTCGCGGCCGCCCGCGAGCACGAGCGCGCGGCGTCCTACGGCGGAGAGGGCGACGACCCGACGATCGCGGGCTTCCTCGACGCGGTGACGCTCCGGGCCGACGCCGACGAGGCCGACGAGAAGAAGGGAATCCTCCTCATCACGCTCCACGCGGCCAAGGGACTGGAGTTCGACGACGTCTTCCTGGCGGGCGCCGAGGACGGCTCGCTCCCGCACGCCTCCTCGCGCGACGACGACGACCAGTTCGAGGAGGAGCGCCGCCTCGCGTACGTCGGGATGACGCGTGCCAAGGAGCGCCTCACGATCTCGTGGGTACGGCGCCGGATGGTGCGGGGCGAGTGGATGAGCCGCGACCGCTCTCCGTTCCTCGACGCGATCCCCGGGGAAGTCGTCCAGTACGAGGACATGACGTCTGGCTTCGGAGGGAGACCGGGGACGGGGACCGGGGATTCTGATTTCTTAGAAGGTAATAGGGGGAGGGGGTACGGCGGGCGGCAGCCTTACGGCGGCGGGGCGTTCGGTGGCCGAGGCGGCGCCTCGTCCGGCGGTTCGCTGTTTCCCGACTACGAGAACGAATCCCAGGAAATCTCCCCCCTCTTCACCTTCGAAGAAATCTCTCTTCGGCCGCCCCCCGATGCGGAACATCACCCCCGTCAGGGGGGTGATGAAGCGCACGCCGCCCCCGCCGACGGCTTCCGGCTTCCGGCGCGGGTCGAAGGTGCTGCACCCCGATTACGGAGTCGGGGTGGTTCTCACGGTCGAAGGCTCCGGCGACGCCGAAAAGCTGGTCGTCTACTTCGACCGGGCGGGCCGCAAGAAGTTCGTCGCGAAGTTCGCGAACCTGTCGCCGGTCTAGCCGGGATCTTTCGCCAGCGCTGCGACCGCCCTGCGGAGCTTGCCGTGCGCGTCGAAGAGGCGGACGAAATCCGACTCGCGCCGCCCGCCCTTGGCCCGGATCACGGCGGCGAGCGCGCGCCTTTCCGCCGCCGACCAGGCCCTTACGTTCGGCAGGATCGAGACGAGCGGCGCCCAGCGCCGGAAGGCGAGGCGCTCGGCCGGCGTCCACGCGTTCGTGCGCGCGCCGAGCAGGCGCGCCGCCTCCGCCGTCAGGACCGCCTCCGCCCTCTCGCGATCCGACCCGAAACGCGCGGCCACCATGTCGACGACGCGCAGGCCCACGTTCGGCAGCTCGACGAGGCCGATCGCGTCGCTGCGTTCCCGTCCGCCGAACCAGTAGAGGTTTTCCGAGGCGAGGACCTTCAGGTCCGGGAGGGACGTGCGGTGCTTCGGGTCCGCGGCCATCCGCCGCTCTTCTGCCTCCATGAGAGCCACGGCGCGCGGGGCGCGGGGCGCAAAGCCGAGCTTGCGGTAGAACCACCACGCGCCCGACTGAAGCGCCTCGGGGTTGCCGTAACCACCGAGCTGGTACGGAAAGATCGTGAAGACGTCCGAGCCGAAGAGGGCGCGCGACATCGAGAGGACCTTGCCGTAGACGAGGCCCGACTCACCGCCGCGGAACGACTCGAAGACGTTGTAGGCGATCTCGGAGGAGCCGAAGAGAGCGCTCGTGAGGACGTAGCCGATCGGGACGCCGTTCTTCAGCGTCAGGAACCCGTAGACCGACTCGAGGAGCAGCCGGCGCTCGGGAACGACGCCGATCGCGGCGAACGACAGGCCGTCCGGATACGTCACGAGGCGGACGTCCTCCGGGTCGCCCCACTGGAAGGCATCGAGGTCCCGTGCCCTCGCGACCATGGCTTCCTTCGCGAGGTCGAGATAGCGCTCGGCGTCCCGGCGGGGGACTGCCTCGACGGAGAGCGGCGGCCGGGCGATCTCGCGGCGGACGTCGGGGCGTCCGCGGTCGAGGGGCGTGGTCTGGAAGACGACGGGCGCCGTCCGGATGCACGCGTTCGTGCGGGCGGGCGTGCCGGGGCCGGGCTCGAGGACGAGCGGCAGCTCGAGCCCCTCCCAGGCCGCCTCCTGCTCGAACGTTCCACGGCCCAGCCTGGAAAGGCGGCGGATGAGGAACGCGGCGTCGGTCTCCTGCGGCCCCTTGAGGCGCTTCACCCAGCCGCGCGTCCCGAGGTCGAGCTCGTCGAGGGCGGGCGTCTCGGCCCAGAGCGTGACGAGGGGGAGGAGGCGCTCGAGGGCGGCGCCCTTTTCGAACCGCCGCCAGTCCACGCGGAGATGTTTGCCCCAGCGCGCGGCGAGCCAGCGCGCGGTGCCGGCGAAGAAGGGGAAGCGCGTCTTCGTGCCCGCGATGCCGCTGTCTTCCAGCGCGGCGCGGTGACGAGCGAGGTCGGGCCGCCGGGCGAAGCGCGCGAGGAGAACCTCGGTCCGCGCGAGGACGGCCGCGTCGTCCGGATAAGCGCGCAGGAAGCACAGCGCCTCGTGCAGACGCTCGACCTGCCTGGCGGTGACGAGCCGGGCGCGCGAGACGACGTCCAGCGCCGCGAGCCGCCGGGCGGCGGCGGAGGGGCCCCGCTCGGTCCGCGCCGCTTCGAGGACGCCGAAGGCCTCGCGGGCGGTCACGCGCGCTCCTTCGCGGCGGGGCCGAGCGAGCGGCCCGCGAGGAGCGCGGCCGACTCCGCGTCTGCCCACGCGAGCTCCGTCTCGAGGAGGACGCGGCGCCGCCGCCGCGCGGCGGTCGTGCCGGTCGCCGCGCGCTTGAGCTCGTCGGCGAGGAGGCCGCGGTATTCCTGCAGGCGCCGCACGCGGTCGGGTGGGAGGCTGCGCTCGAGAAGGGCGAGCCGCGCGAGCGTCCCGTCGTGCGGGCGGGGGAGCGCGTAGGGCTCGGCGAGCCACTCCTTCAGCTCGCGGCGGCCGGACGGCGTCACGCGGTACTCCCTCCGCGGAGGTCCCTGCGGCGAGCGCCGCCGCTTGAGGGAGACGAAGCCGCCGCGCAGGAGACGACGCAGAGCCGGGTAGATCTGGGAGAGATCCGCGTCCCATCCGCGCGCGGGATCCTCGCCGAGGCGCCGCTTGAGGTCCCACCCGCTGGCCGGAGTCGTCGAGAGAAGACCCAGCAGGACGTGTGAGAGCGACATGCCGCGAGTATATGAGACTTCACATACCGCCGTGCAAAACCCGAGGAATACGCTGTGGAAATCTCGGGGTCCGGAAAACGCCAGGATGGCGTCCGGACAAAAAAATAAGGGGGCTGGTGTAGCCCCCGAATCCCGGAAATACCTTGGATTGGAATGGTTTGAAGTAACTAAGTTACTTCTTACCCTTCTTCGCCTTCTTGGTGCTCTTCTTAGCAGCTTTCTTCTTGGCCGGCATGGTTTCTGTCACCTCCTTACTGGCAGGTTTCGTTGACAGTGCCGGAAGCTGCATGCTAGGTTGTCCGCCCCTCGAAGGACGGGGACTAGCGCTTCCGGATTCTGTCGACTGCCCTGAGTCACTTGAGAGTCGATCGATTTCAAAAGATCTGGTTCCCGTGAGACGGCATCGTGAATCGATCACGGCGCCGTCTCTTTTTTTCTGCTGAGTGAATTGTATAGAGCCTCGACGGCACGAATCAAGAATTTTTTTCTTGACGGACGAAGTTTTTTTCACCCGCTCGTTTGCCGCCTCGCCGGGGGTCTCGCGCGCATCCGGGCTAGGATCGCGCGCGGAGAGAATCGGAGACCTCACATGACGGACGCACTCGTTCTCGCTCACTCGCCCGACTCCGACGACGCGTTCATGTTCTACGGACTGCGCGCGAACGCCGTGGACACCGAGGGCGTCACCTACACGCACACGCTCGCCGACATCGAGACGCTCAACCGGCGCGCTCTCTCGGGCGAGCTCGCGATCACGGCCGTGTCGTTCCACGCCTACGCGTACCTCGCGGACCGCTACCTGCTCCTTCCGCACGGCGCGTCGTTCGGCGACGGTTACGGCCCCTGCGTCGTCGCGCGGCGCGAGGGCGGGCCGCGCACGCTCGCCGACCTGGCCGGAAAGCGCGTGGCGGTTCCGGGGAAGCTCACGTCCGCCGCGATGTGCCTCTCGCTCTACGCGAAGGATGCGACGCCCGTCGTGATGGCCTTCGACAAGGTCGGCGACGCCGTGAACGCCGGCGAGGTGGACGCGGGCGTCGTGATCCACGAGGGCCAGCTCACCTGGAAGGACGAGGGCTTCCACCTCGTGGCCGACTTCGGCGTCGTCTGGAAGGAGGAGACGGGCCTTCCGCTCCCCCTCGGAGGCAACGCCGTCCGCCGCGACCTCGGGCCCGAGCTCATCGCGCGGGTCTCCCGCGCCCTCGGGCGCTCGATCGAGTACGCCCTCCTCCACCGCGAGGACGCCCTCACGGACGCGATGCGCTTCGCGCGCGGCCTCCCGCGCGAGAAGGCCGACCGCTTCGTCGGGATGTACGTGAACGACTGGACGCGCTCCTACGGGCCGAGGGGCCGGGAGGCCGTGCGCCTCTTCCTCAGGCGCGGCCACGACGCCGGGATCCTTCCGACGCTCGTCGAGCCGGAGTGGGTGGCGGAGGGTTGAGGGCGTGACGAAGCGGACGCGAGTTCTCGCCGGCGGCTTCCTCTTCCTGGCCGCCCTCTGGTGCGGGATGCTCGCGTTCTTCGGCGCCTTCGGCGCCCGGGTCGTCCTCGAGACGTCGCCGAGCCGCCACGCGGCGGGCGCCGTGAACAAGGTTCTCCTCGACGTGCTCGACGCGGCGACCCTGGGCTTCGCGCTTCTCCTCGGGCTCCTCCTCTTCCTGTGGAACCGCGCTCGCCCCTGGACCGCGGGCGCAAGGGGCTACGCCGTCCGCTTCCTCGCGATCGCGGCGGTGGCGGCCGCGGCGTCGCTCTTCGTCGTGACGCCCGAGATGATGGAGCGGCGCGCCCGCATGGGCCCGATCGACCTCGTCTCGAAGGAAGATCCCCTGCGCAAGGCCTGGGGGCGCCTCCACGGCGTCTCGTCGCTGACTCTCCTCGTGCGGATCCTCGCCTCGGCCGGCGTCTTCGCCGCGGGCTTCGGGCAGCTGCCGAAGGGCGACGCCTGAGGCTCTACGGGACGTTCTCGAGGAAGAACTCCGTCCAGCGCCGCTCGTACTCCGCCGGAAGGACGGCCTGCGGCTCGTCCGCGTGGTGGCAGTGCCCGCACGCGGGAACTCGCCAGAACGTCTTCGGCCCCGCGAGCGCCTCGTAGAGGCGCGGCGAAAAGCGGATCGGCACGAGTTCGTCCGTCTCGCCGTGGACGACGGTCGTCGGGCACGTCACGCGCCGGGCCGCCGCGACGGGGTCGGCCTGCGAGAGATCGAGCTTCTCCGTCCTCTCGATCCGGCGGACGAGGAGACGCACCGGCCCCTCGAGGAGGATGCGAGGCAATCCGGTCGCGCGGTGAAGGTAGTGGACGGCCATCGCGCGCAGGTCGCCGAACGGGGACTGGAGCCAGAGCGCCGCGGGCGTCCGCGCCGCCGCGAGCTGCAGCGCGAGGAGCGAGCCGAGAGAGCAGCCGTCGATCCCGAGGCGCGCGGCCTCGACGCCGAATCGCTCCCGCGCGAGGTCGAGGAGGAGCAGGAGGTCGTTCGTCTCGCGGATGCCGCACGTGATCCGCGCGCCCGTCGACGGCGGGTGGCCGCGCAGCTCGGGGACGAGCACGTTGAAGCCGAGCCTCAGCGAACGCACCGCGTCCTTCGTCCACTCGGCTCCGCCGCCGCCCTTGCCATGCAGGAAGAGGAGCGTCGGCCGCGTCTCGGGCCGTCCCGGCGAGGCGAAGAGGGTCACGAGGCGGGCGGGCTCCTCCGGGTCGCCGTCGTGCACGAGCATCTCCACGATGCCGGCGTCGCCCGCGGCGGCCGCCACGGCCATGCGGAACGCCTCCGTCGACGCGGTGACGGGCGCGAGGCCGACGGGTGAGAGGAGGATCTCCGCGAGCGATCGCATGCGCGGAGGCGAAGGCTCAGGAGGCCTTCGCGGCCTTCTTCTTCGCGCCGGTCTCCGCCCCGGCGCGGTACTCGGCGTTCTGCGGGTCGAGCTCGGCGGCGCGCTTCCAGGCGGCCGACGAGCCGGCGGCGTCGCCCGAAGCGCGGAGCGCCTGCGCGAGCGCGGCCTGCGCGGCCGCGTCCTCGCCCTGCGTGAGCTCCACGGCGCGGCGGGCCTGCTTGACGGCCTCCGGGCCGTCCTTGAGCGCGAGCGCGGCGCGCGAGGCGCGCGTCGAGAGGCCCGCGTCCAGCGCCCCGGCGCCGAGCTCGAGCGCGGAGGCCCAGGCCTTCTTCGCCTCGGCGGGGCGGCCCGCGGCGGCGTTCGCCTCCACGAGGTCGAGCTGGCGCTCGACGCGCACGCCCGGGGCGGCGCCGTTCTTCGTGGCGGCGTCGGCCGCGCGCTGGTACGCCGCGAGAGCCTCGGCCGTGCGGCCGGCCTTCTTCTCGGCGCCGCCCAGCGCGGCGAGGACGTCGGCGTTGTAGGGCCCGCCCTCGCCGACGGCGGCCAGCGTCTCGGCGGCCACCGAGCGGGCCGTCGCGACGTCGCCGCGCTTGCCGAGCGCCGTGACGTACGCCGCCGCGAAGAAGCCGCGGCGCGGGTCGGTGCCGAGGCGCGGGAGGAACGTCGCGATGAGGTCGCCGGTCTCGGGCGAGAAGTCGTCGTCGAGCGTTTCGATGGCGACGAGCTGCGCGAAGAGCTGGAAGACCTCCGGGCGCGAGAGCTCGCCCTCCTCCGAGACGACCCGCAGCGCGATCGGGCGCAGCCGCGCGCGGTCCCGCCGCAGCGCGAGGGCGCTTCCGAGGCGGATCCCTTCCTCGTGGTCCCACTTCGCCTTGAGCTTCGAGAGGCCGTCGAGGAGCGGCGTCTTCCCGCCGAGAACGGCCTCGCCGCCGCGCTGGAAGTCCGCGGCCTGGTAGGCGCCGACGAGGCGGTCGATCTCGTTCCCGTCGCCGTCGAGGAAGACGACTGTCGGGAAGGAAAAGGCCTGGTAGCGGGCGGAGACTTTCCGGCCCTCGCCCTTCTCGGCGTCGACGCGGGCAGGGACGACGAACTTCTTCGACCACGCGACGACGCTCGCGTCGGCGAACGTCGTCTTGTCCATGATCTTGCACGGGCCGCACCACGCGGCGACGACGTCGAGCATGACGGGCTTGCCTTCGGCCTTCGCGCGCTTCAGGACCTCGGCGAACGGTTTGCCTTCGACGAAGGGAACGTGGACACCGGCGGGTTTCGCGGTCTCGGCCCCGGCCAGCGGCAGCGGGGCGGCGAGCGCGGCGGCGAAGACGGGGGCGAGGAGGAACGAGGCAGGTCTCACCCGCGGATTCTGCCTCAGAAGCCGGGGCGGAAGGGGTCGATGGGCGGCGGCGGGGGATCCCCCGGGTACGTCACGGACTCGAGGAAGAGACCGGACGGCGGCGACGTCCAGGCGGCGCTCTTCGCCGTGCGCGTCGTCAGCATCTCCTTCACGTCCTTCACGCCGAGCCGTCCCGTGCCGACCTCCACGAGCGTCCCCGTCAGGCGGCGCACCATCTTCCAGAGGAAATGCGACGCGCCGATCCGGAAGATCAGGAGGTCGGGCGCCTCGGGCGGCGTCTCGAGGCGGGCGAACGCGACCTCGACGAGCGTCGAGTCGTGCCCCTCGGAGTTTTCGCAGAAGCTCCCGAAGTCGTGGCGGCCCGGGAAGAGGTCGGCGGCGGCCTGCATGGCCTTCGCGTCGAGGCGGTCCTTGATCCACCAGACGTAGCGCTTGCCGAACGCCGTGCGCCGCCGCGAGATGCGGTAGCGGTAGATGCGCTCGCCCGCGTCGTGGCGCGCATGGAACGTGCGGCCCGCGGGCTGGAGATTCAGGACGTGGATGTCCGGCGGGAGGCGGTCGTTGAGAGCCTGCCGGATTCTCCCGAGCTCGGAAGCGGGGGCCGTGAACGGGCCGTGGAGCGAGGCGACCTGCGCGAAGGCGTGAACGCCGGCGTCCGTGCGGCCCGCGCCGTTCACTTTGACGTCCTTGCCGAGGACGTCGCGGCAGGCGGCGTAGAGCTCTCCCTGAACCGTGCGGGCGTTCACCTGCGACTGCCAGCCGCGGTAGCGCCCGCCGTCGTACTCGAGGGTCGCGCGGAGGACGCTCGGGGCGGTCATGCCCCCATTGTCGCCTCGAACCCGTTATCCTGACGCTGCTCGTGACGAGCGAGACGCTGGAAGCCGCCCGCCCCTTCACGCGTGCCCGCGACGCCGGCGCCGAAGCGCGCGCGGCCGCGAGCCTGAGGGCGCTTCTCTCCGCCCTGAAGGACGCCGCCGGAGACGCGTGGGCCGGGGCCGCGCTCGGCGGGGCGCTGGGCCGCGGCGAGGGGGCGACGCTCGTCGGGCGCGACGGAAGCGGCCACCCGGCCGACCCGTTCGAGATCCTGGCCGTCCTCGACGCGCCGGTGCGCGAGGTCCCCGCGATCTCCCGCCGCCTCGCGAAGGCCGCCGCCGACGCCGCGCGTGCGCGGAAGATCCAGGCCTCCGTCGACGCCGTCGCGCGCCGCGCCCTCGCGCTCCTCCCGCCGACGCTCGCGAACATGGAGCTCCTCGCCGCCCGCCGCGTCGTGGACGGGCCGGAGGACCTCCTGCCGCCCTTCGCGGACGTCTTTCGCGGCGGACCCGACCGCTTCGAGGGCCTGCGCCTTCTCGCGCGGACGGGCGCTCACCTGCTCGCGGCCGAGCGCCTCGTGGACCGCTCGACGACCGGAACACGCGCACGGGAGGCGCTGCGCTTCGTGCAGGGCGCCGACCTCGCCTGTGGCGAGGCGGTCCTGATCTCGGCGGCGCGGTGGTCGCCGGGCGTCGCCGCGCGCGAGGCCGAGCTCAGATCGCTCGGCGCCGAGTCGCCGGACGGGCCGCGCCGCCCCGGCTTTCACGTGAGGATGAGCTGGACGCGGTTCAAGGACCTCGTGGAGAGGCACCGGGCCGCGGCGGCCGCGCTCCAGGCGCCCGCGGGCCCGGAGAACGTCGACGCCCGCCGCCAGGTCGCGCGCGCCGGGGACCGTTTCATGGAAGTCCTGCGCCTCTTCGAGGAAGAGCGTCTCGGCGTCGACCTGCCGAACTGGACGGAGTACGCGATCGCGCTCGCGCGGCGGCGCAGCGGGGCCGCGGTCTCCGAGCTCTTCGGCGAGGACGAGGAGATCGAGGATGCCGCGGGCGCCGGGCGCGTCGCGCGCAAGTCCGCGCGCACCTGGCCGCTCGCCGAACGCGTCGCGCCCGCGGCGGCGGCGCTCATCGACTGGGACCCGGGCGACCTGCCGATCGTGCCCGTCCTGCTGGACCTGCCGGACACGGCCTCGCGCGACGCGCTCCGCCAGCGCGCCATCGCGTGGGGCGAGACCGCCTGACGCCTAGAGGCGCGAGCGCCCGCGCGTGAGCGCGAGCGAGAAGTCGAGAAGCGTGTTCGTGCCGCGGACGGCGACACGCTTGAGGCGGAAGGGGTCGGACAGGTCGGGCGGGATGCCGCCGCGGATGACGGTGGCGGCGCGGTAGCCAGCGGCGCGCACGGCCTCGACGCTGCGTTCGTCGAACGCGCCGTACGGGTAGCAGAAGGAGACGACGGGCGCGCCGATCACGGCCTCGAGTGCCGCCTTGCTCCCGGCGACCTCGGCGGTGAGGTCGGCGTCCGAGAGCTCCGGCAGGGCCCGATGCGTGGCGCCATGGGAGCCGATCTCGATTCCGGCCGCATGGAGCGCGCGAACTTCGTCGGCCGAGAGGAGCGCGTCGCCCGGCGTCTCGCCGTCCCAGTCGTTGACGCCGCCGAGCTTTCCCGAGACGACGAAGACCGTGGCCGAGAAGCCGTGGGTCCCGAGGAGCGGGAGGGCGCTCGCGAGAACGCCCGCATAGCCGTCGTCGAACGTGAGGACCGCGCGCTTCCCGTCCGCCGAGGGGACGTCGAGGAGGTCGCGCAGCGCAGCGCCGCGATATCCGCGCCGCGCGAGGTGGGCGAGCTGGCGCGCGAAGTCTTCCGGGAGGACGCGCCAGTGGTTGAGCTTCGAGCCCCCGCGGTGCGGCCCGACCTCGTGGTACATGAGGATGGGCGTGCCGGGGCGCCTCGGACGCCACCAGTTGAAGCGCAGCGAGAGGCCGATCCCGGCGGCGAAGAGCGCGGCGGCGAGAGCGCCGTCCATCAGCGGAACCGCATGAGCGCCCGGATGCGCAGGACGGCCGTGTCCTCGACGCGGGCATTCGCGGGAGGCAGGCGTTCGCCGCGCGCGATGGCGTCCTCGAGCTCGCGGAGCTTGAGGTACTTGACCAGCGTGTTCGCGGACGAGAGGGCCGCGAACGTGAGGCCCGCGGTGCCGTCGAGGACCCCGAGCCTGAGGATCGCGCGGTCGAAAAACTCCCAGACGACGCGGACGGGGAGGAACGGCATGGCGCCCTTGCGGGCCGCCCACTTCGCCTCCGCGGCGAGCGTCGTGTAGCGGTCGAGCTTCTCGAGGTAGTGCGTGAGGTCGCGGTACGAGCGGTGGAGGATGGACTCGTCGAGGGCCTCGACGGGGCCGGTCGCGACGACTTTTTCGTGCACGGGGTCCTCGGAAAAGCGCGCGCGCGTGCGGTCGTAGAGGCGCGCCGGCCGCACCACCGTATCGCGCCCGAAGTGGAGCTCGCGCCCGAGGAACTCGAGCCGGATCGGGATGCGGAACGCGGCCGGCGGGCTCTTCTCCAAAACCGTGGCCGCGAGGCGGGAGCGGATCTCCACCGCCAGGGCGGGCGAGACGACCTCGTCGGCGTCGATCGAGAGGATCCAGCGGTGCGTGGCGAGCGCGGCGGCCGCGTTCTTCTGCGTCCCGAAGCCGTCGAACGCGCGGACGAGGACGTGCGCGCCGGCCGCCTCCGCGATCTCGGCGGTCTTGTCCGTCGTCGCGGAGTCGACGACGACGACGATCTCCTCGGCGAACGCCACGGCGGCGAGCGCCTCGGGGAGGCGGTCCTCCTCGTCGCGCGCGATCAGTGTGACCGTGAGGGGCGGACCGGCCGGCTCGGGCATCGGGGAAAGAGTATGGACCGTCCGTATACTCCGACTCGTGTCCGCCGGGCGTCCGTCTGAAGATCCCGAAGCGTCCGGCCGCCTCCTCTTTGCGGCGGCGCTGGCGGCCGGGGCCCTGCTCCGGCTGATCCTCCTCGGGCGGCCGGACCTCTTCGCCGCCGACGAGGGCCGCTGGGCGGTCGGGGCGCGCAACGTCCTCGAGGGCGGCGCGCAGGTGCTCGCGCCGGGGACGACGCCGCTCGGGGACCCGGCCGGCACGCCGATCCTTTTCCCGTGGCTCCTCTCCGGGATGGTGCGCGTGTTCGGCGCCGAGGAGTGGGCCGTGCGGTTCCCGTCGGCGATCCTCGGCCTCGTCGCGGCCTTCGTCGTGGAGCGGATCGTGCGCCGCGGCTGGGGGCAGCCGGCGGGCCACCTCGCGGGCGCGTTCGTCGCGCTGTTCCCGCCTCTCGTCGCGGCCTCGCGCGTCGCGACCGTGGAGACGACGCTCGTGACGCTGGGCTTCGCCGGGATCATCTTCGGCCTGCGCGCGTTCGAGGAGGACATTCCGTGGGAGGGCGCGCTCTCCGGCGTCTTCTTCGGCCTCGGCTTCCTCGCGAAGGGGTACGCGGTCGCGCTCTTCCTCCTCCCGCTTCTCCTCGCGCTCGCCGCCCGCCCGCGCCTCTTCGCGCTCGGGCGCACGAAGCGCTCGCTGCTGTTCCTCTTCGCGGCGTTCTTCCTCGTGGGCGGGTCGCACCTGCTCGCCGTCCTTCTCCTGCGTCCCGACACGTTCGCGTTCCAGGTCGCGACGGCCTTCGGGGCCTCCGAGGCCGCGGCGCGGACCGCCGCGCTTCCGACGGCGTTCTCCGCCGACCTCCTGTCGATCCTCCGGCCCGTCTTCTGGTTCCTGCCGGTGACGCTCCTCGGCGTCGCGTTCCTCTGGCGGAACGTCGGCGAGGACGAGATCGCCTCGGGCGCGACCGGCGGGGACCGCCGGCTCGCGCACGGCCTCCTCTGGGGCGGCTACTTCGTCGAGCTCGTGATCGTCGTCGTGGTCGCGGGGCGCTACCGGCTTTCGTCGATCCCCGTCATGCCGGCCATCGCGACGCTGACGGGCCTCGGAGCCACCGCCGTCGTCGTCTCGGCGCGCGCGCGCGCCTCGCGGACGACGCAGCGCGTCGCGGCGGGCGCGATGGGCGCCCTCCTCGTCCTCGGCGGCATCGAGGCGGCGCGCCGGATCCGGCACGACCTCCTGACCCACCGGACCGGCGCGCGTGAGCTCGCCGAACAGATCGCGCCGGCGGTGGCGTCGCTGTCGCCGCGCGCGGTCGCGTTCCGCGCGCCCGAGCCCGACGCGGTGGCGTTCCACCTCTTCCGGACAGGCCTCGCGTGGAACGGAGAGGAGACACCCGTCTCGCTCGACGCCGAGACCCGCGGCGGCCTGCGTTGCTGGGCGTGGCGCGAGGCGGACGCCGCGCCCGCGGCGCCCTCCGCGGACGCGCGGGCGTGGATCGCCGGACACGCGCGGGACGTCACGGCCGACGTGAACGCCCGCGCGGGACGAACGACGGGGCTCGCCGTTTTCGTCCCGGAACGCGCCGTTCCCGCCCCGGGCGCCTCCCGGCCATAATCGGCCCCCCATGACGACCGTCCTTCTCGCCGACCGCGACGGCACGGCCTTCGGGCCGCTCGCCTCGCGCGTCGTGCCCGCCCTCCTGCCGCTCGCGGGCGTCCCGCTCCTCGAACGCGCATTGGAGGCTCTCGTCGGCGCCGGCCGGCGGTCGGCGCTCCTCGTCGTGGGCCCGCGCGCGGGCGAGGTCGAACGCCGCTTCGGGAAGGGCATCCGCTGGGGCATCGCCCTCGAGATCGTCCGGCGCGAGGACGGAGAGAGCGCGGGCGACGTTCTGCGCCGTCTCGAGCACCGCCTCGACGGCGAGACCGTCGTCGTGCGCGGCGACGTCGGCGTCCACGCCGCCATCGGCGAGTTCCTCTCGAAGGTGGAGGACGCGCGCGGCCCGGTCGTGGAGGCGACGATCGGCGGCCGCCCCGCGGGCATGTGGCGCATCCTGCCGGGAGCCCTCAAGAAGAAGGACTTCCCGCGCGAGCCCGGCGCGCCCGACTGGGCGCACGACCCGGACTTCGCGGCGCTGCCGCTCGCGGCCGCGCCCGTCCTCGTCGACTCCGTGGCGGCCTACCGGCGCGCGGACGCCGCGCACGCGAACGGCGCCACCGCATTCGCGGAGCGCGCGCGGGCCGAGGGCGGCGCGAAGCTCGAGGGCTCGACCACGGTCGGCGAGGAAGCGGCGGTCCTCTCGGGCGCGCGCCTCGTGAACACGAGCGTCCTGCCGAAGACCGCGATTCCGCCCGGCGTCACGCTGGAGAACGCGGTCGTCTCGGGAAACCTCGTCGTCGACGCGGCGACGGGGCGCGCGAGCCTCCTGACCGACCAGCTCCCGGCCGCCGCGGGGACGCACGGGAGCGGCCGCGCGCTGGGCGTCGCGGCGCTCGCGCTCTCCCTGCCTCTCTGGCCGGTCGCGGCCGCGTGGAGCGCGATCGCGAACGCGGGCCACGCGACGGGGCCCGTCACGCTGGCCGGGAACGCGCCCGGCGGCGGGCGCGCACCGTTCACGACGTTCCGCTTCGAGACGGCCGTGCCGGTGCTCCGCGACCTCCCGCTCCTCCTCGCGGTCGTCAGGGGCCGCCTCGCGCTCACGGGCGTCACGCCGCTCACGCCGGCGGAGGAAGCCGCGCTCACCGAGCCCTGGGAGAAGGTGCGCGGCGAGGCGCCCGCCGGTCTCGTGTCTCTCGCGCGCCTCGCGGTCCCCGCCTCGGCGCCCCCGGAGATCTCCCGCGTCGTCGACGCGTTCGAGGCCCGGCGCCCGTCGGCGCTTCTCGGCCGCGCCCTTTCGACGCTGTTTTCGGCGCGGGCATGGACGGCCCCGAAGGGTTGGAACCCGGACGAGCTCAAGGACGAGAAGTCGTGAGCGACCTCTCCGTTCTCGTCGTGCGCGCCCCGTTCGACGGGGCGGAGATCGCGCGCGTCCCGCGCCCGTCGGCGGCGGAAGTCGACGCGGCCGTCGCGAAGGCCGTGGCCGTCTTCGAGGAGACGCGCGCCCTCCCGACGTACGTGCGTGTCGCGATCCTCAGGCGCGTCGCGGCGACTCTCGAGGCGCGCCGCGACGAACTGGGGGCCGTGATCGCGCGCGAAGCCGGCAAGCCGCTGAAGGCGGCACGCACCGAGGTCGAGCGCGCCGCCGCGACGTTCTCGGCGGCGGCGGCGGCGCTCGAGGCGTGGAAGGGCGAGATGCTGCCGCTGGACGTGAACGCGGCGTCGGTCGCGCGCTGGGGTGTCGTCAAGCGCGTGCCCCTCGGACCCGTTCTCGCGATCACGCCGTTCAACTTTCCGCTCAACCTCACGGCACACAAGGTGGCGCCCGCGATCGCCGTCGGCGCCCCCGTCGTCCAGAAGCCGGCGTCGCAGACGCCGCTCTCGGCCCTCGCGCTCCAGTCGATCGTCCGCGATGCGGGCTGGCCGGCGGATGCCTACGCGGTTCTCGCGATCTCGGGCCGCGAGGCCGAAGCGCTGGTCACCGACCCGCGGCTCCCAGTGGTCTCGTTCACCGGCTCCGGGGCCGTCGGCTGGCGCCTCCGCGAGATTGCGCCCCGAAAGCGCGTCGGCCTCGAGCTCGGCGGCAACGCGGCCGTGGTCGTCCACTCGGACGCGGACCTCGACGACGCGGCCTCGCGGGTCGCGGCCGGCGCGTTCGGCTACGCGGGGCAGTCGTGCATTTCCGTCCAGCGCGCGCTCGTCCAGAAGGACGTCTTCGAGGCGTTCCGCGCGAAGCTCCTCGCGAAGACGGCGGCCCTCGCCGTCGGGGACCCGCTCGACGCGAAGACGGACGTCGGGCCGATGATCGCTCCGGAGGAGGCTTCGCGCGCGGCGGCGTGGATCGAGGAGGCGGTCGCGGGCGGCGCGCGCGTCCTCGCGGGCGGCACGCTGACCGGCTCCGTGGTCGCCCCGACGATCCTCGCGGGCACGACACGCGACATGAAGGTCGAGGCGCAGGAGGTCTTCGCGCCGATCGTGACGCTTTCGTCCTACGAGTCGTGGGACGAGGCTCTTTCGCGCGTGAACGATTCGAAGTACGGCCTGCAGGCCGGGATCTTCACGAACGACCTCGGGCGCATTCAGCGCGCCTTCGACGTTCTCGAAGTGGGCGCGGTTCTCGTGAACGACGTCCCAACGTGGCGCGCCGACCGCATGCCGTACGGCGGCGTCAAGGAGTCGGGTGTCGGGCGCGAGGGCCCGGCCTACGCGATGGAAGAGTTCACGGAGCCGCGGCTCCTCGTGCTCCGGCCCTGAACGGCCCCGAAAGGACAGCGATGGAAGGCGTCACGACCTTTTCGATCTCGGCATCCTGGGACTCCTCGGCCAAAGAGGGCCGCCTCGCTAACGCAGACGGCTCGTTCGCGGCCGTACACACCGGGGCGCCGGCCCTCGACGGGAAGGGGGGCACGGCCAACCCCGAGGAGCTCCTCCTCGCGGCGGTGACGACCTGCTTCCTCCAGACGTGGGCGATCTTCGTCGAAAAACTGAAGCTCGGGATCGCCGAGCCGCGCCTCGACGCCGAGGCCCGGCTCGAGAAAGATCCCGCGGGCGGATTCCACGTCACGCGGATCGACCTCTTTCCGCACGTCCCGGCCGCGCTCCTCGAAGGGCGCCGGGCAGACGTCGAGAAGTCGCTCGCCCTCGCGGAGAAGTACTGCATCGTCTCGAAGGCGGTGAGGGGCTCCGTCCCGGTCGCCGTGACGCCGAAATCGGCCTGACGAGCGGTCCCCCGGCCCGTGCCGGCTCGGGCCACCTGTAGTACGCTTCTGTAGTACGGAGGCGGCCATGCCGACCAGCGTGAGGCTCGACGAAAAGACGGGGCGGCTCGTGGAACGACTGGCCCGGGACGCGGACAGGACGAAGTCCGACGTGATCCGGGAGGCAATCGCGGCATACGGGCGCCAGCGAAAGGCGCGGCGCGCTCGCAATCTCTACGACGCCATTGCGCCCTGGGTGGGGGTCGCCACAGGGGGACCGGCGGACCTCTCGGAGAAGACGGGCGAGCGGTTTCACGATGCGCTGCTGGCCCGCGAGAAGGGGGCCGCAGGCGCCGCCGCGCCGCGCCCCCGGCGGAAGAAGGCCCGATGATCCTGACGGACGCCGGGCCTCTCGTCGCGCTCGTCCACGCCGGCGACCGCAACCACGAGCGGTGTGTCGCGGCCACGCGAACGCTGCAGGGCCCGATGGTCACCGTCTGGCCGGCCCTCACGGAGGCGATGTACCTGCTGCGTTTCTCCTGGCCCGCCCAGCGCGCTCTCTGGTCGATGCTCGAGGAGGGTTCGCTGCGGCTGCTTCCTCTCGACGAGGCTGACGCCCCCCGGATCGGGGAACTGATGCGGAAGTATCGCGATCTGCCCATGGACCTCGCGGACGCGGCTCTCGTCCGCGTCGCCGAAAGAGAAAAGATCCGGCGCGTCTTCACGCTGGACCGACGCGACTTCTCTCTTTATCGGCCGCTCCGCCTGGGGCGCTTCGCGATCGTCCCATGAGGGTCGCTGCCCGAGCCCGATCCCCGCGAACGGGTTCTCGGCGAGGGACTCACATGCCTGCTCCTGAGACGATTTCGTTCCGAACCTGGTCTCTGTTTTTGAGATCGAGAAGATGCTGCGCGATCTCTCCAGGCTGGCGAATTCCCGAGAATGTCAGTGCAATGCGGTCTCCGAGGATCGTGACTTCGCCGATGTCCATGGCTCTCTCTGGGAAGTTCGGATAGACCGCGAATTCGACGCGCTCGATCTCTTCAAAGGGGATTTCGATGCGTCTTTCTCCGAGAATGCCGGACCGACTGACGATGCGCCGCGGTGTTGCGAAGTCCCGGCGATTCCACATCTCCACGAGGACGAGCGCGCAGAGCACAGGCAAACCGACGAGACCGCCTTCGGGCCCAAAGAGGGCGAGCAGAGAAAGTAATACGACGAAACCGAGCAGGAAGGAACGCCAAGGAAACGTCTCGAACGCGACGTTCACCTGCAGCGCTCCGCTCAACACGAACCTGCGGAACTCGAAGAGGATCGGCTCGCCCGTTTTCCGGTCCACTTTCATGGCGCTCGATTCCTTCTGTCTTCAAGAATCCTGCGGCGCTCCCGGCCGGTTCTGGGTTCCTCCCCTAAAGGTTCTGCTCGAACCACTCCACGAGCCGCTGGTTCCGGTAGAGAAGCGCTTCGCCGCGCGGGCCGTGGGCCTGGCGCGGGAGCGGCACGAAGACGAAGTCCTTGCGCGCCTTCATGAGCTCGTCGGCGAACCTCATCGTGTTCTGCATGTGCACGTTGTCGTCCGACGTCCCGTGGAAGATCACGAGCTTGGCCCCGAGGTTCTTCGCGGCCAGGAGCGGCGACGACGCCTTGTACCCGTCGGGGTTCTCCTTCGGCGTCTTCATGTAGCGCTCGGTGTAGATCGAGTCGTAGAGCGTCCAGTCCACGACGGGCGCGCCCGCGGCCGCGCACTTGAACGTCGCGCCCGCGTGCGTCGCGGCGTAGAGCGTCATGTACCCGCCGTACGACCAGCCCGTGATTCCGATCCGCGCGCCGTCGACGTACGGCCGCTTCTTCAGCTCGGCGACGCCCTCGAGCTGGTCCTTGAGCTCCTGCGCGCCCATGTTCCTCAGAAGCGACGTCTCGAACGCGTGCCCGCGCCCCCATGAGCCGCGGTTGTCCATCGTCCAGACGAGGAAGCCCTTCGAGGCGAGGTACGAATCGAGGACCGGCGCCCACGCGTTCTGGACGAGCTGCGTGTGCGGGCCCCCGTAGACGTACACGACGACGGGGTACTTCTTCGACGGGTCGAAGCTCGACGGCTTCACGAGGCGGGTGTAGAAGAGCGTCCCGTCGGACCCCGTGAAGGTGCCCAACTCGACCGTGCCGGTGTCGAACTCGGCGAGCGGGTGCGGCTTGTCGTCCACGACGGCCGCAACGGCTCCGGAGGCCGAGCGCACGACCGTCCGGGGCGGCGCCGTCGCGCTCGAGGACGTGTCGACGAAGTACGCCCCTCCCGGCGCGAAGACGGGCGTGTGCACGCCCGGCTCGGCGGTCGCGCGCGTCGTGGACGAGCCGTCCAGCTTCGCGACGAAGACCTGCCGCTCGCGCGGGTCTGCCGTCGTCGCGCGGAACCAGACGTTGCCCATCCTCTCGTCGACGCTCCACGGAACGTCCAGCCTTGTGGCATCCACCATCCACGCGCCCTTCGTGATCGCGTTCTTCACGGAGCCGTCGGCAGCGTGGCGGTAGAGGTGAAAGTAGCCGCTCCTCTCGGAGAGGAGCACGAAGGAGCCGTCCTTCAGGAAGTGCGGCGGAGTAATCGCGTTGATCCACGCGGTGTCGCTCTCCTCGAGGAGCCTCTTCGGCGTCCCCCCCGCCCGCGGGAGGAGCCAGACGCCGAGGTGCGTCTGCGGGCGGTCGAGGAGCAGGAAGCAGAGGTTCTTGCCGTCCTGGGTCCAGGACATCTCGGGGGCGACGTAGACGTCGTCCGGCGACGGCGCGAACGAGGCCGTCTCGTTGCCCGCGAGGTCCACGACGTGGACGGACGGCACGGCGTTCGGGTCGCCGGCCTTCGGGTAGCGCTGCGTCTCGAGCTTTCCGTTCGTCGGCGTGTAGTCGACGATCGGGTACGTCGGGACGCGCGCCTGGTCGAGCGCGAGGTACGCGATCGCCGACGAGTCGGGAGACCAGAAGAACGAGCCCTTGCCGCGGCGCCCGGCGAGCTCCTCGCCGTAGACCCAGTCGAGCGACCCGTTCAGGACGGTGTCCGAGCCCGTCTTCGTCAGGCGCGTCTCCCTGCCCGTCGCGGCTTCGGCGACCCAGACGTCGTGCTTCTTCACGTACGCGAGACGCGCTCCGTCCGGCGACCACGCCGGGACCGTCTCGTCCTCGGCGTCGTTCGTGAGGCGTTTTGCCTCGCCGCCCGGCGTGACGAGCCAGAGGTCGTTGTCGAAGGAGATGGCGAACGCATCGCCCTTCGGAGTCCAGACGGCTCCGCGCAGGGAGAGCCTCTTTTCCTTGCCGTCGCGGGCCGCCACGGCAGGGGCGTCGAAGAGCTTCGCCTTCTTCCCCGTGGCCGCGTCGGCTTGCCAGAGCGCGGCCGGCGCGTCGGGTCCGCCGGGTCCGCCGCTCTCGACCCACACGACGCGCGTCGCGTCGCGCCACGTGTAGGCGACCGGCATGCGCAGCTCGGAGACCTTCTCGAGCGTGAGGGCCTGAGCGGCCAGAACGGCGGCGAGAAGGATCACTTCTTCTCGCCCGGAGCCGGCGTCTTCGCGACGGGCTGCATCGTGAGCGGGTCGCGCAGGGGAAGCTCGACGAGCTTGCCGCCGGTGAGATCCTGGAATTGCACGGGATGCTTCGGGTCGGGGCTCAGGAGCTCGGACTTGCGGCCGACGACGAGGATCGTCGCGGACTCGGGCTTCAGGAGACGTTTCGCGGCGCGCGAGACGTCCGCCTTCGTCACCTTCTCGACCTTCGCCTGGTACGTGGCCCACCAGGCCGGGTCGGACGCGTAGCGGCCGGTGAACTCCTCGTCCGCGAGGCCGTCGACGACCTGCACGGGTGTCGCGAAGCGGCGGGGGAGCGTGTCCACGAAGGCGCGCCTCGCGGTCTCGAGCTCCTCGTCCGAGACCTCGCCGTCGCGCAGCTTCTTCATCTCCTGAAGGACGATCTCGGACGCGTACGCGGACGTCCGCACCTTCGACTGGAAGGCGGCGCCGAAGCGCCCGGGGTACCAGATGCCGCCCACGAGGGCGGAGCCGGCCGAGTAGGCGAGGCCTTCGTCGGAGCGGACGCGGTTCGTGATGCGGCTCGTGAACCCGCCGCCCCCGAGGATGTCGTTCATGACGGAGGCGGGAATGAAGTCCGGGTCCGTCCGCATGAGCCCGGGAAGGAGGATCGAGACGCGGCCCTGGTTCACGTCCTTGTCGACGAGGAAGGTCCCGGGTTCGAGCGCGTGAGACGGCTTCGGAACGGGCGGCGCCGCCTCGCCCTTGAACGGCCAGTTCGCGAGGAGCGCGTCGAGCTTCGCGGCCATGTCGGCCTTCCTGAAGTCCCCGGCGGCCGCGACGATCATGTTACGGGGCGCGACCCAGCGCGCGTGGAACGCGGCGAGGTCGGCCTGCGTGAGGGAGTCGACGGAGGCCTTCGTCTCCCACTTGTTCAGGTAGAAATCGGCGCCGCTGAGGAGGACGGAGCGCTCGCGCCCCTCGATCGATGCGGACGAGTCGTTCCGCTGCTTCATCTCCGCGACGAGCTGCTCCTTGCGGAGCCTCAGCCGGTCCTCCTGGAACGCGGGCTCCGTGAGGACTTCGCGGAGGATCGCGAGGCCCTCGTCGAGATCCTTCGAGAGAAGGTTCAGCGTGACGACGCCGCGGTCGTCGAGGTATCCCGTGGGCCGCCCGCTGCCGGGGCGTCCGCCGGCCTGCTCGGGGTTGAGCTGCGCCGCGAGGAACGCGAGGCGCTCCTCGAGGTCCTCGGCCTTGCGCTTCTTCGTGCCGCCGCGCGCGAGGAGCCAGCCCGTCGCCTCGGCGAGCCCCTCCTTGCCGGGCGGGTTCAGGTACGTGCCGCCCTTGAGGAGAATCTGGACGTTCACGAGCGGCAGGTCGTGGTTCTCGGCGAGGTACGCCACGACGCCGGACCGCTTGAGTACGACACGGCGGTCCTTTGCGGCGGGCGGCGCCCACGCAAGCGGCTTGACGGCGATCTGCTCGGGCCGCGCGGGAATCGCGTCGGCGGCGAGGACCGCGCCGGAAGGGACGAGGGAGGAGACGGACACGAACGCAAACAAGACGGCCGCGGCCTTCAGGACGTTCTTCATGGCTTACTTCGCCTCCATGCCGGGGGCGCCGGCGGCCGGCGGCGGGCCTCCGGGTCGGCCCGGCCGTCGCGGCGCGGCGCCGCCCTTGCGGGTGTACGTCGCGACGCCGCGGTTTTCCTTCGTGAGGTACGTCTGCGCGACGCGCCGGACGTCCTCGGCCGTGACGGCCTGGATCTTCTTCGGCCCCTCGCGGAACTCCTTCCAGTCGCCGCGCCCGTCGTTCCCCATGAGGTTGTAGAGGATGCCCATGTTCGTTTGCATCGAACGGAACGCCTGCGCGGCCGAGTTGTTCTTGACCTTCTGGAGCTCCTCGGCC
The DNA here is from genome assembly GCA_016716715.1 of Acidobacteriota bacterium. NCBI lineage: Bacteria > Pseudomonadati > Acidobacteriota > Acidobacteriota bacterium. Next base: position 240,104 of record JADJVE010000006.1, on the reverse strand, counting down.
GGGACGACGTCCTTCTTGATCCTGTCGAGCTCGGCGTAGATCGCGCGCTCGGTCTCCTCGGGGGCTCGCCCGTCCTTGACCTGCGCCTCGACGCCGAACTCGCCCGCGTACTTGCGCTCGAACGCGCTCGCGCGGGCGCTCGTCGCGACCGGGCTCTCGCCCGCGACGAGACCCTTGTAGAGGCGGCCCGTGCGCCCGTTCAGCAGCTGCGCGAGGACGGCGAGCGGGTACGAATCCTTGTGCCCGAAGGGCACGGTGTGCCAGCTCACCTCGACGCGCGGGTTCGTGTCCGCCTCGCCGTTCATCCGCATCTCGGCCTCCCACTTCGGCGGGAGGAGCGTCATCTCGGGCGGCGGGTTCTTGCCGCGCGGGATGCGCCCGAAGTACTTCGCGGCGAGCGCGAGGGCCTCCTTCGGGTCGAAGTCGCCGACGAGGACGGCCGTGATGTTGTTCGGCGCGTAGAAGAGCGCGTAGTACTCGTCCGCCTGCGCCTTCGTGATCGCGGGGATGTCCGAGGCGTACCCGACGACCGGCCAGGAGTACGGGTGGCCGTGCCAGAACATCTCCTCGAAGGCCTCCTCGAGACGGCCGGTCGGCGTCGACTCGGTCCTGAGGCGCCGCTCTTCGAAGACGACGTCGCGCTCGGAGTAGAACTCGCGGAAGACAGGCGCGCTCAGGCGGTCCGATTCCATCCAGAACCAGAGCTCGAGCTTGTTCTTCGGCACGGTGATGAAGTACTGCGTGAGGTCCGTGTTCGTCGAGGCGTTCATGCCCGACGCGCCGCCCTTCGTGTAGATCCGGTCGAACTCGTTCTTCACGAGGAGGTCGCGCTGCTCCTTCACGAGCGCGTCGAACTCCTTGTCGAGCTCCTTGTACCGGGCCGTCTTGTTCTCGGGCTTCGTGACGTCGTCGATCTCGCCGCGCCGGAGGGCGGCACGCAGTTTCGCGTCCTCGTCGCGCATGAGGCCGCGCACGCGCTCCTGCTCGTCGATGAGCTTCTGGTCGCGCGCCGGATCTTTCGACCCGATCGTCTTCGTCCCCTTGAACATCATGTGCTCGAAGAGGTGGCTGATGCCCGTGATGCCGGGGCGCTCGTTCGCGCTCCCGACGTGGGCCACCCAGCCCGCGGCGACCGACGGCTCGTCGGCGCGCGGGACGAGGACGAGCCGCATCCCGTTCGGGAGGACGTGCTCTTCGACCTTCAATTCCTGCGCGCGGACGGGGAGCGCGAGGGCGGCGAACGCCGCCGCGAGAATGATTCTGTTTCGCATGAAATCTCCTGTGGACACGGCGTGGGGACCGATCCTACGCCGGAACCAGCCCGCGGAGACTCAGCGGCGCGTCGTGTCCCGCCGCCAGACGGTGCGCCCCTTCCGGACCTCCTCGACGACCTTGATCGCGGCGCGCCGGGCGGGGTCCGCGGCGGCCGGGTCGTCCGAGAGGACGGACATGTCGGCCGGGCGGCCGATCTCGAGCGCCGACGTCCCGGCGAGGACGTCCGCGACGAGCGCGGCGAGGGCCTCGGACCCCGCGTCGCGCGCCGCGGGCGCGGGCTCCGTCGCGGCCGCGGCGACGGCCGGCGTCGGGGCGGGCGTCGGGACCGGAGCGGGCGCGGGGGTCTGGACGACTACGGCCACGGCCGGCGCGGCCTCGGGCTCCTCGGGCGTGTTCAGCCGGACACTCTCCGCGTGGAGGCGGGCGCGTTCCTTCTCGTCGAGGCGCGGAACGAGCTTCGCGAAGGCCGCCGCGTGCGCGGAGCCCGTGAGGGCGCCGTTCGGCTCCTGGATGCGCCCGCGGCGGACGATCGTGCCGCCCGGCGGGTCCTTCGTGCGCCACGAGATCCCGGCCCGCTGCAGGGCGAGCGTGTTGTACGCGCCGGCGTCTCCGGTTTTCGACACGACGATGACGGGCAGGGTGGCGGAGACCGTGTCGAGCTCCTCGCGCGTGGGCGGGCGGTTCTCCGCGAGCTTCGTCTCGTCGTAGCCGAATCCGACGACGACGCGATGCCGCTTCGGGAGGCTCGAGCGAAGGACCCACATCTTGAGCGCGTCGCGGACCGATGCGATCGTGTAAGGGAGGCCGGGCGGCGGCGGCGACACGTCGGCCCCCAGCGCCTCGAGCGGCGGAGCGGGTTCCCGCGGCTGCGAGGGCGTCGGCGTCGGCTTCGGGGCCGGCGTGGGCGTCGCCCGGACCGGCTTCTCGATGCGTGCCGCGCTCTTTGCTTGACCCTTCGGCGGCGCGGCGGGGGGCGGCGTCGGCACGGGCGTCGGGACGAGGCCCGCGACGAGGGTCTGGCCGTTCAGGTCGATCGGGAGGGTCGACTTTCCCTTCCACTTCTTCTCGACGTCGGCCCGCGTCCCGAGCGCCACGATCTTCCCGTCCTTCACGGCGAGGGCTTCGGGACGCGCGTCCCTGCCCGCGAGGATCGAGCCGCCGTACCACACGAAGTCCGCGTTCTGGGCCCGGGCTGGCAGGGCGAGGGCGGTGAAGAGGGCGGAGAGGACGGCGGCGGCGCGGGCGGTCCGTGAGGCGGGGCGCGTCATCGAAGCGCCGATGGTAACGCCGGCTGCGGCTGGTGAGAGAATTGGATACAGGTGACTTTGTTTCGTTCAGGCGAAGAACTGACCCTGCCGGAGCTGGCACGGGCGCAGGGGCTCGCCTCCAACACGTTCACGGTCGTCGACGTCATCCGCGGCGGGATGGGCGTCTGCGCGAAGGTCCGCCAGGGCCAGGGCCCGGCGTTCGCCGTGAAGGCGCTGCCGGCGGGCGAGAAGCAGGGCGAGGCCTTCGAGCGCTTCCTCGTCGAGCTCCAGACCTGGCTGAAGCTGTCGGTCTGCGACGGAATCGTCGAGGCGCTCTGCGTTTTCACGTACAAGGACACCCCGGTCGTGTGCTCGCGCTGGATGAACGGCGGGAACCTCCGGCCGCACCTTTCGGAAAAGGACCCGGAGGTCTTCTACCGGACGATCGTGCGCATCGCGGGTGCGCTGGAGTGGGCCCACCGCGAGCACGGAATCCTCCACCTCGACCTCAAGCCCGAGAACATCCTGATCGACGACCTGCACCGCGCCGCGGTGTCGGACTGGGGGATCGCGGGGACGCGCGGCGAGATCGACCCGGCCGCGGCGGACGGCTCGATGGTCATCTACGGCACCGCGGCGTACGCCTCGCCCGAGCAGCTCCTCGGGGGCGTGCCGCTCGACGTGCGGTCGGACATCTACAGCCTGTGCTGCCTCATGTACGAGTGGGAGACCGGGCGCGTCCCCTTCACGGGCGACTGGCACGAGATCCGCGGCGCAAAGATCCGCAACGAGCCTTCGCGCCTCGCCTCCGGGATGTTCCGCCGCTCCACGTTCGGCGCCGACGACATCATCATGCGCGGGCTCGAGCGCGAGCGGCACGGCCGCTACCCGGACTGGAAGTCGTTCGCCACGGACGTCCTGAACGCGTCCCTCAGGCGCGAGCTGAAGATCGGCCGGTTCGTTCCGAAGATGCGCTACCAGGCCTCCGAGGTGCGCAGCGACACGCTGCGCGCGAAGGTCGCGACCGGCGCCATGGTGACGGGCCGCGGCGGCTCGACGGTCGACATCCGCGGCGCCAAGAAGGAGCTGGACGAGGCGCTGCGTTTCGCGGAGAAGGAAGACTGGGCCGGCGCGGTCGCGATTCTCTCCCGCGTCGTCCTTCCGTCGGTCGTGCGGGAGCACCCGGACGACCCGCTCCAGCAGACTTCGGCGATCACGCTCGCGCGAAGCCTCCTGAAGCTCGACCGCCCCGCCGAGGCCGTCACCGCCCTCGACGCCCTTTCGGCCGCGACGGACAAGCCGTCGGACATGTTCGCGCTCCTTGCGGACGCGCACCTGCGCCTCGGCAACCCGAGCCTTGCCGAGCGCGCGGCACGCACGGGCCTCCTCCTGCACAAGACCGACGCGGGCCTTCTCGACCTTCTCCTCGCCGCGCAAGGCGCCCAGGGTCTCTCGTCGGACGCGGTCGCGACGGCGCGCCAGAGGCTCGCGGGTCGGCGGGACGCCGGAACGCTCCTCGACGCGGCTGCACAGCTCCTCCACCAGGCCGCGGCCGTCCCGGAGACCCGTCTGCCGGAGCAGCTCGCGGGGCTCCACGAGGCGCTCGCGCTCGCCGCGGAGGCGCGGAATCTTTCGCCGAGGGACCCCAGGCCCCGGGTGATCCGGGCGCGCGCCCTGCAGGGCCTCGAGCGCTGGGCCGAAGCGAAGGCGGAGCTCGCCGGGTTCCCCGAGGGCGGCGACGCCGCACTGAGGCGCGCGGCCGCCGAGACCGAGGCGCGCGGTCTCCTGCGCCTCAAGGAGTACGCGGGCTGCCTCGCCCTGTGCAACAAGGCGCTCGCGGCGCACCCGGAGAGCACGAGCCTCGCGCGAACGCGCGCGCTCGCGTTCGCGGAGGGTTTCATCCTGGGCGTCGAGACCGGGGGGCGCCGCGTCGTCGACGACACGGCGATGAGCTTCTTCGAGCGGGCGGTCGCCGATCCGGCGGTGCGCGAGCCGGGCGACTTCGTGACGCTCGCGCGCTACCGCGAGTGGACGGGGCGTGCCGAGACCGCGGTCTCGGTGCTGAGGGACGGGAAGGACGCCTTCCCGAAGTCGTGGGAGATCGGCGTCGCGCTCGCGCGCCTCCTCGAGAGGCGCGGCGACTTCGAGGAGTCCCTCGAGGCGGCGCAGGAGACGACGCGCAGCGCCCCGTTCCGGCCGGAAGCCTGGCGCGCGCTCGCCGCGGTCAAGGGCGTCCTCGGGCCGAAGGCCGAGGCGGACGAGGCGCGGCAGAAGGGCGCCCAGGCCGAGAAACGCCTCAAGGAGCTTCGCGCGAAGCCCGCCTGACCGCCCGGGTCAGATGAAGCGGCGGACGTGCTCGTTCCAGAACGGCCAGTCGTGCCCGAAGACGCCGGGCCAGAACTCGGCCTGGATTCTCTGACCCTGCCGCGAGAGCAGCGCCGCGAAATCGCGGTTGTCGCGGATCAGGGAGTCCTGCTCACCCGTCGCGACGACCCATTCGACGGCCCGCAGCTTCTCCTTCCACGCGTCGTCCATGTTTGCAATGTAGGCGTTGGGCGTGTGGTAGTAGCAAAGGTCGTCCCAGTAGCCGTCGAGATAGCGCGACACGTCGTAGAGGCCGGAGAAGCAGATCGCCTTCGTCACGCGCCCGGGGTACCGGCCCGCGAGGTTCGCCGCGTGGTACGCGCCGAAGCTCGCGCCGACCGTGACGACGTTCCCGCCGGCGCGGCTCTCGATGTACGGGAGCATCTCGTCGCGCAGGTAGCGGTCGTAGTCGTCGTGGCGCCGGGCGCGGTCGCGCGGGTGCGCGTTCTTGTTGTACCAGCTCTCCTCGTCCACGGAATCCACGCAGACCAGCTGGAGAAAGCCGGCGTCGACCTTGTCGGCGAGCGCGCCCGTGAGGCCGAAGTCCTCGTTCTGGTAGAAGCGCCCCATCGAGGTCGGGAACATGAGAACGGGGCGCCCGCGGTCCCCGAACCAGAGGTATTCCATCGGGCGCGAGAGCGCGGAGCTTTTCCACGAGCCGTATTCGCGTTTCATGGGGGCGCAGTCTAGCGCGGCGCGTTTGCGGCCCGTCGCGCGCCTCCGCTAGGATGCGGCGCGCGACGCGAGGGGGCACTCATGGCACGAAAGAGGATCGGCGTTCTGTTCGGGATGGAAGACACGTTCCCGTGGGCGCTCATGAACGAGATCAACGAGATGGCCGCGAAGAGCGGCGACGACGTCGAGGCGGGGCCCGTCAAGATCTCGGTCCTCGTCCAGGAGCAGTCCTTCGAGGACGCCGTGATCCTCGACCGCATCAGCCACGAGGTTCCGTTCTACCGGACGTTCCTCAAGTGCGCGGTCGCGCGCGGAGCCCAGGTCGTGAACAACCCGATCTGGTGGTGCGCCGACGACAAGTACTTCGACAACCTCGTCGCGCTCGCGGCGGGCGTCGCCGTCCCGAAGACGGTCCTCCTCCCGCACAAGGAGAACCCGCCGAACACGACCGCCACGTCCTTCCGGAACCTCGACCTCGTGGACTGGGACCGGGTGTTCGCGTATCTCGGCTTCCCGATCTTCATGAAGCCCGCGAACGGGGGCGGGTGGAAGGACGTCTACAAGTGCGACACGCCGGAGGACTTCTTCGCGGCGTACGACAAGACGCGGGACCTCGAGATGATGGCGCAGGAGGCCATCGAGTTCACGGACTACTACCGCTGCTACGTCGTGGGACGCTCGCGGGTGAAGATCATGCCGTACGCGCCGAAGGAGCCGCACGCGATGCGGTACGCCGCCGTGCTGGGAAAGCCGGTTCCGGCGGCCATGGCCGAGCGGGTGACGCGCGATGCGCTCGCACTCTGCAACGCTCTCGGGTACGACCTCAACACGGTGGAGTTCGCCGTGCGCGACGGAGTGCCCTACGCGATCGACTTCATGAACTGCGCACCCGACGCGGACCGCGCGTCGGTCGGCGAGGAGAATTTCCAGTGGATCGTGAAGGCGATGGCGGAGTACCTCGTCGACCGCGCGAAGAACTCGCGGCCGTTCGAGGCGACCGGCACGTGGCCGGCCCTCCTCGGCCTCGTGAAGTGAGACGGAGAGCCACGCCATGGGCGCGCCCCGCCCGTCCTTCACCCTCGGAATCGAGGAAGAGTTCCAGATCGTCGACCCCGAGACGCGAGCGCTGAAGGCCCACATCCAGGAGCTCTTCGCGGAGGGCGAGTCGCGCCTCAAGGACAAGATCAAGCGCGAGTTCCACCAGTCCGTCATCGAGGTCGGGACGGGAATCTGCCGCAACATCGCCGAGGCGCGCGCGGACTCGACGAACCTCAGGCGCGAGCTCGTGCGCCTGACGGGCGAGGCGGGCCTCGCGATCGGCGCCGCCGGGACGCACCCGTTCACGCACTGGTCCGAGGTTCCCGTGACGCCGAGCCCGCGCTACGAGCGCATCCTCTACGACCTCGGGACCGTCGCGCGCGGCAACCTCATCTTCGGCCTGCACGTCCACGTCGCGGTCGAGCACGACGAGACGCGGATCGCGCTCCAGAACGCCGCGCGCTACTTCCTCCCGCACGTCTTCGCGCTCTCGACGAACTCGCCCTTCTGGGGCGGGCGCGACACGGGCTGGAAGAGCTACCGCGCGAAGGTGTTCGACCGGTTCCCGCGCACGGGCATCCCGGACCAGTTCGCCTCGTGGGCCGACTACATGGGCTACGTCGAGACCCTCGTGAAGACGAACTGCATCGACAACCCGAAGAAGATCTGGTGGGACGTGCGCCCGCACCCGTTCTTCCCGACGCTGGAGTACCGGATCTGCGACATCCCGATGCGCGTGGACGAGACGATCTGTCTCGCCGCGCTCTTCCAGGCCATCACCGTCAAGCTCTGGAAGCTCCACGACAAGAACCTCTCGTACCGCCTCTACTCGCGCGCCCTCATCAGCGAGAACAAGTACCGGGCCGCACGCTTCGGGATCGACGGGAAGCTCATCGACTTCGGCAAGAAGGAGGAAGTCCCGTTCACGGACCTCCTCGGCGAGCTGCTCGAGTTCGTGGACGACGTCCTCGACGAGCTCGGCTCGCGGAAGGAAGTGGAGTACGTCCACACGATCGTGCAGAGAAGGACCGGCGCGGACCGCCAGCTCGAAGTGTTCGAGCGGACGAAGAGCCTCCCGGCCGTCGTCGACTACATCCTCGAGGAGACGCGCCACGGCCTCGACTGAGCCCCTCTTCTCCGCCACGGACGTCGCGGGCGCGCTCGGCGCCCCCGCGCCCGCGGGCGCGCCGGCGGCCTTCCCGTCCGTCTCGACGGACACGCGCGCGATCCCGCCCGGCGCGCTGTTCGTCGCCCTGAAGGGTGAGCGCTTCGACGCGCACGCGTTCCTCGCAGAGGCGAAGGCGAAGGGCGCCGGCGCGGCCGTCGTCCGGAAGGGCACGCCGGCCGTGCCGGGTCTTCCTTTCTTCGAGGTGGACGACACGCTCCGGGCCCTCGGCGCGCTCGCGGCGTTCCACCGCCGGCGCTTCGCGATCCCCGTCGCGGCGGTCGCGGGCTCCAACGGCAAGACGACGACGAAGGAAATGCTCGCGTCGATCCTGAGGACGCGCGGCCCGGCGCTCGCGACGGAGGGAAACCTCAACAACGAGATCGGCGTCCCGCTGACGGTCTTCCGGATGGCGCCGGAGCACCGCGCGGCCGTCCTCGAGCTCGGGATGTCGGCGCCGGGCGAGCTGGCGCGGCTCACGGCGATCGCGCGGCCGGACGCGGGCGTCGTCACGCTCGTCGCGGCCGAGCACCTCGAGTTCCTGAGAGACCTCGACGGCGTGGCGGACGCCGAAGGGGAGCTCTATCGCGGCCTCCTCCCGGGCTCCTTCGCGGTCGTCAACGCGGACGACGCGCGCTGCGTGGCGCAGGCGGACCGCGCCGCGGTCGGCGTGAAGAAGATCTTCTTTGGCCGGAGTCCCTTGGCGGACGTTCGTCTTCTCGAGTCGACTTCCCTCGGAATGGAAGGCCAGAAGATTCTCTTAGAAGGTGAAGAATGGGAGGGGGATGCCGGAGCGGCCCGTTCGCTCGGCGGCATGAAGCTGCAGCGCAGCAGGTGCGAGGTCACGCTGGGGTTCGTGGGGGAGCACAACGCGATGAACGCGGCCGCAGCGGCGGCCGTGGCGCGGGCGCTCTCTTTCACTTTCGAAGAAATCTCCCGGGGTCTCTCCTCAGCCCGCCCGTATTCGCACCGCTCACGTGTCGTCGCGGGCATTGGCGGGGTCACGATCCTCGACGACTGCTACAACGCCTCGCCCACCTCCATGGAGGCCGCGCTCGCGACGCTGGCGTCGCTCGTGGCAGGTGGGAAAGGGAGGGCGGTCGCGGTGCTCGGCGACATGCTGGAGCTGGGGAGCGCCGAAGAGGAGGAGCATCGAAGGCTGGGGAGAAACGCGCTGAAGTGCGTCGAGCTGGCGGCATTTTTCGGGCCGCGTTCCTCCCTCACCTTCGAAGAATTCCGCTCTTCTTCTTCCTCGTCATCTTCCGCGCATTTCACCGAGATGGAGCCGCTGCTCGCGTGGCTCCGCCCGTGCCTCGCGCCGGGTGACGTGCTTCTCGTGAAGGGGAGCCGGGGAATGAAGCTCGAGCGCGTCGTGGACGCGCTCGCCGCGGGCCCGGCAGCCTGAGGGCTACTTCGCGCCCTTCGCGGCGGCCGCCGGTGTCTGGTCCATCACGCGCAGGGCGGCCTTCTCCATTGCGGAGCTCTTCAGGCCGGCCTTCTTTCCCTCGGCGATTGCCTCGTCCTTCGAGCGCCCCCTCCGGTACTCGATGACGGCGATCACGCCCCCGACGCGGTTGCTCGAGGAGCAGAAGAGGAGGACGGGCGCGGCTTTCTGGTCGCCGAGGACGGCCTCGACCTTCTGGACGTCGGCCAGCGAGAACGTGTCGGGGGAGACGGGGACGGAGGCGAAGGCCAGACCCTGCGCCTCGACCGCCTCGCGCGTGATCGAGACGCCCTCGGCGGGCTGTCGCAGGTCGATCGCGGTCCGGAAGCCGGATTCCTTGAGCTTCGCGAGGGCCTCGGGCGACGGCCTGCCGGCGACGGCGAGGCTCGGCGAGAGGCGCCTGTAGTTCGTGGCGTCGAGCGTCTCGGGGATGCCGGCGGCCGCGGCGAGGCCGGAGCCGAGCAGGAGAGCGAGAGCGAGCGGCGTGCGTTTCGTCATGGCCCGGCGAATTTAGCGCAGGAGGGACGCCCGCGCGTCGAGCGCCTTTCGGCGCGCCTCCTCGGGTGACGCTGCGAGAGCCGTCAGGTGGCCCATCTTCCGGCCCGGCCGGGGCTCCTTCTTGCCATAGAGGTGGAGGGCGACGCCCGGCACGGCGCAGGCCTTCTCCCAGCGCGGCGGGCCGCCGGCCCAGAGGTCGCCGAGCAGGTTCGCCATCGCGGCAGGACGGAGCAGCTCCGTCGAGCCGAGCGGCAGGCCGCAGACGGCGCGCAGCTGCTGCTCGAACTGGCTCGTCACGCAGGCGTCGATCGTGAGGTGCCCGGAGTTGTGCGGGCGCGGCGCGATCTCGTTCACGAGGAGGCGGCCGTCGGCGGTGTGGAAAAGCTCGATGCAGAGGACGCCGACGTAGGAGAGCGCGTCGAGGATCGTCCTTGCGATCTCGTGAGCAAGAGTTTCTTCTGAATGGGTAAGAGGGGCGGGGGCCGTCGTCACGTCGAGGATGTGGCGGGAGTGTTCGTTCTCAAAGACGGGAAAGAAGGCGACTTCGCCGTCGAGACCGCGTGCCGCGATGACGGAGACCTCGCGCTGGAAGTCCACGAACGCCTCCAGGACGCACGACACACGACCGAGAGCGGCCCATGCCGAATCCGCCTCCGAGAGATTCTTCGAATGAACCCTCGCCTGGCCCTTCCCGTCGTACCCGAATGCGGCCGTCTTGAGGACGGAGGGGGCGCCCACGGAGGAGAGGGCCGAAGCGAGTTCCTCGCTCGTGCGCACCATGGCCCACCGCGCGACGGGGACATTCACCTTTCTAAGAAACTCCTTTTCTCTCTCTCTATTCTGAGAAACAAAAAGAGCTTCCGCGCCGGGCCGAATGGGAACGAGAGATTCGAGCGCGTCCAGCGCCGCCCTCGGGACGTTCTCGAACTCGAACGTGAGGACGTCGAGGCCCTTCGCGAACTCCTTGAGCCGGTCGAGGTCGTCGTATGGCGCGGAGACCTCTACGTCGGCGACGTGTCCCGTCGGAGAGTCCTCCTCGGGCGAGTACGTGTGGACGCGGTAGCCCATCGCCCGGGCCGACAACGCGAACATGCGGCCGAGCTGGCCGCTCCCGAGGATGCCGACCGTCGAGCCGGGCGGGACGATCTTCACGGCAGCCGGGACTGCAAGACCCTCCGGGTCTGTTTTGATCGGAAGGCCGTGAGCTTCCTGCGGAGCGCGGGCCGGCTGTTCGACAGGATCGCGACGGCGAGGAGGCCCGCGTTCGTCGCGCCGGACTTTCCGATCGCGAGCGTGCCGACGGGCACGCCGGCGGGCATCTGGGCGATCGAGAGGAGGGAGTCGAGGCCCTTCAGCGCGCGGCTCTCGACGGGGACACCGAGGACGGGCACGGCCGTCTGCGCCGCGAGCATGCCGGGCAGGTGCGCGGCGCCGCCCGCTCCCGCGACGATGACCTCGAGGCCGCGTGCCTCGGCGTCGGCGGCGTACGACGCGAGGAGCTTCGGCGTCCGGTGAGCCGAGACGACGCGTTTCTCGTACGGAACGCCGAAGCGCTCCAGAGTCTCGGCGGCGTGCCGCATCGTCTCCCAGTCGGAGGTGGAGCCCATGACGACCCCGACGAGAGGCCGTGCGCCCTTCTTCATGGGCGCGATCCTACCGTGAAGCTCAGGCGCTCCAGGCGCGGGCGGTCTCGGCCGCGAACTCGTCGAAGCGGCGCGGCGCGTGGCCGAGGAGCGCCGTGAGGCGCGCGACGTCCTCGGGAGCCGCCTTGAGGCCCTTCTCCTGGAAGAACTGGTACATGAGCCGGAAGTCGAACACGGCGAAGGCCGGCAGGAATGCGAGCGACGCCTTCTCCCACGCGTCGAGGTCGTTCCCGCCGTAGGCGATCTTGCGCCCGAGGACGCCGCCCCAGGTCGCGGCCGTGCCTGTCGCGGTCAGGAGCTCCGGCCCGACGAGATTGACCGTCTCGTCCTTCGCCGCGTCCGTCGTGAGCGCGAGCGCGGCCGCCTCGGCGATGTCGCGCACGTCCACGCGCGAGAGGCCGACGTCCCCGAATGGCTGCGGGTAGACGCCGTAGGAAAGCATGGCGTCCCTGTACCAGAGGTCGTTCTGGTAGAAGTTGTTCGGCCGGAGGATCGTGAACGGGATCCCCGAAGCCTTGATCGCGGTCTCGATCGGGAGCTTCGCGCCGAAGTGCGGCAGGTGCGGTGCCTCGTCCACGCGGTGAACGGAGAGGAACACGACCTTCTTCACGCCGCCGAGCCGGCAGCCGTTGACGGCCATGAGGCCCTCGTGACACTCGCCCGCGCCCAGTGCCGTGAGGAGGAAGACCGCGTCGCGGCCCGCGAACGCCGAGCGGATCGTCGCGGGATCGAGGAGATCGCCCGCGACCGGCTTGGCGCCGGCCGCGAGCGGCTTTTTCACGTCGCGGGTCAGGACCGAAACGTCCGCGCCCCTCTTGAGAAGCTCCCGGACCACGTGGGATCCGACGGTGCCGGTGCCTCCGAGGACGAGGACGTTCATGTGGCGGTCTCCTAGCCCATGTGGGCGATGATGGCGTCTCCGAACTTGCTGCACGAGACTTCGGTGGCGCCGTCCATCTGGCGGGCGAAGTCGTACGTGACGGTCCTGGCCCGGATCGCGCCGTCCATCCCCTTGAGGATGAGGTCGGCCGCCTCGGTCCAGCCCATGTACCGCAGCATCATCTCACCGGAGAGGATGACGGAGCCCGGGTTGACCTTGTCGAGGTCCGCGTACTTCGGCGCGGTGCCGTGCGTCGCCTCGAAGACGGCGTGGCCCGTCACGTAGTTCACGTTGCCGCCCGGCGCGATGCCGATGCCGCCGACCTGCGCCGCGAGGGCGTCCGAGAGGTAGTCGCCGTTGAGGTTCAGCGTCGCGATGACGTCGAACTCGTCGGGGCGCGTGAGGACCTGCTGGAGCGTGATGTCGGCGATGGCGTCCTTGATGAGGATCTTGCCCTTCGCGAGCTCGGCCTTCTGCTCGGCGTTCGCGGCGGCCTCGCCCTTGTCCTTCTTCGTGCGCTCCCACTGGTCCCACGTGTACGTCTGCCCGGCGAATTCCTTCTCCGCGAGGGCGTAGCCGTAGTTCCGGAACGCGCCTTCCGTGAACTTCATGATGTTGCCCTTGTGGACGAACGTGACGCTCTTGGACTTGCTCTTGATGGCGTACTCGATCGCGGCGCGGACGAGGCGCTCGCTGCCTTCCTGCGAGACGGGCTTCACGCCGAAGCCGGTCGTCGCGGGGAAGCGGAGCTTCTTGTACTGCGCCGGGAAGTTCGTCTTGAGGAACTCGGCGAACTTCTTCGCGTCGTCGGTGCCGGCCGCGAACTCGATGCCCGCGTAGATGTCCTCGGTGTTCTCCCGGAAGATGACCATGTTCACCTTCTCGGGGTGCTTCACGGGAGAGGGGACGCCCTGGAACCAGCGCACGGGGCGGAGGCACACGTAGAGGTCGAGGAGCTGGCGGAGGGCGACGTTCAGCGAGCGGATGCCGCCGCCGATCGGGGTCGTGAGGGGGCCCTTGATGCCGACGAGGAACTCGCGGAACGCGTCGATCGTCTCGTCCGGGAGCCACGTCTGGAGCTTGTCGAAGGACTTCTGGCCCGCAAGGACCTCCATCCACTCGATCCGGCGCTTGCCGCCGTAGGCCTTCGCCACCGCGGCGTCGAGCACGCGCACCGAGGAGCGCCAGATGTCCGGGCCGGTCCCGTCGCCTTCGATGAACGGGATGACCGGGTGGTCGGGAACATGGAGTTTCCCGCCGGAAATCGTGATCTTCTGGCCGCCTTCGGGGACCGTGGGCTTGGCGCTGGGCATGAGCGTCCTCCTTTGTTCGGGCGCGAATCATAGGGGCCGGGCAGGGCCCGGGCAACGAAGCGGTTGAATCATCCCGGGGGCTTCGCGCCTAGACTGGAGACCATGGGCGACCCCAGTCCGCCGCGGACGTACAGCGTCGTGATCCCCGCCTTCAACGCCGAGAAGACCCTGGGCGAGGCCGTCCGGAGCGCTCTCGCGCAGGTCCCCGGCCCCCTCGAGGTCGTCGTCGTGGATGACGGCTCGGTGGACGCCACCCGGGCGGTCGCCGAGGGGTTTGGGGCGGCCGTCCGCGTCTTCACGGGCCCGAACGCCGGGCCGTCGGCTGCCCGAAACCGCGGAGTACGCGAGGCGCGCGGGATCTGGATCGCGTTCCTCGACGCGGATGACCTCTTCGAGCCGGGCTACCTCGCGGCGGCCGAGGAGCACCTCGCCGCGAACCCGGACGCCGGCCTCCTGTGCTTCGGCGTCCGCGTCTACGAGGACGGGCAGCGGACGGCGCACGTCATCCACAAGAAGACGCCCGGCCCTTCCTACACGACGGTGGGGCTGCTCGAGGGAGACGTCGGGACGATCTGCACGCCGCTCGTCGCGCGCGACGCTTCCTCGCCGCCGGCGGGTTCGACGAGACGCTCCGCGGAAACGAAGACTGCCACCTGTGGCTGCGGCTGTCCCGCGCGACCGCGCTCCGCCAGGACCCGCGGGCGCTTCTTCTCTACCGGCGCCACGCGGGGAACTCCAGCGGAGACGTCCTCGCGAACGCGCACGAGTCCGTCAGGTCCCTCGAGCTCCTCGAGGCGTCGCACCCGGAGTTCGCCGGAGAGTTCCGGCGGCCGATGCGGAAGATCGTCGGCAAGGAAAACCTCCGGCTGGGCCGCGAGCTCCTCGTGAGGGGCGAGGACCTTCCGGCCGCGCGCGCGGCCCTGCTGAGGGCCGTGACCCGCCGGCCGGGGCGCCTGCGCGGGTGGTACTACCTCGCCTTCGCCTCCGTGCCCGGCGGGCACCGCCTCGTCGCGGCGCTCCGGCGCGGCGAGCTCGCGTTCAGCCGCTGGTGGCGCACGGGCTCGGTGGCGGCGGCGTTCCGGAGCCTCAAGCGTCGCCTCAGGGCCGTTCGCGCGTGACGGCCGTGAGGGCCCCGAATTCCGTCGCCGTCGTCGTCCCGTCGTACCAGCACGTGCGCTGGGTCGGCGAGGCCGTGGAGAGCGCGCTCTCGCAGACGCGGCCGCCCGACGACGTCGTGGTCGTGGACGACGGCTCGACGGACGGGACGCTCGAGGTACTCCGGGGCTTCGGAAGCCGCATCCGCGTCCTCCACGCGGCGCGGAAGGGTGTTGGCGCCGTCTACAACATGGGATTCGAAGCGACGTCGTCAGACCTCGTCGCGTTCCTGGAATCCGACGACGTCCTCGAACCGAGGTATCTCGAAGAGACCGAGGATTTCTTAGAAGGTAATAGAGAGACTCACTGGGTTTCGACCGCCCGTCTTCTCATCGACGCGTCTGGCGCCCCCACCGGAGAGATCTCGCGCCGCCGTCTTCACGGTGCCGAATTCACCTTCGAAGGATTTCTCTCTTCCGAGCTCGGGGCCAGCTCGACGCCCGTCGTCCGCCGCGCGGCGCTGCTCGAGGTGGGGCCCTATGGGACGGACAGCTACGCTGCGGACACGGACATGGCGCTCCGCTTCTCGCTCACGCACCGCATGGGATACCTCGACCGGCCGCTCTACCGGTACCGCCGCCACGGGAAGAACGCGTCGGCGAGCCTCCTCGAGAGCGTGCGCCTGAACGTCCCGATCCTCGAGCGCCTGCTCGACCCGCCGCATCCCGCGCTCGCCGGCCGCGAGGCGGCCGTGAGGCGCGCGCTCGCGAAGATGCTCGGGATGCAGGCGGCGCTCGCGATGGAGGCGGGGGCCGGCGCAGGGCGCGAAGACGTCCTGCCGCTCCTGAGGCGCGCGGCGGCGCTTCACCCTTCGCCGAAGCACCTGCGCCGCCTCGCGCTCGTGAGCCTCCTCGGACCGCGCGCGTACGGCGCGTGGCGGCGCGTTCGCGCCCGCTGACCGTTCAGTCGGGCCGGAGGCGCGCCTCGAGCGGGTACGGGTAGACGTCCACGATCTCGCCGGCGCGCTCCCTGCGCTGCGCGTCCAGCCAGAAGCGGACGCCGAGGAGGTCGGAATGCCTCTCGAGGAACGCCTCGCGCGCGGCGCCCCGGAGGCCCATGAACGTCAGGAACTCCTCGGGGAAGACGTCGTGCTCGCCGACGTAGAACGAGGCGTCGTCCCCGCCGGCCTCCTCGTCGGCGCCCGCCGGCAGCTCGCGGAAGTTCACGTCCGTCAGGAAGTCGATCTCGTCGTAGTCGTAGAAGACGACGCGCCCGTGCCGCGTGAGGCCGAAGTTCTTCGGGAGGAGGTCGCCGGGAAAGACGTTCGCCTTGGCGAGGTCGCGGATCGCCTCGCCGAAGTCGAAGATCGCGGCGCGCGCCTTCTCCGGGAGGCGCGTCCCGGAGCGCGATGTCGAGGGGCGTCAGGCGCCGTTCCGTGAAGAGGTGCCTGAGGACGACTTCGTCCCCGCGCACCTCAACCGTTTCGGAGGCGCCCGCGAGGAGGATTTCGAGGAGCGCGGGATCGAAGCGGACGACGGGGAACGACAGGTGCTCGAACTCCTGGACGTCGGCGAGCCGGCCGGCGCGCGTGTGCCGGAAGACGAGGCGGTACTTGTCGAGGACGTCCTGTCGGCTCGCGGTCTTCGGGGGCGCGAAGGAATCGCGGATGACCTTGAAGACGACGTCGTAGGACGGGAGCGTGAAAACGAGCATGACCATCCCGCGCGCGCCCGGCGCCTCGACGAAGGGGTCGTTCGAGGCGGCGAGATGACGCAGGAGGTCGCGGTAGAGCTCCGTCTTGCCGTGCTTGTTGAAGCCGAGGGCGTTGTAGAGCTCGCCGACGGGTTTCTTCGGCATGACCGTCTTGAGGAATCCGACGAGAGCGGCGGGGTGCTCGGCATCCACGTGGAAGTACGAGCGCGTGAAGCTGAAGACGATGGAGGCCTCGTCCTCGTCACAGAGCACGGCGTCGAGCTCGACGCGGCCCGTCCGGTTCAGGAGCGCGAAGACGATGGGCCGCTGCCGGCCCTCGCGGCGCACGCGGCCGACGAGATACGCGCCCTTGCCCCGGAAGAAGACGGGCCGGAGCACGTCCAGCGCGTCGAAGGCCGGGGAGCCCCAGGCCTCGCGAAGGACCTTCTCGAGCGCGCGGGTCGCGAGCGCCGCGTCGCGGGAAAGGTCCTCCCAGCCCGCGGCGAACGGGAACACGGAGAGCGCGCTCCGAACCGCGGCCTCGCGCCCGGGTCTCCCGTCGAACGACGCGAGGAAGCGGCCCGCGGCCTCGACGGGCAGCGGCGTCGGTTCACGGTGGACGAACTCGGCGCGGTCGTCGACGCCGACGGTGTGGAAGATGCGGCGCGACGCCGAGTTGAAGAACGTCTCGACGAGCTCGGTGTCCCGCCGGCCGGCGACGAGCGCCGCGAACCGCTCCTTCATCCCGGACCAGACGGCCGGGTTCTCGACGCCTGCGGCGAGGATTCTCCCGAGGTCCGCGAGCGCCGGATCCAGCATCTTCTTGTAGAGCTCGAGGCGTTCGAGCGCGTCCGTGCGCACGCCCCGCCAGTCGCGCGCCGAGAAGCGCACGGGCGCACGGCGCGTGATCGCGGCGAACTCCCGCGAATAGGCGTCCCAGGCGGCGAGGAGCCGCTCGGCGCCCGTGCGGCCGGCGTCGTCCGGGATCAGGCGGCCTTCTTCAGGGCGGCCGCGTCGATCTTCCGGATGCCACCGTCCGGGTGGCCGCCCTTCGTGCCGCACGAGCCATCGGCCGGATGCGTGAAGTGGATGAGGTCCTTGCCGTTGTCCGGGGCGACGTACTCGCCGCGGATCTCGGCCGCGTCGCCCTTCGCGAGGACGAGGCGCTCGCCGCCGCACGAGAGGTCGTGGACGACGTGGATGCGCCGGTCCTGCCGGATCGCGAGGGCCGGGTCGGCGGCCGCGTCGCCCTTCACGCGCTCGTACGACACGATCGTCACGTCGAACTCGAGGAACGTCCGATTGTTGTTCTTGTGGAGCTTCTCGGCGGGCGCCGTCTCGACGCGGCACACCGCGACGATCTGCGTGTGCGGGCTCTTCTTCGACGGCTTCTTCGCGGCCTCCGCGGGCGCGGCCGCGAGGACGAGGAGGGCGACACCGAGGGCGAGGCTCACGGGGCGCGTCGTCTTCTTCATGCGCGGATGCTAACCTCTGCGCCCCCGGCGCCCGCGTCCGCGCGGCGCCTCACCCCGAAAGGACCCCCATGCTCCGAGCCGGTATCGTCGGCCTCCCGAACGTCGGGAAGTCGACGCTCTTCAACGCCCTGACGAAGACCCGCAAGGCCGAGGCGGCCAACTACCCGTTCTGCACGATCGAGCCGAACGTCGGCATCGTGACCGTGCCCGACGCGCGCCTCGAGCCGCTCGCGAAGATCGCGAAGACGCCCGTCCAGATCCCGGCGACGTTCGAGTTCGTCGACATCGCCGGGCCTCGTCAAGGGCGCGAGCAAGGGCGAGGGGCTCGGCAACAAGTTCCTCTCGCACATCCGCGAGGTGGACGCCGTCGTCCAGGTCGTCCGCTGCTTCGACGACAAGGACGTCGTCCACGTGTCCGACACGCTCGACCCCGTCGCCGACATCGAGACGATCGCGACGGAGCTCGTCCTCGCGGACCTCGAGTCCGTCGGCAAGCAGAAGGAGCGCCTCGAGAAGCTCGCCCGCGGCGGCCAGAAGGAGGCGAAGGCGCAGATGGCCGTCGCCGAGAAGCTGATCCCGCACCTCGACTCCGGGAAGCCCGCCCTCACGCTCGACCTGACGGAAGACGAGAAGGCGTCCGCGCGCGGCTTCTTCCTTCTCACGATGAAGCCCACGCTCTTCGCCTGCAACGTGGCCGAGGCCGACCTCGCGCACGCGGACGACCTCCCGCTCGTCAAGAAGGTGCGCGACTGGGCGGCGGCGCACAGCGGGTCTGAGGCCGTCGCGATCTCCGCGAAGATCGAGGCCGAGCTCGGCGAGCTGTCGCCCGAGGACGCGACGGAGTACCTCGCGTCGCACGGCGTCGACGAATCCGGCGTCGGCCGGCTCATCCGCGCGGCGTACCACCTCCTCGGCCTCCGGACGTACTTCACGGCCGGCGAGAAGGAAGCGCGCGCGTGGACGATCCACGCGGGCGACACGGCCCCGCAGGCAGCCGGCGTCATCCACTCGGACTTCGAGAAGGGCTTCATCAAGGCCGAGACGGTCGCGTACGACGACCTCCTGAAGCACGGCTCCATGGCGGCGGCCCGCGTGGCGGGCGTCGTGCGGCAGGAAGGGCGCGACTACGTCGTCCAGGACGGCGACGTCATGCTCTTCAAGTTCAACGTGTAGTCCGCGGGCAACCTTCGCGGCCCTCTCGGGTACCCTTTCCTCCATGTCCTCTCCGGCCGAGTTTCCGCCGGCCCCCGGCGTCCTCGCGACGCTGCGCGAGGCGCTGCGCGGCGGGCACGCCGACTTCACCGAGGGGCCGGTCGGCCGCGCGGTCGTCCTACTCGCAATCCCGATGGTCCTCGAGATGGCGCTCGAGTCGGTTTTCGCGGTCGTGGACGTGTTCTGGCTTTCGAAGCTCGGCGCCGCCGCCGTGGCAACCGTCGGCCTGACGGAGTCGATCCTCTCGATCCTCTACTCGCTCGCGATCGGCCTCTCGATGGCGGCGACGGCGATGGTCGCGCGCCGCATCGGCGAGCGCGACCGCGAGAGCGCAGCCCGGACGGCTGTGCAGGCGATCGCCGTCGGCGTCCTCATCGCCGTGCCCCTCGGCGTCGCGGGCGCGCTTGCGGCGCCGCGCCTCCTCGCGTTCATGGGAGCGGGGCCCGACGTCGTCGCCTCGGGCTCGGGGTTCATGGCCGTGATGCTCGGCGGGAACGTCGTCATCGTTCTCCTGTTCCTCATCAACGCGATCTTCCGCGGCGCGGGCGACGCCACGGTCGCGATGCGCGTCCTGTGGTTCGCGAACATCTGCAACCTCGTCCTCGACCCGTGCCTCATCTTCGGCCTCGGGCCGTTCCCCGCGCTCGGCGTCACGGGTGCCGCCGTCGCCACGACGACGGGCCGCGGCCTCGCGGTCGTTCTCCAGCTCGTAACCCTCGCGCGCGGAACCGGCCGCATCGCGATCCGCCGCGAGCACCTCGTGCTCGACCCGAAGACGATGCTCGCGCTCCTGAAGCTCTCGGGTGCCGCGATCTTCCAGTCCCTGATCGGGACCGCGAGCTGGATCGGCCTCGTGCGAATCCTTGCGGGCTTCGGGAGCGCCGCCCTCGCGGGCTACACGATTGCGATCCGGATCGTGATCTTCGCGATCCTGCCGTCGTGGGGGATGTCGAACGCGGCCGCGACGCTCGTCGGCCAGAACCTCGGCGCGAAGCACCCTGATCGCGCAGAGCGATCCGTGTTCCTCGCGGGCGTCTACAACATGGCTTTCCTCGGCGCCGTCGGAGCGGTGTTTGCGGCGTTCCCGGGCGCGCTCGTTGGGCTCTTCACGCGCGACCCTGCGATCGCGCCGATCGCCGCCATGGGGCTCCGCATCATCGCCGCGGGCTTTCCGTTCTTCGCGTGGGGCATGGTCCTCGTGAACGCGTTCAATGGGGCCGGCGACACGTGGACGCCGACGGTGGTGAACCTCGGCGTCTTCTGGCTGTGGGAGATCCCGCTCGCCCACCTCCTCGCTTCGCGCGCGGGGATGGGCCCGCGCGGCGTGTTCCTCGCGATCACCCTCGGGTTCGCGACGCTCGCCGTCGTGGGCGGGCTCCTCTTCCGGCGCGGGAAGTGGAAGGAGAAGAGGGTCTAAACTCCGCGCCCATGCATCCGGGTCACCGCAGCGCGTTCAACGCGGCCTTCACTCCCGAGCTCGCGGCGCACTACGCGGACGACCTCGCGCGCCGCGCCGGCCGCGCGCCGGGCTTCCGCCTCGCGGAGACGCCGGTGTTCCTGACGCCGGAGCTGGACGCAGCGCTCGCGAAGGGCGCTCGCGAGATCGTGGCGCAGCTCTCTGCGCCGGAGCTTCTCGCGCGGGTGAAGAGCTCGATCCCGGCGCGCTGGGCGACGCCGGGAATGGACGCGCTTCCGTCCCTCACGCAGGTGGACTTTGCCGTCGTCCGGCACGAAGGGCGGCTCGTTCCGCGCCTCATCGAGCTGCAGGGTTTCCCGTCGCTCTCGGCGTTCGAGGTGCTCCAGGCGGACGCCTGGAACGCCGCGCTCGAGCGCGTGCCCGGCCTTCCGAAGGGCGCGTGGAGCCCCTACTTCTCGGGCCTCGATCGGGCCGGGTTCGTGGACCTGCTCCGCCGGACGATCGTCGGCGGCGAGGACCCCACCGAGGTCGTCCTCCTCGACCTCGAGCCCGACAAGCAGAAGACGGCGATCGACTTCGCGGCGACGCGGGTGCTCCTCGGCGTCGACAGCGTCGACCCGCGCGCGCTCGTGAAGGACGGCCGCCGGCTCTTCCGCGACGTGAACGGCCGGCGCGTCCCCGTGAAGCGCATCTACAACCGCATCGTCTTCGACGAGCTCATCCAGACCGGCGCCGCGCTCCCGTTCGACTTCCGCGAGGAGCTAGACGTCCGCTGGGTCCCGCACCCGAACTGGTACTGGGCGTGGTCGAAGGCCTGTCTCCCTCTCCTCGCGCACGAAACGGCCCCGAAGGCCACGGTCCTGTCCGCGTTCGGGCCGGTGCCGGACGACGTCGGGGAACGCTACGTCCTGAAGCCGCTCTTCTCGTTCGCGGGCGGCGGCGTGAACGTGGACCCGACGCCCACGGACGTCGCCCGGATCCCGGAGGCCGAGCGGGCGCACTGGGTGCTGATGGAGAAGATCGCGTACGACCCGTGCCTGACGGCCGTGGATGGCGGCGGCGTGAAGGTCGAGGTTCGCATGATGTTCTTCCGTCCCGACGGCGAGGCCGTGCCCACGCTCGCGCTGAACCTCTGCCGTCTCTCGCGCGGGAAGATGCTCGGCGTCGACTTCAACAAGGACTTCACCTGGGTCGGGTCGTCCGTGGCCCTCAAGCCGGCGTGAGCGCCGCTCCCGACACGGGCGCGGGCCGCCGCCGCCTCGTCACCGGCCTCCTCCTCGCGGGTGTCGCGATCCAGCTCGCAGGCCTCCTCGTCGCGGCCGCCGGGACCGACCTGCGCGCGCCGCAGTCGGAGGACATGGTCCCGTTCACGTACCTCCTCGCCACGATCGCGACGGTCCTCGCGGCCGTCGTCGCCATGGCCGGGTCCGTCCTCATCCTCTCGCTCACGCTCGGGACCGCGGTCCAGCGCTCGCACCTCGGCTCGATGATCCTCGCGGACGAGGATTTCCGCACGGCCGTATCCGGTGCAATCGTGACGATCGTCGCGGCGTGTCTCGCGCTCCTCGCGGCGCATCTGCCCGCCGTGTCGCACAATGCGATGGCGATCTTTCTCCTCTCGGCGGGCGGCGTCCTCGAGTTCGGAGGCTGCATCCTCGGTCTCGCGCGCCTCTTCAGGCGCATCCCGCGCCTCCTGACGCAGGAAAACCTCCTCGAGAACTCGCTCGCGCACGTGGACGCGGACTATCTCGCCGCGCAGGAGGACCGCCTGCTCGGGACGGGCGCGACCTCGGAAAGCCGGCGCGACGTCCTGAACGACCTGATCTTCTCGTTCCGGGTCTACCCGGTCGAGACGGACGACCCGCTCGTGACCGTCCACGACGTTCTCGAGAACGTGCTCGCCCAGAGCCCGGCGTCCGTCGTCGCGACTTCGCTCGCCGCGGTGTCGACGCGATTCACGGCCCTCGCCGGCCCCACGCACGACCAGATTTTCCAGCTGCTCGTCACGCCGTGGCTCGCCGAGCTGCGCGTCGCGGTCGTCAAGCGCGGCTCGCCGTCCGTGGCGCTCGCCTTCTTCGACCTGTGGGCGGACGTCCTCGTCGCGGCGCGCGAGCGGAAGATGCCGGGGTTCTACGCGCACTCGGCGCGCCCGTTCGTCGCATCGCTCCGGCACGTGGCGCACGCGGGCCTGTTTGAGGAGGCGGGTGGGCGCGTGCTCCGGCCGCTCGTCCGCGTGATGGGCGCGGCGCGGGCCGACCTGCCGGCGCTCGGCCCGTGGGCGGGCGCGCTCGTCGGGTGGATGCGCGAGGACGCCGAGAAGGGCCGCGGCGAGTGGACGCGTGTCCTCTGGAACCCGGTCGAGAACGTCCTCGAGCGCTCCCTCGAGGACCTCGAGCACGACTCGCCGCTGCTCGGCGCTCTCGTCCACGGCCTTTCCGGCGTGGCGCGCGCGGCGGGCCGTGCGGGCATCGAGACGGGCGGCGGCCGGCCGTTCGCGCTCAAGATCGCGACGCGGATGCGCCGGGCCCAGATGGAGCTCGCGGAGACCGCCGCGACAGCGGGGCCCGAAGCCGAGGAGCGTCTGCGGGACCGGATCGTCCTGCTCGGCGAGCCGATCGCGGCCGTCGTCGCGCTGGCGGCGCAGCGCCCGGATCTCGCCGACGCGGCGGCGCTGCTCTCGTCCGAACGCCTCGACGACGAGCGCGACGGCGAAGCCTAGCCGGCGGCGGCGGCGGCGCGCGCCGCGCGGCCGGGCAGAGCGCACGTCGCGACCGTCCCGCCTCCCGGCCGCGCGCCGAGCGTGAGCGTGCCTCCGTGCGCCGCGAGGATCTCGGCGCAGAGGGGCAGGCCGAGGCCGCGGCCCGCGCGCGCGGCCGACGAGAGGGGGAGCGCGGCCCGCCGCATCGCGTCCTCGTCCATCCCGGCGCCGCGGTCGAGGACGCGCAGGACCGAGCCGCCGTCCGCCGCCGGCTCCACGGAGACCGCGATCTCGCCGGCGGGGCTGCCCGCTTCGGCGGCGTTCTTGAGGAGGTTCAGGAGCACCTGCTGGATCTGGGCGGGGTCGAAGACGGCGGCGGCCGGCGCGGGGACGCCCTCGACGCGGAAAGGCACGGCGCGGCGGACCGACTCGAGGAACGCCGCCCAGAGGACGGGCTCGGGCGCCGGCGCAGGGATGCGGGCGAGCGTCGCGTACCCCTCGAGGAAGCGCGAGAGGTGCCGCACGCGCTCGTCGATGGTCGCGAGGATCTCCTCGAGCCTGCCCGCGTGGCGCGGGGAGGCCGCGGCGAGGCGCGCCGAGTGCACGAGGGAGCTCACGGGCGCGAGCGAATTGTTCACCTCGTGGCTCACGACGCGGATGACCTTGCGCCACGCGTCGAGCTCCTGGCGGCGGACGTCTCCCGTGAGGGTCTCGACGACGACGAGGCGGTGGCGCTGCGTGTGGAGGTGGAACGAGCGGAAGACGATCTTCCACGTCTCTTCCTCGCGACCCGGGACGCGTCCGGCCACCGTGGCGTCCACGCCGGCGCCGAGCGCGTCCCGAAGCGCCGCGCAGGGAGCCTCGACCTCGCCGAGCGGGAGGCCCGCGAGACGGCCGCGGCCCGCGAACATCCGGCGCGCGGCGGCGTTCGCGTAGACGACGCGGTCCCGTCCGTTCAGGAGGAGGATCGCCATCGGCGCGCCCTGGAGAACGGCGTCGAGAAGCAGCTCGCGCTCGAAGACCTCGCGCCGCCCGGTCCGGAGCACGTCGCCCATCCGGTTGAAGAGGGCCACGAGCGCGCCGATCTCGTCGTCGCGGCCCTCCGCGAGGCGGAATCCGAAGTCGTTCTCCGAAAAGCCCCGTACGCCGTCCGCGATGCCGCGCAGGCCGTCGCCGGCCGGCCGCCAGGCCCAGGACGCGCCGCCGATCGCCGCCGCCAGGGCCGCGGCGAGGGAAAGGACGACGGCGAGAGACAGCGGCTGCCCCGTCGCGGCGAGGGCCGCGAGGAGCGCGACGGCGACGAACGCCGCTCCGAACGCCGCGGCCGCCAGCCGGCCTTCGAGGCTGAAGGGGCGGTGCACGGCGTCAGTCCCTCGGCCGGCGCTCGAGCGTGATGCCGAGCCTTTCCATCTTCCGGTAGAGCGCCTGCCGCGAGAGGCCGAGCTCCTCGGCGGCCTGCGAGACGCGGCCCGCGTGCTTCACGATCACGGACTCGAGCGCGGCCCGCTCGGCCGGGTCGCCGCGCTCGGGAGCGGCCGTCGCCGGAGCGTCGTCCCCGAAACCGAGCGCCGTGGGACCGAGGAGCTCGCCGCCGTCGACGAGGAGCGCGCGCCTGAGGCGGTTCTCGAGCTCGCGCACGTTGCCCGGCCACGCGTATCCGACGAGCGCCCGCCGCGCGGCGGGGGACAGCGCCGGGGCCGGCCGCGGCGCCGCGAAGGAGGCGAGGAGCGCGGCGGCGAGCGGGAGGACGTCGTCGGGGCGGTCCTTCAGGGCGGGGACGGCGAGCTCGACGACGTTCAGGCGGAAGTACAGGTCCTCACGGAACAGGCCCTTCCGGATCTGCTCGGCGAGGTCCGCGTTCGTCGCGCAGACGACGCGCACGTCCACGCGCCGCGTGTGGCTGGATCCGAGGCGCTCGAATTCCCCGGACTGGAGGATGCGCAGGAGCTTGACCTGTCCCTCGGGCGGGAGCGTCCCGATCTCGTCCAGGAACAGCGTTCCGCCGTGGGCGGCCTCGAACCGCCCCTCGCGCATCCGGTGCGCCCCCGTGTAGGCGCCCGCCTCGACTCCGAAGAGCTCGCTCTCGAGGAGGTCGTGCGGGAGCGCCCCCGCGTGCACCTTGACGAACGGAGCGCCGGCGCGGCGCGAGTTCGCCTGCACGATCTCCGCGATGCGCTCCTTCCCCGCGCCGTTCGGCCCCGTCACGAGGACCGGCACGTCGGCCGGCGCGATCTTGACGGCCAGGGAGACGAGGCGGTGCATCGCCTCGCTCTCGTACACGAGGCCGCGGAGGTCGTGCCGCGAGGCGAGAACGGCGCGCGAGGCGGCGCGCTCGTCGCGCGCGCGGGCGCTCTCCTCCTCGAGGGCACGCAGGCGCGTGAGGTTCCTCACGGCGGCGACGAGCTTCGTGTCGTCCCAGGGCTTGCCGAAGTAGTCGGCGGCGCCCTCCCTCACGAGAGCCACCGCCGTCTCGAGGGAGGTCCATGCCGTCATGAGAAGGACGGGGAGGGCGGGGTCCGCCCGGCGCAGGGCCCGAAACAGCGCGGCGCCGTCCTCGCCCGACGTGGCGCCCGGACGGAAGTTCATGTCCTGGACGACGAGGCGGATCCGGCCCTCGCCGACCGCCGCGAGCGCCTCGGCGGGGGTCCGGGCGACGCGGCTCGGGATGTCGTGGAGGTCGAGGAGAAGCGCCAGCGCCTCGGCCACGGCCGGATCGTCCTCGACGATCAGGACCGTGGACACGGGCTCCGCCTTCCGGAGGGGGCTCTGCCGGGCCGACATCTCCTCAGGAGACGCAGCCCGGGGTGGAAAGGTTCTGCGGCGACCGGGTTCACACGTTTCGCGTCGCGATGGCCGGGGCGACGCCGGCCCCTTTGAGGGCGGGGAACCAGGTGGCGAGGAGTCCCGCCGCCCAGAGGAGGAGGACGCCGCCGGCGAGGTACGAACCGTCCATCCGGTGGGCGCGCACCTGATTCACGAGCGCGGCGTTGAGCGCGACGGCGAGGAACACGCCGAGCGAGAGCCCGAGCGAGGTGACGATCCAGTTCTCGAGGAGGAAGTAGCGGAGGATGTCGCCCCTCTGCGCGCCGAGCGCGCGCCGGGTCCCGATCTGGCGCGTTCGCTCGGCCACGGAGAAGGACGTGAGCCCGATGATCCCGAGGGACGTCACGAAGAGGAGGAGGACGATCACGCCCGTGAGGACGCCGAGGACGAGCTTCTGCGTCGCCTGGAACCCGTCCTTGATCTCGAGCAGCGTGCGCACGCGGACGTTGCGGCCGCCGTTTGCGTCGAGGAGCGCCTTCTCCGCCGCGGCGCGGACGCCCCCGAGCGCGCCGGCCTCGGTCCTCACGAGATATGCCGAGCCCCCGGCGTACGAGGCCGAGGAGCTCGGGTAGAACAGCGCGTACTCGTGGATCGGCCAGCCGTACGGGTTGTAGAAGCGGTCGATGACCCCGACGACCTGGTACTGGTCGCCGTCGCTGTCCTCGAGGCGCTTGCCGAGCGGCGAGCCCTCGCCGAACGCGAGGCGCGCGAACGCCCGGCTGATCACGACGTCCTGCGTGATCTTGTCCTTCGGCGTCCCGTCCTCTCCGCGCGCACGGGCGGTCGCGGAGAGCGTCGCGAGCCGCGCGTCCTCGGACTCGACCTCGGCCCGCGTGAAGCCGCGACCCTCGACGACGGGCGACCCGAGCGCCGCGAACGTGCCCTCGTCCGCGTTGTAGATCTGGTTCCGCAGCCAAGGCCCCTTGCTCCCGGCGGGGCGCGTCTCCGTCGAGCTTCCGCCGCCCTGCCACGGCAGGAACCGCGTGTTCGAGACCGCCTTGACGCCCGGGAGTCTCCCGAGGACGTCGAGGTCGCGGCGGACCGAGTTTGCGAGGTAGCCTTTCTCCTGGAACGCCGGGTCGAACGGCTGGCTGCGCACCGTCAGGATGTTCGCGTCGTCGAAGCCGGACTCCCTGCCGAGCTCCTTCTGCGCGTCCCGGATGAGGCTCACGCAGTTCGTGACGACCGCGAGCGTGAGCGCGATCTCGAGGACGATGAGGCCGTAACGCACCTTGCTGCGCGTCATGGCGCGGAGGATCGGTCCGAATTCCATGGGGCGCCTCCTCAGGAGACCTTCAGGTGGAGCGCGGGCGGGAGCTGGCACGTGCGCCAGGCGGGATACGCGCCCGCGACGAAGCCGGCGGCGAGCGCGAGAAGGACCGAGAGCCCGACCATGGGGGCGTCGAGCTGGAAGAAGCCCGGGCGCCCGCCCTGGGTCTTCATCACCGCGTTCAGGAACGCGATCCCGGCGGCGGAAAGCGCGAGGCCAAGGAGGCCGCCGACGATGCCGATGACCTCGCACTCGATGATGTGCTGCACGAAGATGTCGAGGCGGCTCGCCCCGAGCGCGCGCCTCACGCCGACCTCCGGCGCCCGGGCGAGGAACTTCCCGAGGAGCAGCCCGACGAGGTTCAGGGAGCAGATCGCGAGGAAGAGAAGAGAAACGACGAGGAGCGTGTTCGCTTCCCTGGGGACGACCCGGAAGTCGTCCATGAGCTCGGGGATCGAGGAGACCCGGTTGTTGAGCGGCCGGAGAAAACGGCCGTGGCGGCGCTGTTCGAGCGCGTACGCGTCGAGGAACGAGCGGTAGGCCGCCACGGCGTCCGCGTCGGCGAGCTCGACCCACATCTGGATCCACGTCTGCTCGGAGACCATGACGCCCTCGATGCCCCGCTGGGCCGGCGAAGGGCCCCAGCCGTCGGAGTTTCCGAACGTCCGGAGGTTCATGGGCCGGAACCACGCGAAGGAGATGAAGATGTTCTCCGGCGCTCCGACTCCCCGGTTCTGCGTCAGGTCGTAGATCTTGAGGCTCGGCGTCCAGTCGTCGAGGACGCCCACGACGCGGAAGTCGCGGTCCTCGAGGCGCACGGTCTTCCCGACGCTGTCCGCTCCGCCGAAGAGCTTCTCGTTCATCTCCTTCGAGATCACGGCGACGGGCTCGCCGGACG
Organism: Acidobacteriota bacterium; assembly: GCA_016716715.1. Classification (NCBI taxonomy): domain Bacteria; kingdom Pseudomonadati; phylum Acidobacteriota; species Acidobacteriota bacterium. Next base: position 211,982 of record JADJVE010000006.1, on the reverse strand, counting down.
CATCTGCCCTCGCGTCCCAGGCCGCGCCGTAGCGGAACGGCGCGGCGAACATCGGGAAGAAGTCCGCGTGCGAGACGCGGATCGTCTCCTTGAAGGGCCGCGAGACCTTCGGGTCCGGGAACACGTACAGCATCGTCTTGAACGTCCCGGTCTGCCTCGCCGGGATCTTCGATTTCATGATCTCGGTCATGTCGCGGTACGTCACCTGCGTCGGCACGGTGTTCGCGCCGTCGCCCGGGTAGGCTTTCTGCGGGTCCCAGCTGTCGAGCCTCACGTAGCGCAGGACCTTGGTCTTCGAGGGAAGCGGGTTCCGGGCGAACGCGTGGCGGGCCGCCGCGAACGTCGTCGAGAGCGCGATGCCGAGCGCGATCCCGAGGACGATGAGGAAGGACAGCGTCCGGTTCCGCTGCATGCTCTTCCAGGCGATTCGAAGGTTGTGGAGCAGCATGGCGCCGTCCTCAGGCCAGCGCGGCCGCGAGATTCGCCGAGACGGGCGGCACGCGGACCTCGCCGGGGGCGGGACGCTCGAGGTCGACGACCTTGCCGTCCAGGAGGTGGATCTCGCGCGACGCCCGCGCCGCGCACTCGGGCGCGTGCGTCACCATGACGATCGTCGCCCCCTGAGCGTTGATCTTCTCGAGGAGGTCCATGACCTCGCGCGACATGAGCGTGTCGAGGTTCCCGGTCGGCTCGTCCGCGAGGATCAGGCGCGGGTCGCCCGCGAGGACGCGGGCGATGGCGACGCGCTGCTGCTGGCCGCCCGAGAGCTGCGAGGGGAGGTGGCGCAGGCGCGAGGAGAGCCCGACGAGCTCCACGGCCCGCGCGATGCGCTCCTTGCGCTCGGCGGCCGGCAGGCGCCGGTAGCGCAGCGGCACGTCGACGTTGTCGAAGACGTCGAGATCCGGAATGAGGTTGAAGCTCTGGAAGACGAAGCCGATCTTGTGGTTCCGGATGCGCGACATCTCGCGGTCCGTCAGCCGCGAGACGTCCTCGCCGTCGAGGTGGTACGTGCCGCCGTCGAACGTGTCGAGAAGACCCGCGATGTTCAGGAAGGTCGTCTTGCCCGAGCCCGAGCGCCCCATGAGCGCGACGAACTCCCCGGCCTTCACGTCGAGGGAGAAGTCGTGGAGCGCGTGCGTCTCGACGAGATCGGTGCGATAGACCTTCTGGATTCCGCGCATGGACAGCATGAGGTGAATCTCCTTCAACGCACGAGGACCGTGCGGGCGTTTGCGAACTCGGTCGTGTCGGACAGGACGACGCGCTCGCCGGCGTTGAGGCCGCGCACGACCTCCACCTCCGACACGCTGACGGCGCCGGTCTCGATCGTGCGGCGCGTCGCGACGCCGGACGCGTCGACAACCCACGCGGAGCGGCCCGCTCCGCTCTCGAGGAACGGGCCGCGGGGGAGCTTGAGGACTCCCGTCTTCGTCTCGAAGAGGAGGCGCACGGCGACGCGCTGGCTCTGGCGCAGGCCCGACGGGGCCGCCTCCGCGAAGACGACGGTCCCCTTCACCTGGCTGTCCTTCACCTCGGGGGAGATCGCGGTGATCCGGCCCTCGTATTCCTTCCCCTCGTACGCGATCTTCGCGGCCGTGCCGGGCACGAGATCAACGGCATAGTTCTCGGGCACGGTGATCTCGATCTCGTACGTCCCGAGGTTCACGACCGTGAGGACCGGCGCGCTCGCGGGCACGGAGTCGCGGTCCTGGACGGCGACCGAGGCGACGACGCCCTCGAACGGCGCGACGATCGCGAGCTCGGCGGCCTGGCGCGAGAGCTCGCCCGCGACGGCGGCCTGCCGCTTCTCGAGCGCTTCCTTGTCCCGGATGTCGAACTCCGCGGTCTCCCGGTCGAGGACGGCCGCGCCTCTCGCGTTGCGGAGCTCGTACTGGGCGATTTTGAGGTCGTCCTTCGCCTTCTCGTAGTCGGTCTTGTTGAGGAGGCCCTCCTTGAAGGTGCGCTCGGCGCGGTCCATCAGCCGCTCGGCCGCGCTGAGCTTCACCTCGAGGACGTCGATCTCCTGCGCGCTCTTCGCCGCGGACTGGCGGGCGACGATCTTCTGGCGGCCGAGGGCCGACTGCATCGAGAGGAGCGCGGAGCGCTCCTGCTGGAGGCGGCTCATGAGCTCTGGGCTCTCGACGCGCGCGAGGAGCTGGCCCTTCTTCACGGTCTCGCCGGCGCGGACCTTGAGCGCGACGATTCCGGCGGCCGGCGCGAAAGCGTGGGGTGGAGCGCGGCGACGATGCGCCCCTGCGCGGAGGCGTCGCGCACGAGGTCTCCGCGCTCGACCGTGCCGAGCCTCAGGGAGGCGAGCGCGACCGTGCGGTCCGCCTTGGACCAGCGGCGCGCCGCGGGCGCGAGGAGCGCGGCGAGAAGGAGCACGGCGGCGCCGGCGGCGAGGGCGATTTTCGCGGAGCGGGAGAGACCGCTCGTTCTTTCGACGGCCCGGTCCATCGGCGAGCTGCTCTCGATCATCGCGTCGGTGAGAGCAACCCCTCTGCCAGCACGCGGAGAGGGCAGGACCAACGGTTTACGCGGAGATCGGGCACGGGAGCGCGCCCGGGGCCCGACACGTGTCCGCTTTCGAGCGGACAGATGTCCGGGAGAACCTGGACGCCGGCCTCTTGGCCCTCCCTTCTTGGCCGCGCTCGCCTTCGTCGCCCCGTCGCCGCCCCCCCGCCCCCTTCCCCCCTCCCTATCCCCCCCCCATCAGACGATCGAGCCCCGCGCCCCAGTGCAGGCCGGCGCCGAGCGCGGTGAACGCGACGAGGCCGCCGGGCTTCATCATCCCCGCGAGCTTCGCCTCGTGGTACGCCATGGGCAGCGTCGCGGCGGTCGTGTTGCCGTACTTCTGGATGTTGTTGAAGACTTTCGTGTCGGGCAGCCCGAGGACCTTCTGAGCGGCCTCGTTGATGCGCAGGTTCGCCTGGTGCATGAGGAGGAGGCCGAGATCGGCGATCGTCTTGCCGTGGGCCGTCAGAAGGTCCTGCACCGCGGCGGGCATGAGGGTCGTCGCGAGGCGGAAGACCTGGCGCCCCTCCACGATCGGGACCGTTCCCTGGTTCTCGAACATCTCCGGCGTGAAGAACGGCCGCGACTTGCAGCCGCCGCCCGGCACGTAGAGCTTGTCGAAGTGCTCGCCGTCCGTGTACATGGCGAAGCCGAGAAAGCCCCGTCCGTCGCCCGACGTGTTCGCCTCGAGGACCATCGCGCCCGCGCCGTCGCCGAAGAGAACCCCGCGGTCGCGCATGCCCGTCGCGCGCTCGAACCAGAACGGGTCGCAGGGCCCGGGAGTTTTCCCGAGCATGACGTCCCACACGGACTCGGGCCACGGCATGAGGCCGCTGTGGACCTCCGACCCGACGAGGAGGACGCGGTCGTACATTCCGGACCGGATGAACGCGTCGGCCGTCTGGAGACCCGAAAGGAACCCCGCGCACTGCATGCGGATGTCGAGCGCGTGCGTCGTCTTGAGGCCGAGGCGTGTCCCGAGGAGCCCGCCGTTTCCGGGGAAGTAGTGGTCGGGCGTCATCGTCGCGAAAACGATGAGGTCGATGTCCGACGCGGCGAGGCCGGCGTCCGCGAGCGCGGCCTCGGCGGCCTTCGCGCCGATCTCGGCCGAGCCGACTCCGGCGGTCACGTACCGGCGCTCTTTGATGCCGGTGCGCGGGACGATCCATTCGTCCGTCGTGTCCATGATCCGGCCCAGCATCTCGTTCGTGACGACCTGCGGCGGGACGTACATCCCCGATCCCCGGATCACGGTCGTACGGTCTTTTTTTGGCGCAGGCGTCAGATTTTTCACGCGGCGGAGTCTACCGGAAGCCCCATCGTCCTAGAATGGCGTCCACGCACTCAACGAGGTGAAACGATGAAGCGACTCATCCCGGCGCTCTCCCTGCTCGCTCTCCTTGCGGCCCCGGCCTTCGCGCAGGGGAACAAGCCGCGCGTGGCCATCCTCGAGTTCAAGAACAAGGCGTCCCACTACACGTGGACGTGGTACGAGGCCGGACGCGGCGCGCAGGACATGCTCGTGACCGAGCTCGTCAAGTCCGGCAAGTACCGCGTGATCGAGCGCGAGCAGCTCGCCGCGATCATGCGGGAGAAGAACCTTTCGCTCTCGGGCGACATCGACCCGCGCACGGCCGTCCAGATCGGCAAAATGCTCGGCGTCGAGTACCTGATCGCGGGCGCCGTGACCGAGCTCGGCGTGACGGACCGCGGCGCGAACGTCCCCGGCGGACTGCTGCGCGGCCTGCCGTCCGTGAACGTCCGGTCGCAGAAGGCCGAGGCCGCGCTCGACGCGCGCGCCTTCTCGACCTCGACGGGCGAGATCGTCTGGGCGGACTCGGCGCGCGACGAAACTTCCGACGCGAGCGTGTACGTCATGGGCGCCGGCGGCGGCGCGTCGGACCACGGCAAGGTCGACAAGCTCATGCGTCCCGTCGTCCAGAAGCTCGCGGCGTCGTTCGCGAAGGCCGACATCAAGTCGTCCGGGATGGGCGGCAAGGGCGACGCCTCCGGTCTCGTCGGGAAGATCGCGAACGTGGACGGAGGCACGCTGTACCTCAACGCCGGCGCCGAGGGCGGCGTGAAGGAAGGCGACGAATTCACGGTCTACCGCGTCGGCAAGCAGATCAAGGACCCGGACACCGGTGAGGTCCTCGGCGCCGACGAGACGAAGGTCGGGAAGATCCGGGTCACGGCCGTGAAGGGCCCGCGCCTCTCGACGGCCACGGCCGTCTCCGGCGGCGGCTTCAAGGCCGGGGACACCGTCAAGAACTAGCGTCCGGAGATTTCCCGGGCTTCCTGCACGCGGGGCGAGCGGGGAGCCCGGGCCTGCGCCTTGTCGAGCTCGCTCCGGAGCTCGCCGCGCGCGTCCCCGAAGGCGAGTCCCATCACCCACTCGGCGTCCGGGCCGGGGTTCGGGCCCATCGCGTGGACCTCGTCGGCGACGAAGCGCATCACGCGCGTGTCGGCAGCGGGGCCGGGGTCCCGAAGCGCCAGCGTGAGGAGCTGCCAGGCCTCGGCGTTGCGACCGTCCGCGTAGGCGACGCCCGCGCGGGCATAGGCATCGAGGAACCGCACCTCGGCCGTCGGCCGCCGCGCGAGGACCTGGCGCGCGGCACCCATCGCGTTGACGAAGTCTTCGCGCTTGAGGCGGGCGCGCCCGTGCGTGTCGAGCGCCTCCCACGCCGTGGAGAGCTGCGTGTCGCCCGAGAAGCCGGCGCCGGAGAGGAGGGGAGGGAAAGCGGTCTGCTTCGGACGCGCGGGGGCGGCGTCGGGGCGCGTCGTGTCGCCGGCGTTGCCGCGGGAGGCGACGCGGGGGACCGGGGGCTTTTCGGATTCGGATTTTTCCTTGAAAGGTGTGTGGGGCGTCGGCTCGACCGCCGCTGAAGCGGTGCTGGGGGCGGAGGGTTCGGACGTTGCGGGCGCCGCGGCGCTGCTCGCAGCGGGAGGCGTGGCCGGAGCCTCTTTCACACTCGAAGAAATCTCGGGCGTTGGAATTGCCGGAGCGCCGCCCGAAGCGGGCGGGGCCCCCGTTCCGCGCAGCAGCAGCCATGCCCCTCCGGCTGCGCTCAGGAGGAGAATCGCTGCGAGCGCCCATTTCGTCCGGTGGGTCGGGTCGGCGCCCGGAACCGGCACGGACGCGGGGGCCGCGAGCGGCGGCGCTCCGAAGTCCTTCGAGACGACGGTTCGGAGCTGCGACTCGCCGCCGCCAGCCGAGGGTTGCGGGACCGTGACCGCGGAGGTTGGAACGCCGAGCGCGTCGCCGAGCGCACGCACGAACGCGCCGCAGGAGGCGTAGCGCTCCTCGGCCTTCTTCGCGAGCGCCTTCGCGAGGACGGCGTCCGCCGCGGCCGGGCTGCCGGGAAGGACGGTCGAGAGCGGCGGCGGTGGCGCCGTCACCTGCTGGTGCAGGACGGCGAGTGGCGAGTCGGCGATGAAGGGCACGCGGCCCGAGAGCAGCTCGAACGCGACGACGGCGAGAGCGTATTCGTCGGCGCGTCCGTCCAGCGCGCCGCCCGTCGCCTGCTCGGGCGCCATGTAGAGCGGCGTCCCCATGACGGTGCCCGTCGCGGTGAGGCCGGACGTCGCGTCCGAGCTGCGCGCGAGACCGAAGTCCGCGAGGAGCGGGCGGTTCTGCGAGTCCATGAGGACGTTCGCGGGCTTGATGTCGCGGTGGAGGATGCCCTTGGCGTGCGCGTGGTCCAGCGCGCTCGCGATCGCGGCCAGCCACGAGACGGCGAGGGGCGGCGGGACGGGGCCCGCGATGCGGCCCTTGAGCGAGCCGCCCGCGACGAGCGGCATGACGAGGTACGAAACGTCCTCGCCGTCCACGGTCGAAGAGCCGTAGTCGTAGACGGGGAGGACGTTCGGGTGCTCGAGGCCCGCGACGAGGCGCGCCTCGCGCAGGAAGCGCTCGCGAAACGTCGGGTCCTGCGCGACGGGCCCGAGGATCACTTTGACGGCGACCGTGCGCTTCAGCGTCTCGTCTTCGGCCTTCCAGACCTCGGACATCCCGCCCGTGCCGGCGCGCTCGAGCATCCGGTAGCGGCCGAGGACCGTTCCCTTCGTGATCGGCATCAGCCCGCCGCTGCGGCGTCGGCTTCCGTCGCGTGGTAGAGCACGACCGAGCCGGGGCCCGCCTTCACGGCCTCGCCGAGCGCGTCCTCGGCGCGGCCGAGGAGCGTCGCGGTGTCGAACGCGTCGTCCGGGTAGACCGAGATCCCGGCCGAGAGCGCGAGGGCGACGCCCGACTGCGCGAGGCGCTCGTCGATGCCGTTCTCGAAGTTCTTCTGGATCGAGCGCATCGCGCGGTGCGCCTGCACCTTGCCGGCCTCGAAGATCAGGATGTAGAAGCGGTCGTCGCGGTCGCGCGCGACGAAGTTGACGGCGCGCGTGGAACGGACGAGCTTGGCGGCGAGCTTCGGGAGCAGCGAGTCGCCGTATTCGGCGCCGAGGCGGACGACGGACTCCTTGAGGCCGTCCATCCGGATGTGCGCGACCGCGACGGCCTGGCCGTTGCGCTCGGCGCGCCGCACCTCGGACTCGAGGCGCTTGCCGAGCGACGAGCGGTTGTACAGGCCCGACTGGCTGTCGCGCTCCGTCTGCTGTTCGATCAGGCGCATGAGGCGGGCGTTGTGGAGCGCGACGGCGGCGGAGTCCGCGAGGAGCTCGAGGCGCTCCTTGAGATCGACCGGCCAGTCGTCGGCGCCGCGTCGTGCGGCGACGGAGAGCACGCCGATGAGCTCGTCGTGGTACGTGAGCGGCACGGCGGCGGCGCGGATGAGCGGCGCCGCGCCGCCCCCCGCGTTCCCCGGGAAGAACGACGCGCCCTCGGCGGGGCTCGCGACCGCGAGCGTCTTGTCGAGGAACGTCCGCACGATCGGGTGGGCGGAATTGTCGAACGGCACGGTGCGCGCGAGCTCGTCGCCGACGTCGGCGCCCCAGCGCGCAACGATCTTCACGGACTTGGACGCGGGTTCCGCGTCCCAGAACTGCGCCGCGTCGGCCTTCAGGAGAGCGACGGCCTGCTCGCAGAGCGTCTGCTTGATCCGTTCGACGTCGAACGTCGTCGAGAGCGAGCGGCCGACCTCGCGCAGCCGGTCGAGGAACCGGTACGACTCGCGCTCCTGCTGGAGGAGACGCACGGAGGCGATCGCGAGGGAGACCTCGACGCCGAGCGCCTCGAAGGAGGGAAGGAGGTCGAGCGAGAGGCCCTGGGGGCTGGCGCCGGCGACCGCGCACAGCAGTCCGACGGGCGCGCCGCGAAACGCGAGCGGCACGGCGAGGAGCCCGAGCGGCTGGGGCAGCGCCGCCACCGCCGGCCCGGACGGAAGCAGCGCCTCGCCGTGCTTGTCGGCGGAGGCGTTGCCGTAGAAGGCGTGCGAGCCCTCGGTCGAAAGGTGGGCGATGAGCGCATCGGGAATTGTGAGGTCCGTCGCCCCGCCCGCCTTCACGTACACGGCCTCGGCGCCGGGCAGCTCGCCCGAGGCGATCAGCTTCACGGCGCAGATGTCGAGGTCGAACTGGGGCCCGAGCTCGGCGACCGTCCGGCTCACGATCGCCCCGACCTCGGTGAGGCCCGAGAGCGCGGCGTGGAGGCGCCCGACGAACGCGACGCGGTCGTTGTTGCGGCGCTCGCCATCGAGGAGGCGGGCCTTCTCGAGAGCGCCGGCCGCGAGCTTCGCGAGCTCCTGCGCCAGGCGGAGCTCCTGTGGCGTGAGCGCGAACCCGCCGCGGCGCGACATCGTGAGGAATCCGAAAACGTGCGCGCCCGCGTGGAGGGGAACCGCCATGCGCCGCCGCCGCACGGGCTGCGTGCCGGGCTCGTCCTCGAAAGCCGGGCCGTGGGCCGCGAGGCAGCGGGAGAGAAGCTCGTCCGAAGCGATCGGCGCCCGGCCCGTGCGCGGACGCTCCCCGCTCAGGGGGGCGCCGTGCGTGAGGATCTCGGTGATCTCCTTGGACTCCGGCTGGAATCGGAACGCGCTCACGCGGTCGAACTCGAGCTCGCGCGAGAGCGACGCCACCGTGAGGCGGATGACCTCGTCCGGATTCAGGGAGAGGAATGCTCCCGAGGCGAGCTCGAAGAGGGCGACGGCCTCCTCACGGCGCTTCATGAGCGTCCCGAGCGTGCGATCCCGCTCGAGGACGTGGCCGATCGTCCGCGCGAACTCCCGCGCGGCCTCCTCGGCCTCGGCGTCCGTTCCGGCGATCGTCTCGAGCACGACTCCGAAGACGGCCTGCGTCTGGTCCTTCACCTTCACGGGGGCGCCGAAGAAGGAGAGTCCGCCTTCGGACGCCTTCTTGGCGCGGCCCTGGGCGAGGACCTCGGAAAGGTGCTGGTTGAGCCGCGTCTCGGCGGCGGCGGCCACGCTGGAACGTCCCGAACGCGTCATCGGCGGGACGCCCGCGCCGGGCAGGAGCGCGACGACCGGCGCGTCGAAGAAGTGCAGGGCCGCGTTCAGGATCCCGCCGAGCGCCTCGTCGAGGAGCAAGCCCTCCTTGAGCGCTCCTTCGAACGCCTTCAGGAGTGGGAGGCCGGGAAAGCGGGCGGGCGGCATGGCGGCGAACGGCCATAATACCGCCTCCCCGGAGGTGCCCATGCCGCGCGCAAATGCGAATCCCGGCGCTCTCGAGGCGCCCGCCGCCGCGACCGAGTCCGCGTCCACGAACGGCCTCGCCGAATCGCTGGCCGCGATCCTCCCCGCGCTCGAACGCTTCGCCCGTTTCGAGGGGCCGGACGGCGCCGCGAACCGCACGGCGTGGCGCCGCGCGCTGGACGGCCCGCTGCCCGAGGAGGGCGAGGGGCGCGAGGCGGTTCTGGCGGCCCTGCGCGACGTCGTGATTCCGAACGGCCTCCGAATCGGAGCGCCGGGGTTCACGGGGTGGGTCACGACCTCGCCGACGACGGTGCCCGCCGTCGCCCAGCTCGCGGGCTCGATCACGGCGGCGCAGCGCTGGTGGGCGACGCCCGGCAACTTCCTCGAGGTCCTCGCGCTGCGCTGGGTCGGGAGCCTGGTCGGCCTGCCGGAGACGTTCGAGGGCTCGTTCACGAGCGGCGGCGCGACCGCGAACCTCCTTGGCCTCGCCGCGGCGCGCCAGCACGCCGGCGAGCGCCTCGGCGTCGACGTCGGGCTCGAAGGCCTCGCGGCTCTGCCGTCGCCGAGGGTCTACGCCTCCACCGAGGTCCACCACGTCGTCCACCGCGCCTGCGGCGTCCTCGGCCTCGGCCGCAAGGCGCTGCGCCTCGTCCCCATGGACGCGGCGCGGCGCCCGGACCTCGGCGCGCTGGAGCGGCTGATCGACGAGGACGTCCGCGCGGGCGCGACGCCGGTCGCCGTGGTCGCGTCCGCGGGCGACGTCAACACGGGCGTCGTCGAGCCGGTCGACGCGATGCGCGCGATCGCGCACGCGCGCGGCGTCTGGCTGCACGTGGACGGGGCGTACGGGGGCTTCGGCGTCCTCGACCCGCGCGTCGCCCCGCTCTACGGCGATCTGACGAAGATCGACTCGTTCGCCGTCGACCCTCACAAGTGGATGGCGGCGCCCGTCGGCTGCGGCGCGGCCTTCGTGCGCGACGGCGGTTTCCTGGCGCGCGCTCTCACGCTCGAGCCCGCGGCGTACGTCGAGATGGCCCCGACGGACACGGGCGACCTCGGCTCGCCGTTCGACCAGCGCGGCGAGGGGAATCCCGACTACTCGCTCGACCACTCCGCGCCGCCGCGCGGCCTCGCCGTGTGGGCGCTCCTCAAGGAGATCGGGGCGAAGGGGATGCGCGAGCGCGTCGTGCGCCACCACGACTGCGCGCGGCGCGTGGCCGAGCGGGTCCGGGCGCACCCCGCGCTCGAGCTCCTCGCCGAGCCCGTGCTCTCGATCTGCTGCTTCCGCGTGAAGCCCGCGGGCATGACGGACGAGGCCGCTCTCGAGGCGCTGAACGAGAAGGTCCTCCTCGCCGTCCGGGCGAAGGGACGCGCGGTCCCGTCGCACACGCGGGTGGACGGCCGCTTCGCGCTCCGCCCCTGCTTCATCAACCCTCGCCAGGGCCTCGCGGAGGCGGATCTGACGGTGGACGAGGTGCTTCTCGCGGCGAAGGAGCTGGGCGCGATCGGCTGATCGCGCTACGGGCGGATGCGCCGCTGCGCCGGAAACGCGGGCGCGGGCGACGCCGGCTCGTGCGGATTGCCGCAAAGGTTGTGGATGAAGAGCGGCGGAAGGCCAGGAACGCCCGAGAGGACGAGGTCGGGCCGGCCGTCGCCGTCGAGGTCCGCCGCGGTGAGAACGGCGGTCTCGCGGTTCACGTTTCCCGGAACGTTGAAGAACGCGGGTGGACCGAACGCGCCGGTGCCGTCTCCGAGCTGGACGACGAGCCCCGTCGGCGCGCCGTAGAGGGAGCCCTGGATCGCGGCGAGGTCCGTGTGGCCGTCGCCGTCGAAGTCGGCGAGCACCGGGCTCCAGAGCGAGGTCGCCGGCTGCCGGAGCTGGACGGCGCCGCCGGTCCGCGCGAGGAACGTCCGGATGCCGTCCGGGCACCCGCCGACGTAGCGGTTGACGGTGATGGCGTCGGGGTGTCCGTCACCGTCGACGTCGCCGATCGCGAGGTCGAAGGGGCACTGGTTGCCTCCGCCGTCGGGGCCGACGGTTTCGAGGAAAATTCCTGCGGGCCCGAGCGTGTACGTCGAGAAGACGTCGTACGCGAATCCGCCCGAGCCGTCGACGAGAAGCTCCGACCGCCCGTCCGCGTCGACGTCCAGCGCGTCGAGCCTCGACACGGCGGACGCGGTCGTGCGGAGCACGTAGGGCGCCGCGAAGCCGCCGCGTCCGTCGCCCCGGTACAGCCAGACGTCGGACCCGCCGGCGGAGGCGGCGAGGTCGAGCTTGCCGTCGCCGTCGAAGTCGGCGGCGACCGGATCGGACAAGGCGGACGACGCATGGAAAGGCGACACGGCCCGGAATCCCGCGAGTCCGTCGCCCGTGAGAAAGGTGACGGTGGAAGCCGGGCCGCTGGTCTGGATGGCGACGATGTCGAGGATCCCGTCGCCGTCGAAGTCTCCGACCGCGACGCTTCCGGCCGAGAGCGGAGTCCCGAAGACGAAGGAGCCTCCGGAGTTGTGCGCGAGGTGGATCTCGCCGTTCGTCTGGAGGAGGAGGTCGGGTCGTCCGTCCCGGTCGAAATCCCAGGCGCCGAGGACCGTCGCTCCTGCTGGGCCGACGCCGGACGCGACGCGGAATGTGGGCGGACAGACCTGCGCGGCGGCGCGTTCCGCGAGGGAGCACAGGGCGGAGGCGAGGAGGGCCGCGGACAGGATCGTCCGCCGGCGGCCGAGCGTGGACATCTCTTCTGGAAATGTCCCCGCGCCGGCGCCCCTAACGCGGAGACTGGTTCGCCGCCGCCCTCCGCCCGGTCGCCCAGAGGATCTGGGCGACCATGGCGAGCATCCCGACGTCGCGGATGACGACCCAGCGCATGTCCGTGATGCGTTCGGCGACCGTCTTGCCGGCTGTGGCGACGTCGAAGCAGCCGCAGTCGATCGCGTTGCCGCGCGCGAGGTTGAAGGAGATGGCCGCGATGAAGACGAGGAGCAGCGCGCCGATCAGCGCGGCCGACGTCCGCGTCCAGATTCCCAGGATGAGCGCGATTCCCGCGAGGAGCTCGAACCACGGCATGACGAGCGCCATGAGGTTCACGAGCGCGCCCGGGACGATCCGGTAGTTGTAGATCATGTGGGCGAAGGAGGGCGGGTCGACGACCTTCGGCAGCGCCGCCGCGACGAAGAAGACGCCGAGCGCGATCTGGACGCGCACGGTTAGCCAGGGCGACGCGAGCCGCTCGGTCAGCGTCACGGCGCCGGCTCCGGGCCCGTTGCGCTTTTTCCGCCGCGCTTGACCCAGTCGGGCCAGCCGTCCCTGTAGACGAGGAGGTTGTTGAACCCGCCGCCGTAGATCCGTGTGGCGAGCATGTGCGAGTCCTCGCAGTCGCCGCCCGAGCAGTAAATGACGACGGGGATCGCGCCGTCGCGCCCCTCGTTCACGAGCGCGGTGATCTTCGCGTCGGCGTCGCCCTCCCAGGGCGAGATGTTTCGGGCGCCCGCGACGTGGCCCTGCTCGTAGTCCTTCTTCCGCCGCGCGTCCACGACGAGGACGCCGCGGGCAACGAGCCAGGCGGCGTCGTCGCCGGAGATCTCGACGTACGGCTTGTCGGGGTGGGCGGGGAAGCGGGAGAGAGAAGATTCTTCGAGTGGTAATTTGGTTGCGGCAGGGGCGGCCGGCGTGGCCTTCGGGATGGCGGCGGTCGCGCGGGCGGCCGGAGCGGGGACCCCACCCCCATTCACCTTCAAAGGAACTTCGGACGGCGCCTGCGCGCCAGAGTCGACCGGCGCTGCGACGGGGGTCGGTTCCGCCTTCATCTCCGGCACCTTCAATGCGTTCGGGTAGGTGCCGACGAGGGGCAGCTTGCGTTCGGTGCGGGCGAGGGCGTTCGCGACGAGGGCACAGAGGGCGGCGGCGGCGACCAGAGTCGCGGCCTCGCCAAGGTGGCGCTTGATAGTCACGTTTGCATCATATGCAAGCCGATGGCCGCGAATGGAGAATCGCCGATGGTCCGCAGGCCGGACTCCGGAAGGAACGTATGGCAGAAAAGAACACGATCTCCATCACCGACAACCGCACCGGCAAAAGCTACGAAGTGCCCGTCGAGAACGACACGATCCGCGCCCTGGACCTCCGCAAGATCAAGGTGAAGGACGACGACTTCGGCCTCATGACGTACGACCCGGCCTTCACGAACACGGCGTCGTGCAAGTCGGCCATCACGTACATCGACGGGGACAAGGGCATCCTCGAGTACCGGGGCTACCCGATCGAGCAGCTCGCGCAGAAGTCGACCTTCCTCGAGGTCGCCTACCTCCTGCTCAAGGGCGAGCTTCCGACCGCCGCCGAGCTCAAGGAATTCACGCACCACGTCTCGATCCACACGTACCTTCACGAGAACCTGAAAAAGCTCATGGAAGGGTTCCGGCACGACGCCCACCCGATGGGGATGCTGCTCTCGATGGTCGGCGCCCTCTCGACCTTCTACCCGGAGTCCAAGAAGATCTTCGACAAGAAGAACCGCGAGCACGACATCACGCGCCTCATCGCGAAGATGCCCACGATCGCGGCGTTCGCGTACCGCCACTCGATCGGCTTCCCGTACGTCTACCCGGACAACGACCTCTCGTACACGGGCAACTTCCTCTCGATGATGAAGAAGATGGCCGAGCCCACCTACAAGGTGAACCCGGTCCTCGAGAAGGCGCTCGACGTCCTCTTCATCCTCCACGCGGACCACGAGCAGAACTGCTCGACGAACGCGATGCGCTCCGTCGGCTCCGCCCAGACGGACCCGTACTCCAGCGTCGCGGCCGCGACGGCCGCCCTCTACGGCCCGCTCCACGGCGGCGCCAACGAGGCGGTCCTCAAGATGCTGCACGAGCTCGGCGACATCAAGAACGTCCCCGCGTTCGTGAAGGACGTCAAGGAAGGGCACGGGGAAAAGCGCCTCATGGGCTTCGGCCACCGCGTCTACAAGAACTACGACCCGCGCGCCAAGGTCATCAAGAAGCTCGCCGAAGAGGTCTTCGAGGTCACGGGCAAGAACCCGCTCCTCGATATCGCGCTCGAGCTAGAGCGCATCGCGCTGCAGGACGACTACTTCGTCAAGCGCAAGCTCTACCCGAACGTCGACTTCTACTCGGGCCTCATCTACGAGGCGATGGGCTTCCACACGGACTTCTTCACGGTCCTCTTCGCGATTCCGCGCACGGCGGGCTGGCTCGCGCAGTGGCAGGAGCTCGTGGACGACCCGGAACAGAAGATCGCGCGGCCCCGCCAGATCTTCACGGGTCCGGCGCGCCGCGACTACAAGCCGATGGACAAGCGCTGAGTTAGACGGATCAACGGGCGGCTGGAGCGGCGGGGCACGGGCACCCGCCGCTCCGAGCCGCGCCCTCCCGCGCGGCGTCGGCGGCGGTGACGGGCAGCCGGAAGACGTTCTGGAGCACGGCGAGCCCGAGGAACGAGATCCCCATCGCGAGCAGCGGCGCGGCCGCCCAGCCCAGGAGGATCTGCGCGAGCGGGCGCGGTTTCACGGGGCTGCCCCTCACGAGCGAGATCCCGAGGATCGCCCCGACGACGGCCTGCGAGCTCGACACCGGGACGAGCGGCAGCGCGGGGAGGCCGGCGGAGCGCAGCACCCGCTCCAGGTGCGGCGACGCGAAGAGGAACAGGACGATGGAAGCCGCGAGGACGACGATGAGCGCCGCCAGCGGAGACAGCGCCGTGAGAGAGGTTCCCACCCGCCGCATGACGCGGTGCGAGTACGTGTAGATCCCGGCCGCGATCGCGAGCCCCCCGAGGAAGAAGAGCATCTGGACGCTCGACGCGCGGAAGGGACCGAGCACGGTCGTCGCCGGGAACGGCGAGACGCGCACGAAGACGCCCATCACGTTCGCGATGTTGTTCTGCCCGAGGCTGAAGGCACCGAACGCCCCGACGGCGAGGAGCCCCGCCCGGGTCCACGCGTCCACCTCGAGGAGGTGGATCTTCACGCGCGGGAACCCGGCGCGCGCCGCGAGGAAAAGTGCGGCCGCGACGGAGGCCGAGAGGAGCGGACACAGGATCCATGACGAGAGGATCTGGAGCAGCGCTTTCGCGTCGGTCGGCTGCCCCGTGAAGAGGTTCCAGCCGACGATCGCGCCGACGATCGCCTGCGAGGTCGAGACCGGCAGCCCGATCCGCTGCAGGAGCAGGAAGACGGAGAGCGCGGCGGCAAACGCGACCGCGAACGCGGCGGGCAGCGTGTCCACGGCGCCGAGGCGACCGAGCGTCCCCGCCGCGCCGGAGCCTCCCGCGACCGCGCCGAGGACGACGAATACGCTCGCGACGAACGCCGCCGTCGCGAAGCGGACCATTTTCGTGCCGACGGCGGTGCCGAAGAGGTTCGCGGCGTCGTTGGCGCCGAGGCTCCAGCCGAGGAAGAGCCCGCTCGAAAGGAAGAGCCAGCTCAACGGGCGGGAGTTTCCGGGGCGGGGACGGGCGCAGCCGAGATCGAGGCCGCGGGGCGCCTCACGGGCGTCGCGCTGACGGGCATCTCGAAGACGTTCTGGAGGACGAAGAGCCCCACGAGCGAGATCACGAGAGCCGCGAGGGGCGCAGCGATCCAGCCGGCCACGATCTCGCCCAGCGCGTTCAGGCGGATGCCGCTCTTGCGCACGAGGGAGATCCCAAGGATCGCGCCGACGACCGCCTGCGTCGCGGAGACGGGCACGAGGGGCCAGCCCGGCAGGCCGGCGGCCCTCAGGAGCGTCTGCAGCTCCTGCGAGCCGAAGAGGAACAGGACGAGGCCGGCCGAGAGGACGACGATGAGGGCCGCGAGCGGCGACAGCGACGTGAGGCCCGAGCCGACGCGCTTCATGATCCGTTCGGAGTACGTGTAGATCCCGGTCGCGATCGAAAGGCCGCCGAGCAGGAACAGCGTCTGGACGCTCGTGATCTGCAGCGGGCCGAGAGAGACCGTTTCCGGGAACGGCGAGACGCGGACGAAGACGCCCATCACGTTCGCGATGTCGTTCACGCCGAGGCCGTATGCGCCGAAGGCGCCCACGGCGAGGAGGCTCGCGCGCGTGAAGGCGTCCTCCTTCAGGAGGTGCACCTTCAGCCGCGCCGTCGCGGCGCGCAGGGCGATGAAGAGAACGGCTGCGATCGCCCCGGCGACGAGGGGGCTGACGAGCCAGGACGACAGGAGCTGTCCGAGCGTCTTCATGTCCGTCGGCCGGCCCGTGAAGATGTTCCATCCGAGGATCGCGCCGACGATCGCCTGCGTGATCGAAACCGGGAGGCCCGTCCGCGTCAGGAGGAGGGCGACCGCGAGGCCGGCGGCGAGGGCGACGCCGAAGGCCCCGGCCGGGGCGTCGATGGCACCGAGGCGGCCGAGCGTCTTCGTCGTGCCGGCGCCGCCCGAGACCGCGCCGAGGATCACGAACAAGCTCGCGACGAGCGCGGCCGTGCGGAACTTGATCATCCGCGTCCCGACGGCGGTGCCGAAGAGGTTCGCGGCGTCGTTGGCGCCGAGCGTCCAGCCCAGGAAGAGCCCGCTCGAGAGGAAGAGCCACTTCACGGCAGCAGCGCCCGCCTAGAGGGTCCGTTTGATCGTATAGATCGCGAGCCGGTCGGCGACTTCCTCGGCCCGATCCGACAGCGTCTCGACGTGCAGGCAGAAGTAGCGCAGGTGGATCTTGTGGGCGAGGTCGAGGTCGTCGCGGCTGAAGATCTTCCTCTTCAACCGGTCCGCGATACGGTCGGCCTCTTTCTCGTAGAAATAGACCTTGTGGATGTGGTCGGGCACGACGGTGATGTCGCGGAAGAACGCCCGCACGGCCGAGACGAGGTGCTGAGCCGCCTCCACGCCCGCCTTCGCGAGATCGAGGAAGTCGCCCGTGAGGTCGGCGGGCACCTCGGGCTTCTCCACGGCGAACTGGCTGAGCGTCTTTTTCGCCTCGTCGATCACGTTGTCGATGTTCTCGAGGAGGCCGAGGACGTCGCCCCGGTGGTCCGGGATGAGGGACTCGCGGTACAGGCGCGTCTCGATCTCGCGGCGGAGCGCGTCGGCCTTGCTCTCGAAGACCGCGATCGCCTTGAGGCGCTGCTCGAAGCGCTCCACGTCTTTCTGGAGAAAGTCCGCGATGCCCTGCTGGAAGACGAGCGTCCCCTCGCTGATCGCGTCGAGCAGCTCGTCGATCTGCGCCTCGAGGGCGCGCGTGCGACGGAAGAGGAGTGTCATCGCTAATCCATGCCCACGACCCGCTTGGCGGCCCTGAGGTAGTTCGTGTTGGGCATGGATGCGATGCCGAGCCCCTCGACGACCGCCTTCATGCCGGCGTAGTTCTCGCTCTCGGCGCAGGCGGTCTCGACCATGGCGCCGTTGAACCAGACCTGGGCGTACTCGCAGATGATTCCCTCGATGGTGAACCCCCAGCGCATCTTCTCGACCGAGACGGCGGTCATGTCGGGATGCTTGCGGGCCATCGCGATGAACTCGTCGATCGTGTAAGTGTCCTGGGTCAGCGCCGTCTCGACCTTGAGGTTCGAGAGGATCGTCTGGAGGTCGGCCTTCTTCACGGGGAACTGGAACTTCCCGCGCGGCTGGAAGATCTCGTAGCCCTCGGGCGTCTCGCCCGTCTTCGTCTTGATGTCGAGAAGGCCGTCCCGCACCTTCACGTTCGCCTCGTTCGTGCGCGCGCTCAGGAAATAGGTTTCGGCCGGCATTTTCCGGGCCTGGAAGAGAACTGTCTTCCCGTTCCACATCTTCTCTTTCACGAGGTCGATCACGCCCTTGCCGAAGACCCGGAACTCGGCGCGGGGAACGATCTTCGCGGCTTCTTCGACCGACGTCGCGGCGTTCTTGGCAAAGGGATCCGACATGAGTGCTCCTTATCGAGGCTGCGCGGACCCGTCGCCCGTGGAGACGAGGTCCCGGAATTTGATGAGGTAGAGAACCGAGAGGATGAGCCCTGCGACGAGCCATAGCGGGGACCGAGGGTTCGGCACGACTTCCAGCTGCATCGACGTGTCGTCGCCCTGCCCGAGGTTCGCGAGCCTCAGGAGGGCGTTCTGCCGGCCGGCTTCGCCGCCGAGGCGGACCCGCGGCTCCGCCTCGGATTTCGTCTGTTTCGGGAGCTGCTCGCGGATCGCCTGGAAACGGGTGCCCTCGGGGAGGGCCACGAGCATCCGGAAGTCCTTGATGGGCGTCTCCTGCGAGTTCACGAAGGCGTACCGGAGGATGCGGCTTTCGCGGGGCATCGTCAGCTTCGCTCCCGCGGCCGGGTCCGGGGCCGTGGCGAAGACCTTCGGGACGTCGAAGGTGAACACGAGCCGGCTCGCGAGGGACGTCGTGGGGGGCAGCGTCACCCGGATCGCCGTCGTCTTCTCTTTCGGCGGCTCCAGGCGAAGGCCGTCCGTGGCCTCCGCCAGCCGGAAGTTCGACCAGGCGTTGTGGGCGAGCGGAATCACGACCGTCTCCGAGGGGCCGCCCGCGATGACGAGCGTACTGGTCGCGCGGCCCGCGCCGCCGGCCTCGACGTCCAGCCGCGTCGCGTACTCCTGGATCTCCGCCGCGGAGGCAAGGCCCGGGAGGGAGGCGAGGAGCGCGAGTGCGAGGGTCTTTCTCACTTCGGCATCGCCCAGAAGGACGGCGTGATTCCGAGCCAGTGGAACCACGTGGCGGCGGAGAGGACGAGGAGGACGAGGCCCACCGTGCACGTCGTCATCCCGTACTTGAAGTTGTCGATCACGGAGTACTGGTTCGTGGAGAAGAGGATGACGTTCGGCTTGCCGCTGATCGGAAGCCCGACCACCCAGTCGATGCAGAGCGCCGCGGGGAGGGCGAGCGAGACGGGATCCCAGCCGAGGGCCTTCGACATCGAGATGATGATGGGGATCATGATGATCGTGCGCACCGTCTTCGACGTCGTGAGCAGGTGGCTGTACATCATCACGGCCATGACGATCGTGAAGGCCGCGCCGAACGGGATGACCTTCAGGTTCATCCCTCCGAACAGCATCCTCACGCCCCACTCGGCCGCGCCGGTGTCGTCCAGGGCAAGGCCGCCCGCGTAGGCGCCCGCGCTGAAGATGAGGAGGTGCCAGGGGATGTCGGCCTCCTGCCACTGCAGGACGCCCCATCGCGGGAAGAGCACGATCACCGAGCCGAGGAGCGCGGCGAACGGCGCGCTGATCTCCACGCCGAACCAGCGCATGTGGAAGATGTCGGTCATCCACAGGAAGAGCACGAGGCTGAAGATGACGAGAGCCTTCTTCTCCTGAAAGCTCAGGCGCCCCATCGCGGCGTACTGCGCCTCGATGAGAGGGAGGCCTCCCTCGACGCTCGGAACCTGCTCCGCCTGCGGGATCGGGAAGATCACCTTCCGGCCGAGGAACCACATGATGAGCATCGTCACGATGGCGATGGGGGCGCCCGCCCGCATCCAGTCCATGTAGTAGATGCGGTGGCCGCCCATGCTCTGGATGAAACCCACGGCGATGAGGTTCGCGCTCGACCCCGTCATGCTGATGGACGAGAGGACCGAGATCCCCGCGAGATTCAGAAGAAACAGGTTCTTGCCGAAGTTGTTGGGATGGGCCTCGGTCGATCCGTAGATGTTCGCGACGACGATCATCAGCGGCAGCGTCATGACGCAGCGCGCGGCCGTCGCCGGAATGAGCGGGGCGAGGACGAGCTGGATGATCACGAAGGCCAGGAGCGCCCAGGACGCCTTGCGCCCGAACTTGACGATGAGAAAGAGCGACATCCTCTTGGCGAGGCGCGTCTTCACGAGCATCGCCGCGAGGATGAACGCGAGGAGGTTGAGCCAGATCACCTCCATGCCGAGGACGTCCATGATCGGCTTGGCCGCCGACGTCCGCGTCACGAGCAGCAGGAACATCAGGACGAGGGACGTGACGTAGGTCGGGAAGGGCTCCGTGACCCACCAGACCAGCGCGAGCAGGAAGCAGGCGGTGCCCGATTGCGCCGCCGCGCTGAGGCCCATCCCGGGCGGCAGGTAGAGGACCAGGAGGAAGAGGGCGATGCCGCCCGGAAAACCGAGGTAGCGCATCCAGCGCTCGGTGACGCTCTGGGCGTCCCGGGGCTTGGCCGACAGGGTCATCTTCTCCATGTCCAGGAGTTCCTGGAGCGTGGGAGCCCTGGCGGGGATCGCGCTCGCCGCCAACGTCAGATCAGGCCTTTGCCCAGCTCTTGAAGGGGTTCTTCAGGAGGTTGGAGTTGAAGTAGCGCGGGTCGCTCGAGACTTCTTCCCCCGCCCAGTCGGGACGGACGAACGTCTCGGTCTCGCTCTTGAGCTCGATCTCCGCGACCACCAGGCCCTCGTTGTCGCCGTGGAAGACGTCGATCTCCCACGTCTTCCCGCCGTGGACTTCCGCGTGGCGGTGCTTGTCGATGAGAGGCTTCTCGCAGAGGTTGTCCAGGAGGAGCGAGGCGTCTTCCACGGGGATCACGTACTCGAATTCTGAACGGGTCACGCCCGTCGTGACACCCTTGATCGTCAGTTTCGCCTTGTCGCCCTCGATCCGGACACGCACGACCCTTTCCTTCTGCGTGTTCAGGTAACCCTGCTTGAAGTGAATCCCCTCGTTCTGCGGCTTCCAGGCCGCGGTCTTCACGAGAAATTTGCGTTCGATCTCTTTGGCCATGTTGTGTCTCCGGGGCCCGTGAGCCCGTTCAAAGAGCCAGGGCTCGCTTGAGCCCCAGCGGATAGTTGATGTTCTGGTGGCTGTCGAGGCCGAGGCTCCGGATCACCTGGAGAACGAGGGAGGGATCTTCGTGTTCGACGCAGAAGCTCTCGAACGGGACGCCGTCGGCCACGATGCGCGCGAACTCGCACGTCGTCCCGTCGAGCGTGAAGCCCTCGCGGCGCTTGACCGTCCGGACGGCCCGGAGAGCGGGGTTCGGGTCCAGGACCTCGTCGAGGAGCTCGGGCAGTGTGTACGACGCGCGCGGAAGAGCTGGCAGCGGCAGGCCCCAGGCCTCGAAGAGCCGCGGCACGATCCCGGCCTCGATCGGGAACATCGACTTGAGGACGGGGTCCCAGAGCTCGAGGCCGTCCGCGTCCACCTGCTTTCTCCACTTGAGGTCCATGAGCCCGTCGCGGACCTTCGCGTTGTGCGAGCTCTTCAGGCAGACGAAGTAGGTTTCCCGGATCTCCCGCGGGGCCTGGAATTCGACCCCGTTGACCTTCCCGCGGAGGTCGCCCAGGGACGGGGCGAACGTGCGCCATTCCCAGCGTGGAATCACCATGGCGGACGTGTGGCTCATCGTGGGCTCCAGTCGCTTCGTGTCGGGACAGGCCGGCGGGGCGTGGTCGATCCGCGCCCCGCCCAAGAAGGAGAAGTCCGTTCCGGTGTCGTCTCCGAGCGCCTAGAAGTTGAACGCGACGCGACTCGAGAAGATCTGGAAGCTGGGATCCTGGATCTTGACGCCCGTCGGGCTGTAGCCCTTGTTGGCCATCGCGTTCTCGTTGTTGTCCACGAAGCTGTAATTCACCATGAAGCGGAGGTTCTTCCGGGGGTAGTAGTTGACGCCCAGGGTGGTGATCTTCTCGATGCCCCCCTTGACCGGGTCGACGTCCGTGAGGTCGTCCTGGGTCCCCACCTCGTAGCGGGCCACGAGCTCCACGGCTCCCATCTTCGTCTTCGGCGTGGTCGTCTTGAAGACGAAGGAATCACCGGCGACATAAGCCTTCTGGCCATTGAACACGTAGGAGACCTGGAAGTACCAGGTGGAGAAATTGTGGTCGATGACGCCGTTGGCCCGCTGGGTCGCGGTCGACGGGACCAGCTTCAGGTTGGTCGAGTCCCAGACCTGGTCCGGGGCGCTCTTACGGTTGACCTTCATCCACTCGTACTCGCCGAGCCAGGAGAATCCTCCCCACTGGCCCGCGAATTCCGCTCCGATCAAGAGCTGGTCGTTGACGTTGGTGACCGAGGCGTTGAGGAACTTGGCGCCGTTGATCTTGGCGACCGACGGCCGGCCTGAGTAGTCCACGGCATAGACGCCCGGGGCGCCGGCCGCGGGCATCCAGTCGGAGACGGCCGCTCCCAGGTGAATGAGGTGGGTGTCGTCCTGCTTCAGCGGGAGGCCGGCGACGCGGAGCGCCGCTCCGTAGCCGTGGTTGTCGACCATCTTGTAGCCGAGGTCGCTCGCGGTGTTGTAGTTCCCGACGGTGTCGTCGAGGGACTGCCCGAAGATGCCGGCCTTGGCGTAGAGGCGCTCGTTCGAGATGCTGTAGTAGATGCCGACGTGCCGGGAAGGGTTCCAGATGTCGGCGAAGGAACGCTCCATGAGCCAGGTGTTGGTGTTGGACATCAAGGTCTCGAACCCCATGGGAACCTTCTGGTGGCCGGCCTGGATGACCTGGTCCTTGAAGCCGATGTACTCCACGATGATGGTCTTGTAACCGACCTCGCCGCCGGTCAGCTCGAAGTCGGCCTCGGCGGCCCACTTGGAGCCCAGGTTGAGTTCGAAGCCGAGGCGGGCGGTCTTGATCATGGTCCCGCCGAGCAGACGGTTGTTGCTTCCGCTGAACCAGATGCCGTCCAGGTAGGCGCGGCCGGTCAGCTTGGCGCTGATGCCGTCGATGTCCGGGTCCTTCGCCTTGGAGGACTTCTTCCCTTCGGCCTTCGCTTCGGTCTTCACGTCGGCGGCGGGCTTGGCCTGCTCGGCCTTGGCCGCGTCCTTCTTCTGGAGCGCCTGGACCTGCTTCTCGAGGTCTCGGATGCGCTTCTCTTGGTCCGTGGGCTCCTGCGCCATGACCGGGGCGGCCAGCAGGGCGAGGAGTAGCGGGGTCACGAGAGATTTCTTCATGGTCACTCCTACTCGTTATGGGGCTATGCCTCGCGGGCGAGGCGCATGAACGTCTGCGTACGTATCGCAAAGCCCAAGCCATCCCGCGGGATTGCGTCAAGTGGCGTCGCAGGAACACGTTGCGAGGGGTGCGTGGCCCGGCGGTGAGGCGTCCGGCGTGCGGGAACCCGCACGCGCTGTGCGGGTGTCCGCGCGGGCGTGGCGAAAGAAAAAAAATGGGGAAGCGGACAGGAGGTGGTCCGCTTCCCCGTGCAAAGGGATTGGAGGAGACAGAGACCGGTTACTCGCCGACGTTCTTCGCGCCCGGCCAGCGGTAGAGATAGGGGTTGCCCTTCTCGTCGAGCGGGCGCCGGTCGGCGTCCGTCGTGACGGATTTCTCGAAGTCGAGGACGGCGTCGCCGATGAACTTGATCGTCTCGGCGCGGCCCCTGAAGCCCGGTGAGCTCAGATAGAGCTTTCCGTCCTTGTCGCGGCCCTTGTACGACGTCATCCAGGTCTGGAGGATCGTGGTCACGCCGGGGAACTTCCGGTCCAGCTCCTCGATGCTGCGCACCGAGGCGAACGGCGTGTTCTCCATGACGACGACGACCTTGTCGTCCTTCTCGCCCGTGTCCATGAGGCTGAGCATCCCGATCGCGCGGCCGCGCACGACAGAACCCGTCGGGACCGACGGCCCGAGGACGAGCGCGTCCACGGCGTCGCCGTCGCCGCCCTTGGACTTCAGGAGGACGGAGCGCGGGATGTTGCCGTAGTTGCACGGGTAGCCGAGGTACTGCACGTACCGCGGGGCGCCGTTCTTCTGCTCGAGCTCGATCATGCCGGACTTGAGGTCGACCTGGTACTTCGCGGTCGTGCCCGCGGCGATCTCGATCACGACGTTGACGGTGCCGTCCACGTTGACGGGGTCGTAGCCGCTCCAGAAATTCTTCTCGCCCTTGAGAACGGAGACCTGGGGCATGAGCGTCTGGGCCGCGGCCGGCACGCTCAGGACGGTCCCGAGCACGAGCGCGAGGGCGACGACGCCGGACTTGATGAGGTGTTTCTTCATGGTGTGTCAGCTCCTCGTTTCCATCACGACGGGTCGTCGTTGTTCGCGGCCTTGGTCTTCTTCGTCTTCTTCGGTGCGTCCGCGGGCGCGGCCGGCTTCTCGGCAGGCTTTTCCGTGGCCTTCGCCGCCGTCGTCTCGGCCGGCTTCGCCTCGAACGGTTTCTCGTACCGGATCACCGGAGCGCCGGCCGCCATCACGACGATGTGCGGGCGGCTCTTCGTCTTCTCGTCGTCGTAGGCGATCTTCGGGCTCTTGAGGAGCTCCTCCTGGATCGCCTCGGACGCGTAGCCGAGGAGATAGTGGACGTCTCCCCACGTCGCCGTGCCGGGGTCCACGACCTCGTGGATGAGGTTCGCGGCGTTCACGAGCTGCTCGGGCGTGCGGTCGATGTTGTGCTTCGAATAGCGGCCCGACTTGTTGTTGAGGGTCCAGGTGTTCGACGCCTTGTCGTAGTTGATCTCGCCGCTGATTCGGCCGGGGGCTCCGCCAAGCTCCGAAACGTGGCCGAAGTTCTCTCGCGTGCCGGGCTTGCGCTGGGACTGGTCCTCGGGGCGGAAGAAGCCCTTCTCGTACGTGCGGCCGAGCGGGTGGGCGGCCTCGGGGGCGACCGCGACGCGGCCCTCCGCATCGATGACCCAGTTGTACGGCGCCATCTTCACGTCGAGGATGGCCGGGAAGTCCTTCGAGGCCATCTGGAGATACGGGTTCAGGATCACCTTTCCGGTCTTGTCGGCCTCGTAGTGCTTGACGTAGGCGGGCTGCGAGGCGACCCCGTAGAGCTTGTCGAGCGAGACCGCGTTCGACGCGGCGACCGGCTGCGCCGCGACCGGGCGGTTCATGAGCTTGCGGACCTTCGAGCCGCCCCACTTCTCGCCGTCGGGCATCCCGAGGCCGGAGAGCTCGCCCATCGCGACCTTCTGGAGAAACTGCTCGCCGGCGGCGTGCGTCGCGGCGACGGCGTAGAAGTCGAGGTCGCCATATCCGTAGGAGAAGTCGTAAAGGTACGGCGCGCCGCCTTCCGTGGCGGCCCAGCCTTCCATCGAGACGCCGCACGGCTCCGTCCCGGGCAGGACGACCGCCCCGGGCTTGACGCGGTACGACCAGGCCTTCGTGCCGACGAGCTTCGTCGTGGCGGGGAGACCGACCTTGAGGAGCTCCGGCATGAATTTGCCGAAGTCGCCGAGCGTCCTCGCGCCGAGGTCGGCGGGCTTGACGTTGAACGTCGAGCCCTTTTCGATGATCTCGACGAGAGCGCCGCCGGGAGCCGGGCCGACGTTGCCTTCGGCCTCGGTCTTGGCCTTGAGGCCCTCGACCGCGAGCGGCGTCGCGAGCGTCCGGACCGCGTCGTCGAAGACGGCCTTGACGGCCACCGCGACGGTTTCGTCCGCCTTGCCGTCCTTGTACTTCGTCGTGATGCGGACGAGGTAGCCCTTGTTCCAGAGCGCGTAGTCCGGCGTGTCGAAGTACTCCTTCGTCGACAACTCGATCTTGAGCGGGTTCTTTTCCTTCTCGGTGACGGTGAAGCCCGTCTTCGCGGCGGCCGCCTTCACCTGCGTCCAGACGGCCTTGAACGCCTCCTCGGGCGTGCCCTTGGCCTTGGCGGGGTCGATGAGGAACTTGTACTCGCGCCCACCGACGTCCGCGAGCTTCGGCGCGGGATACTTCGCGATGGTTTGGGTATAGAGCGGCTTCGGTGCGTCGGCCGCGACCGCCATGCCGGCGGCGGCGACAAGGGCCGCAAGAAGCAGCCGTGGGACAGCACGGGTCTTCATGAGAATCCTCCTGGAGCCCCGCGGTGCAAGGCCCAAGCCATGTGGGCTGGCCCGCTTAGTCCTTGAGGGAGAGTCGGATGACGGGCGGACGGCTTTCGGCGAGTGCGGAAACCCGCACGCGGCGTGCGGGCGCCCGCTCAGTCCGCGGCGGGAGCGAGCCCGAGGGCCTTTAGCCGGTCGTAGAGCGTCCGGCGGGCCATCCCGAGGACGGCCGCCGCTTCCGCGACGTTGCCGCCCGTGTGCTGGAGCACGCGCTCGATGTGGAGGCGCTCCATCTCCTTCATCGTCGCGAGATCGCCGTCGTGGGCCGCGGTCTGCCGCGCCCCGTCGAGGCTCACGTCCAGCGCCTCGAGCCGGTCGCCCTTGAGGAGGATCATCGCGCGCTCGAGGACGTTCGCGAGCTCGCGGATGTTCCCGGGCCACGGGTAACGAAGCAGCTGCAGCTCCGCCTCAGGCCCGAGCATGACCTCGGCCTTGCCCATGCGCTTGCACACGGCGCGGAGGATGTTGCGCGCGAGGAGCGGGATGTCCTCCGTCCGTTCGCGCAAGGGAGGGATCTTCAGCGTGAGCGTGCTGACTCGGTAGTAGAGGTCGTCGCGGAATTTCCGCGCGCGCACGGCCTCCTCGAGGTCGAGGTTCGTCGACGCGAGGAGCCGGATGTCGACGACGCGATCCCGCACGTCGCCGAGCCGGCGGAAGGTCTTCTCCTCGAGCGCTTTCAGGAGCTTCGGCTGGATCGCGGGGTCCATGTCGCCGATCTCGTCGAGGAACACGATGCCCCGGTGGCCGACTTCGAGGAGGCCCTGCTTGGGGTTCACGGCGCCCGTGAACGCTCCGCGCTCGTGGCCGAAAAGCTCGGACTCGAGGAGCTCGCGCGAGAGGCCCGCGCAGTTCAGGTTGACGAACGCCTCCTCGCGGCGCGGGCCGTTCGCGTGAAGCCAGCGGGCGAGGACGCCCTTGCCCGAGCCCGTCTCCCCGAGGATCAGGACGGGGCTGTCCCACTCGAGCATGAGGCGGGCGCGTTCCTCCATCTGGCGGATCGCGGCGCTCGCGCCGAGAAAGGGGTCGAACGAGCCCGGCTGCTCGCGAAGGGCCAGCTCCTGCTTCCTGCGGAGCCTCTGCTGCTGCAGGAGCCGGCGCACGAGGACGAGGAGTGCCTTGGACTCGACGGGCTTCGTCAGGAACTGCTCGGCGCCCTCCTTGATCGCACGCACCGCGAGGTCGATCGAGCCGTGCGCGGTGAGGATGATGAAGGGCGTGTTCTCGCTGACCTTCTTGACCTCGGGGAGGAGCTCGAGCGACGTCCCGTCCGGCAGGCTGTAGTCGGCGACGACGATGTCGTGGCCGACCTCGCGGAAGAGGTCGAGGGCTCTCCGCAGGTTCTCGGCCTCGTCGACGTCGAGTCCGCTCGCGCGGAGGAACGCCGCGAGCCCGTGCCGGACGGCGGGATCGTCCTCCACGAGAAGGATCCGCGACTCAGCCACGCGCGGCCTCCGGTAGCTGCATCCTCTGGCGCGGCGCCGGGAGGCGGACGACGACGCGCGCCCCGCCCTCCGGCCGGTTGCTCGCCTCGACGGTTCCCCCGTGCTCCTCGACGACGCGCTTGACGATCGAGAGGCCGAGTCCCGTGCCGCCCTCGCGGCGCGTGAAGAACGGCTCGAAGGCGCGCGAGAGGGCCTCGCCTTCGAATCCGGGGCCGTCGTCGTCGACGCTGAAGGACCACCAGTCGTGGCCGGAGGCGCGCGTGCGCCGGGCCGTGACGGCGACCACGCCTCCGCCGTGCGCGTGCTGGAGTGCGTTTTCGATCAGGTTGCGGAAGACCTGGTGCATGCGGCGGGCGTTCAGCGGAAGGACGAGACTGGGATCCTCGAGGTCCACCCGGACCACGCGCGCGGTCGCGGCGGCGGCCGTCTCGCAGGATCGCCAGGCTCCGTCGAGGAGCGTGCGCACGTTGCACGGCTCGGGGTTCAGCGTCCTCGGCTCGCCGTAATCGCGCAGGTCGTTCATGAGGCTCGAGATCCGTTCGGCGCTCTCGCGGAGCGCCGAGACGAACGAGGCGTAGCGCGGGTCGTCGCCGAACGTCGCCTCGAGCGCGTCGAGGTTGATCGAGATCCCGTAGACGGGGTTCCGGATCTCGTGGACGACGCCGCCGACGAGGGCGCGGAGGGACTCTTCGGCCCGGCGCCGCTCCGTGATGTCCGTGCACATTCCGGCGAGCCGCCCCGGGCGGTTCGCGGCGTCCCACGAGACGATCTTTCCGGCATCGAAGATCCAGATCCAGTCGCCGGTCCGCGGCTGGATGCGGTACTCCGCCTGGTAGCGCGGGAGCCGTCCCTCGAGGTGGGCGTTCAGAGCGGCCTCGACCTGCCGGCGATCCTCCGGGTGGACTCGTCCGAGACCGGCCTCGAGCGTCGGGCCGACCGAATCGGGGTCGAGGCCGAGCATCTCGAACCAGCGCGGGCTCCGGTAGAGGCGGCCCGTCACGAGGTCCCAGTCCCAGAGAGCCTGCTGCGTGCCTTCCAGCGCGTGGGCGAGCCGCTCCTCGCTCGCGCGCAGGTCCGCGAGCGCTTCCTTCAGCGCCGTGATGTCGCGCGAAATCCCCGCGATGCGATGGATGCGCCCCCACTTGTTCCGCACGGGAGTCAGAACCGTTTGAAACACGCGTGTGCGGCCGCCGACGGGATGTTCCTCCTCGAACTGCAGCGGCGTCCCCTCGGAGATCACGCGGTCGAGGTGCGGGACGAGCTGCGCCGCACTCGTGCCTTCGAGACACTGTCCCACCGCACGCCCTGCAAAGTCGGGATTCAGGAAGCCGATCCCGGCGTTCAGCGGAGGGTTCACGGTCTGGAAGGTCAGGACGCCGTCCTCGGCGACGCCGACGACGTAGATCCAGTCGAAGAGGTTCGGGAAGAGGCCCTCGACGCCGTGGTCCGGCTCATCCGCCACGAGCCGGAGCGGCAGGTCCGGGCGCGCGCGGTCCGCAAACGGGGCCGGGCGCGGGCCCG
Source organism: Acidobacteriota bacterium (assembly GCA_016716715.1). Lineage (NCBI taxonomy): Bacteria > Pseudomonadati > Acidobacteriota > Acidobacteriota bacterium. The sequence continues at coordinate 183,233 of JADJVE010000006.1, read as the reverse complement.
GTCGAGCGCTTCCCGGAAGTGCCCGGCTTCCGTGAAAATCTCGAGGACCCCGGCGCGCAGCATCCCGGCCACGAGATCCGGCCGGTCCTCGGGAACGCGCGCCACGATCGGTGCTCCGGGTTGCTTCAGATGGATCGCCTGTACGCGCTCGATGCCCCCGGCGGCGGATCCGTCCTCCCAGACGAGGAAGACGTCCCCCGGCTCGCGCCGGAGTCTTTCCCACTCGGACTCCCCGAAGGCATCCACGTCGACGAAGCCGGGGACCGGCTCGGCCTCGCCCACGGCGGCGCGGACGAGGTTCCCGGCGACGCGAGGCGGAACGCCGGTCGCGAGGATCCGCCACGCAGACGCCACGCTCGGTTCGACCATGAACTGGGGACTCTCCTCCAGCATCAGTTTGGCCCCCTGCCAGGGCAACGGAAACGGTGCGGTTGAATCAGGCTGGCGGATCAGGTCCGCGCGCAGCCGGGGCAGAGGCCGCGCAGCGTGACGTCGACGCTCTCGACCGTGTGGCCGGTCGCGAGCCGCTTCTTCGGCAGCGGCGGGAGCGCGTCGCACGGCACGTCGTGGACCGCGCCGCAGGCGGTGCACAGGAAGTGGTGGTGCGGCCCGAGGTTCGCGTCGTACCGCGCCACGGCGTCGTCGAAGACGAGCTCCTCGATGAGGCCGCTCTCCTTGAGGGAGTTGAGGACGTTGTAGACGGAGGCCCGCGAGGTCGTGGGCGCGGCGCGGTTCACCGCGGCGCCGACCTCCTCGGCCGTCGGATGGGACGGCGTCGCGCAGAGGTACTCGAGCACGGCGATGCGCTGCTGCGTCACGCGCAAGCCCTTGTCCTTCAGGCGGTCCACGAGCGCGGTCCGGTCCAACACGACCTTAGATTAAGTCTAAAGATCAACCAAATCAAGCGCGGGCTAATTGATCGGGGCCCCGCCGGCGCTCGTGATGAACGGGCGCGCGAGGCGGGACCATCGCGGCCCCTTGAAGAACTCCTGGTTCCAGCTCCACATGACGCCGACGGCCCGGCCGAGGAGGTCCGTGACGGGGCGCGTGCCGAAGAACCGCGCGTCGCGGCTCTCGTCGCGGTTGTCGCCCATGAGGAAGACCTCGCCCTCGGGCACCGTGATGGGCCCGAACGTCCGGAATGCGGGGCGGTCCGGCAGGACGCGGATCGGGTGCGGGCGCACGCCGAGCATCTCGGTGCCGAGGAGGACGGTCTCGCCGTCGTCGGCCTTCTGCTCGGGCAGGAAGTCCGTGGGCTGGGCCTTGCCGTTGATGTAGAGCGTCTCGTTGCGCAGCTCCACCACGTCGCCGGGCAGGCCGACGAGGCGCTTGACGAACGGGACGCTCCCTCCGTCGGGATTGCGCACGACGACGACGTCGCCGCGCAGCGGCGCGCCGGTGCCGAAGAGGCGGATGCGCGAGAACGGCACGCGCATCTGGTAGGCCGACTTCCAGACGAAGACGCGATCGCCCTCGAGGATCGTGGGCTTCATCGACCCCGTCGGAACGACGTACCAGTCGGCCAGAACGGACCGGCCCGTCAGGATGATGGCGGCCATCAAGGCCAGGTGGCGGATGTCCTTGAGGAGGGCGGCGCGCTTTTCCGGAGTGAATGCCATGGGGACGCGGATTCTCGCACAGGCCGTGCCAGCGATCGGACCGGCCGGCGCCCGCCCGGCGGTCTCCGCGCTATCCTCCGCCGCATGTCCGGCTATACCGAACGCCACGCCGCCTCGGGCGTGAGGGCCGCGCTTCCCGCCCTCGAGACCTGGCCGTCGCAGTACGCCGCCGATTACGAGGTCGTGATCACGATCCCCGAGTTCACGTCCATCTGCCCGAAGACGGGCCTTCCGGACTTCGCGACTCTCACGATCACGTACGTGCCCGACCGGCTCTGCGTCGAGCTGAAGTCGCTCAAGGAGTACGTGAACGCGTACCGCTCGCTCGGAATCTTCAACGAGAACGTCGCGAACCGCGTCCTCGAAGACCTCGTGGCGGCGCTCGCGCCGCGCCGGATCGCCGTGCGGGGCGTCTTCACGCCCCGCGGCGGCATCCAGACCACCGTCGAGGCCCGCGCGCCGCGCGGCCCCGGCGGCCCGGGGATCATTTCGGGGCGGTCTTCGGCGGCAAGGCCGAGCCCGGGAGGGTCGCCCCGTCCGGCCCGATCCGCCGGTAGACGCTCAGCGCGTTGATCGCGCTCAGGTCGCGCGGGCAGTAGTCCCCGATCTTCTCTCCGGCCAGCTCTCCGGACACGCGGGCCTCCGGCGCGTTCTGCTTCTTTTTCTCGATGAGAAACTGGAGGAGGGCCGTGAGGTAGTGGCGCGTGCGGCCGATCTCGGGCGCGGCGTTCGCGGTCGGGTTGCCGCGCGACCCGACGAGGCCGACGGGCTTCAGCGCTTCGAGCCGGTCGAGCGCGGCGATCCAGCCCCTGATGTCGGAGTCCGGGTCCGAGAGCATCGGGCAGCGGTCGGGCGTCACGAGGTCGCCGACGAAGGCGGTGCGCGTGATCGCGTCGAACACGTAGAGGTCCGACCCGGTGTGCGCGTTCCCGGCCGGCACCCCGACCTCGAGGATGGCCTTGCCTGCGATGAGGACGAGCCGGTCCCCGACGCCGATCACGTTCGGGACTTTCCCCTTCTGGCGGCTGAGGAACTCGCCGAGGATTCCCGTCGCGCGCGCGTTCACGAAGATCGTGGCGTCCGTCGGAAAGAACGTCGCGAGGCCCTCGTTCGAGTCCGTGTGGAGGTGGGTCAACGCGATCCACTTCACCGGCTTGTTCTTCGTGGTCTTCGCGATCTCGGCGCGGAGCGCCTTCGCGTCGGCGGCGCTCGAGCCGGTGTCGACGAGGAACACGCCGTCGCCGGCGTCGAGCCACGAGCAGAGCGTGCCCCCGAAGACGCCGTACCAGAGGCCGACGTCCTTGAAGGGCTGCGCGACGACCGGCGCGGCGGCGGCGGGGGCTTTCGCGGCGGGCGCCGGCTGGGCAGCGGCGGGGAAGGCCGAAACGGCGAGCGCCGCGGCGAAGAGGCGGGAAACGACGTGATTCATGCGAACTCCTTGCTGGAGGTGAGCGTATTGCTGCGCAACCGCGCGAACGCGCGGCAGGCGTCGAGAAAGACCTGGAACAGCGCCTTCTGGCGCGGGTCGGCGACGAGATCCTCGGGGTGCCACTGGACGGCGGCGAGCCACGCGCCCCCCGGACGCTCCACCGCCTCGACGAGGTCGTCCGGCGAGGCCGCGAGCGAGGCGAGCGGGGCGGCGAGGTCCTTGACGGCCTGGTGGTGCCGGGAGTTGACGTCGGTCGTCCGCGCGAGGGCGGCGGCGAACGGCGAGGGCGCCTGGCCCGCGCGCGGCCGCACGGCGTGCGCGCGGAAGTCCCGCCCGCGGCCGGCCGCGTCGGTGTCGTGGGCGACTCCGCGGTCGCGCTGGGAGGGGAGGTCCTGCCAGAGCGTGCCGCCGAGGGCGACGTTCACGACCTGCAGGCCGCGGCAGATTCCGAAGACGGGCGCGCCCTGCGCCTCGGCGGCGGCGAACGCGGCGAAATCGTGCGCGTCCCGACGGGTCCGCACGCTGAGCGTCGGGGTTGCGGGGGATTCGCCGTAGCGCGCGGGGTCGACGTCCGGCCCGCCCGCGAGGAGCAGGCCGTCGAACGCCTCGGGAAGCGGCGGACCCGGGAGCGCGAGGAGGATCTCACCGGGCAATGCTCCCGCTGCGAGGAGGGCACCCCGGTACGCCTCGTTGGGCTGGTGGTCGTCGGACGCGAGGAGGATCTTCATGGGAGGAGCGGGCGGGTTCGCCCCGGCAAGCGCGCCACGCAAGCGGCGCGGCGAGGGATTATAAGGACGAGATGGGCGGAGAGAGGGCGAGGGACCGGCGCGTGGCCGTGACGGGGATGGGGGCGGTGACCGCGCTCGGCCCGGGCGTGCCCGCCCTGCAACGCGGGGCGTGGAGCGGCGCCAGCGCGATCGCGCCGGTCACGCTCTTCGACGTGTCCCGTTTCGTCGCGAAGACGGGCGCGGAAATCCGAGTCGTCCCCGCCGATCCGGCCGGCGAGACGCGAGGCCGCACCGAGAGGCTCGCGCTCGCGGCGGCGGCCGAAGCGATGGGACCGCTCGCGGCCCTCGGCCCTCACGCGGGCGTCGCCGTCGGCACGACGCTCGCGGGCCGCGAGACCCGCGTGTCGCCCGGGGCCCTCGCGGCGCTCCTCGCCCGGCGGCACGGCGCGAGCGGGCCCGTTGCCGCGGTCTCGACGGCGTGCGCCTCCGGCACCGCCGCGATCGGCCTCGCGGCTGCGTGGATTCGCGAGGGCCGCGCCGTTCGCGTCCTCGCGGGAGGCGCGGACACGCTCTCGCCGTTCGTGTTTTCGGGCTTCGACGCGCTCCGCGCCCTGAGCCCGACGGCCGCCCGTCCCTTCGACGCCGAACGCGACGGCCTGACTCTCGGAGAGGGGTCGGCGTTTCTTCTCCTCGAGGACGAAGCCGAGGCCCTCCGGCGCGGCGCGCGCGTCCTCGCGCGCGTCACGGGCTACGGCTCGGCGGCGGACGCGTTCCACATGACGCGGCCCGATCCGGCGGGCGCCGGCCTTGCGCGGGCCGCGGCTGCGGCTCTCGCCGACGCGGGGCGCACGGCCGCCGACGTGGGCTTCGTGAGCGCCCACGGAACCGGGACCGTCTTCAACGACGCGATGGAGGAAGCCGCTCTGGCGCACGTCCTCGGTCCCCGAGCAGGATCGGTGCCGGTCCACGGCCTCAAGGGAGCGATCGGCCACACGCTCGGCGCCGCGGGCGTTCTCGAGGCCGTCCTCGCCGTCCTCGTCCTCGGCGCCGAAGACGTCCCGCCGACCGCCCGCCACCGCGCCGCTCGCCCCGGCTCGCCCCTCTTCGTCGTCTCGGGCGCGCCGTACCGGACGGAGCGCCGCGTGGACGTCGTCCTTTCGACGTCCGCCGCGTTTTCGGGCACGGACGCCGCACTCGTCCTGGAGCGCGCTTGAGGCGCGCCGTTCTCGCGTTCGCGGCGACGGTCGAGGGCGGCGGCGGCGCTCTTCGCGACGCGCTCGTGGACGCGAACCGCCTCAGGCGGATGGACCGCTTCGGGCGTTCCGGCGTCCTCGCCGGCGCACGCGCCCTCTCGGCGGCCGGCGTCCAGGCCGCCGTTCCCGGCGCCGCGCCCGACCCGCGCTTCGGCGTCGTCGTCGGCACGGCCTTCGGCTGCCGCGACGCGATGGCGCAGCACGAGCGACTGCTCGCGGCGGCGGCGCGCGTCGAGGACCTCGCGCCGTCCGTCTTCGCGGCGACCGTCCACAACACCGTCGCGGGCGAGCTCGCGATCGGCTGGGGCCTCGGGGGCCCCGCCGAGACGCTCGTCTCCGGGCGCACGGCCGGGCTCGAGGCCCTCGTCCTCGCGGCGTCGCGCATCGCGAAAGGCGACGCCGACCGCATCCTCGTCGTCGCGGCGGAGGGAATCGACGACGCGATGCGCGAGGCGGACGCTACGCTCGTCGAGTCGTCGGCCGCGGTGCTCCTCGAGGCGGAAGAAGAAGAAAACGAAGAGGAAGAGATTTCTTTGAGTAAGAGAAAGAGAGCCGTCTTTGTGGATGCGGCTCTCACCTTCGATCCGGATCCGCAGACCGCGAGGTTCGAAGAGAAACGTGAAGACTTCTTAGAAGGTGTTGGTTTGGGTGGCGCGCGGGGCGGCGGCGGTGCGGTGATCGAACGCCTCGGTGCGACGGGCCTGTGGGAGATCGCGCGAGACCTTGCCGAGCCCCATTCACCTTCTAAGAAAATCCGAAATCGCCGGTACGAGACGCGAGATGCCTACGGTTCCTGCGCCGCCGTCACCCTCGCGTTCTTCTCTTAAGCAAAGAAATTCTCTTATCTCTTCGCTCGCTCCGCGATGAGCTCGTCGGGCGTCGGGATGGTGGGGATGCCGTCCTTCGGAAGCGCACCGCCGCGTGCCGCGGCGTCGCGCCATGCGAGGACCGCCGCGCGAACGGGGGCCGGGCCTGGGTCGCGCGCGAGAGCCTCGTCGAGCAGCGTCTGCGCGCGCGCGCGGTTTCCGCGGCGGAGCTCGAGCTCGCCGAGCTTCGCGGTCGCTTCCGAGAAATCAGGGCACAGCGCGTGGGCGCGCCCGGCCGCTGCTGCGGCGGCCTCGAGCCAGCCCGCACCGGCCTTCCGCTCGAGCGTGCGCACCTCGGCGAGTGCCGCCCGGGCCTCGCGGTACCTGCCGAAACCGCCCGAGCCGAGCCACGGGTCGGCGGGGATCGCGGCGCCGGGAGCGGGTGGGCCGTCCCCGGCCGCGAGGACGGCCTCGAGGTCGACGGGCACGTACGCCCCGAGCGTGTGCGGAAAGGCCGCCACCCACGCGCGGCGGTGCGTGAGGTCGAGGACGACGGAGTGCGCCGCGATGGACGCGTCGATCGCGTTGCGGTTGCCGTGCCCGAGGTCCGCGCCGTCGGCGCCCGTCCGGTCGCGCAGGATCGCGACGGCGCGCGGCACGTCGAGCGTGGCGCCCTCCTGCGAGAGGAGGACGTCCAGCCGCGCGCGCCTCTTCCGCGACGTCGACTCCGGCGGAAGCGCGCGGGCGCGCGCCTTCACGGCGGCGTCCTCGGCTTCGTTCGTCGCGCCGAGCCAGGCGCCCGTGGTCTCACGCAATGCGAAGGCGGACGGGCTCTTCTCGACGATCGCGATCCGGCCCGACTTCGCGTCCGCGACGAGGATGAGGTCCGAGACGAAGACCTTCCCGCGGCGGAGGCGCTCCACCGCCCCGTCGAACGTCGACTCGTTCCGGAGGACGTCCGCGAGGAGAAGGGTGACGGGCTCGCCCGAGCCCGCGGACTCGCCGCCGGCGATCGCCTGCAGCGCGACCCCGATTCCTTCCCGGTTGAAACCCGTGACGACGCCGAGCATTCCGGAGAAGCCCACGGAGAGGTAGGGGATCTTCCCGTCGGGACGGAGGACGGAGACGAGTTTCTGCCGGTCGAAGACGTCGCCGCCCTCGAAGTCGAAGTTCCGCGCGAGAAGCACGCCGTCCGGCGTCTTCGCGAGGAAACCCGTGCACGCGGCCGCGAGCGCGGGTGCGTCCACGAATCGCTGTGAGACGTCGTGCAGCGCGTGCAGGTCCAGCATCCGGCGCCACGCATTCCAGCCCGAGGCGGGCGGCACGGGCTCGTAGCCGTCCGCGAGGCCGGCGATCGAGACGAGAAGGTCCGGCGGGATCTCGTCCGGCAGCGACCGCAGCCGGAACGCGGAGAGCTGCCGGATGAAAGAGCGCTTGAGGCCGCCGGGGATGAGCGCCGCGAACAGCGTGTCGAGGTGCGTCTCCTGCGAGCGGATCCACGGGCGCGTCAGGCGGCCGAACGCGAGACCGAGGTCGTAAGGCGCTCCCGTGAATCGCCCGACGAGGATGCCGTTCTCCGAGCCGGGCGGCACGACGGGCCCGACCCACGAAGAACCCAGGCGGCGGACTTCGCCCTGCGTCTCGACTTTCGGGTCCGGCGCGGCGGCGGCCGGCGCGCCCGCCGGCCGGGAGGGAGCGCACGCGCCGAGGAGAAGGGCGGCGCCGAGTGCCGCGAGCGTCCCGCCCGCGGCGGGTCTCACTCCTCGCTCTCCCAGAACCGCGCGAAGCGGTACCACTGCGTCGGGTAGGCGCGGATCGTCGCCTCCATCCGCGCGACGAACTCTGCGAGTCCCGCCAGGACCGCCTCGCCGGCCGCGGCGCCGCGCGCGTGGGGAACCCGGATGGCTTCCTCGACGATCGTCCGGTAGCGGCCGTCCTCTTCCTGCAGGACGAAGACGGGGAAGATCGGCGCCCCCGAAGCCTGCGCGATCCGGAACGGTCCGATCGGAAAAGAAGCGGTCTTCCCGAAGAACGGCATCGTCCGGCCCGTGCCCGAGACGTCACGGTCTCCCTGCATGGCGACGCACATGTTCCGTTCGAGGGCGCGGAAGACGGGCAGGAAGCCGAAGGGCGTCTTGTCCACCGCGATGCCTTGCACGCCGAGCATCTTCCGCGCGTCACTGCGGTGCTTCTCGATGACGGGGGACGGGTCGGGCACGTAGACGACCGCGACCTCGAGACCGAGCTGCGCGAGGAAGAGGCCGCCGAGCTCGAAGTTGCCGACGTGCGCCGTCAGGAGGATCGAGCCCCTGCCCTCCTTCTGAGCCTCGATGAGGCGTTGGTCTCCGAAGCGGGACGCGAGGAGGGACTTCGGGTCGATGTCGCTCCGCCCCGAGTAGCGCAGGAGGTCGATCCACAGCCGCGAGTGCCGCGACACCATTTCGCGCCCGGCGCGCTCGACCTCCCGCGAGTTTCGCGGCAAGCCGAGGACGGCGGACGTGTTGTCGAGGATCGCCTCCCGCACGCTCTCGCGCTCCCAGATCGCGCGCTCGGCCGTCGCCTCGGCGAGGCGGGCGACGGCGGCGCTCGGCAGCGTCCGCGCCATCCACCGGAAGAAAGGGAACCAGAGCCCGAACGTCGTGTGGACGAAGCTCGAGACGATCGTCTGCGGCGGGGCGGAGGCGGGCTCGGGCACGCCGCGAGGATGCCACGGCGGCCCGTTCGCGGCGGCGCCGATACGCCGTCTCGACCTCGCCGTTCGGCTAGGATGGGGTTCCACCATCCTCGGCAGGAGGCCCTGATGCTCGAGACCATCCGCAAGCAGCTCGGCGAACGCGCCTCGCTCCTCGACTACGAAGCCAAGGGCGTACCCGCTTCGATGCTGCACCTCCCCGGGCCCGACTACGTGGACCGGGTCTTCGTCCCCTCCGACCGCCCCGCCGGCGTCCTCAGGAGCCTCTCCTGGATGTTCGACAAGGGCCGCCTCGCGGGCACCGGGTACCTCTCGATCCTGCCCGTCGACCAGGGGATCGAGCACTCGGGCGCTTCCTCCTTCGCGCCCGCACCGGAGTACTTCGACCCCGAGAACATCGTGCGGCTCGCCTTCGAGGGCGGTTGCAACGCGGTCGCCTCGACGCTCGGCGTCCTCGGCTCGGTCGCGCGCACGTGGGCGCACCGGATCCCGTTCATCGTCAAGATCAACCACAACGAGCTCCTGACGCTCCCGACCTCCTACGACCAGACGATCTTCGGGACCGTCAAACAGGCGTTCGACATGGGCGCCGCCGGCATCGGGGCGACGATCTACTTCGGGTCGGACAACTCGCGCCGGCAGATCACGGAGATCTCGCACGCCTTCCAGCAGGCGCACGACTACGGGATGTTCACGGTCCTGTGGTGCTACCTCCGGAACCCGGAGTTCAAGACGAAGGAGAAGGACTTCCACGTCTCGGCGGACCTCTCTTCGCAGGCGAACCACCTCGGCGTGACGATCGAGGCGGACATCATCAAGCAGAAACAGCCCGAGAACGACGGCGGCTTCCCGGCGCTCCCGTTCGGGAACAAGCCGAACGCCGAGGCGTACGCGAAGCTCGTCCCGGCGCACCCGATCGAGTGGACGCGCTGGCAGGTCGTGAATTGCTACATGGGCCGGGCGGGCCTCATCAACTCCGGCGGCGCGGCGGGCGGCAAGGACGACCTCGGGCAGGCCGTCGCGACCGCGGTCATCAACAAGCGCGCGGGCGGCATGGGTCTCATCTCCGGGCGCAAGGCGTTCCAGAAGCCGATGAAGGAGGGCGTCGCCCTCCTGAACGCGATCCAGGACGTCTACCTCGAGACCCGGGTCGCCGTGGCCTGATGAGAACACCCGTCGTTTTGATCACCGGCGCGAGCGGCGAGATGGGCCACGGCCTCATCACCCGCCTCGCGGCCGAGGGCACCCGCCCGATCCTCACGCTGGACCTCAAGACCCTCGACCCGTCGCTCGGACGCCTCGTCGCGCGGGAGTTCACGGGCTCCGTCCTCGACCGGAGCGTCCTCGAGCGCATTCTCTCCGAGTACGAGATCGACATGATCTTCCACCTCGCGGCGCTGCTCTCGACGCGCGGCGAGTTCACGCCCGTGACGGCGCACCAGGTGAACGTCGAAGGGATGATCAACATGCTGGAGTTCGCCCAGAGCGAGCGCCAGTCGCACGGCCGGCCCGTCACGTTCCTCTACCCGTCCTCCATCGCGGCATACGGCCTCCCCGACCTCGCGACGAAGCAGATGGCGGGCAAGGTGAAGGAGGGCGAGCACAACACGCCGACGACGATGTACGGCTGCAACAAGCTCTACGCCGAGCACCTGGGCCGCTACTACGCCCGGCACTACAAGCAGCTCTCGTCCGAGAACCAGGGCGGGCGCGTGGACTTCCGCTGCCTGCGTTTCCCGGGCCTCATCTCGGCCGTGACGGTCCCGTCGGGCGGGACGTCCGACTACGCGCCCGAGATGATCCACGCGGCCGCGGAAGGGAAGCCGTACGCGTGCTTCGTCCGCGAGGACACGCGGATCCCGTTCATGGCGATGCCCGACGGCGTCGACGCGCTGCTCAAGCTCGCCGCCGCGCCGGGCGGGACCCTCTCGCGGCAGGTTTACAACGTCGGCGCGTTCGCGCCGTCAGCCGGGGAGATCCGCGACCTCGTCGTGAAGTCGTTCCCGGCCGCGCAGGTCACGTTCGAGCCCGACGACAAGCGGCAAGGCATCGTGGACTCGTGGCCGGCGGACGTCGACGACAGCGCCGCGCGTTCCGACTGGGGATTTGCGCCGAAGTACGGCCTCGAGTCGGCGTTCTCCGGGTACCTCATCCCGACGATCCGCGAGCGCTACCGCCGGGCTTGAAGCCCGGCGGAGAGCCGGCGTCCCATTGACAGCGCCCGTGAAGGGTGTAGGCTTCGAGAATTAGACCGATCGGTCTAGTTCGAGAACCCACCAACAGAGGAGGTACGGTCATGAGGGTCGCGAAGGACAACGTGGATGTGAAGATGCAGATTCCGGGCGCCGTGATCCGTCAGCGAACGGACTTCGGCGATGCGAGCGGATTCGACAAGATCAGCGGCGAGTACTTCACGCTCGCGGCGGGCGTCGACACGACGCCTCTCTTCCAGGGGCTGGAAGGCAACCTCTGTCAGTGTCCGCACTGGGGCTTCGTCGTGCGCGGCCAGCTCACGACGACCGACGCCAGGGGCGCGCAGGAGACGGTGAAGACGAACGATCTCTTCTACTGGCCGCCCGGCCACAACGTCAAGGTGGACGCCGACGCGGAAATCGTCATGTTCAGTCCGCAACGCGAGCACAGCCAGGTCATCGCCCACATGATCGCGAAAGTGAAGTAGAAGGTCGTTTCGGAGAAGATGGCCCGACTCCGATGACGCATCCGACCAAGCAGCGCCTCCTCGACGCCGGATTGAAGATGCTCCTGGAGCATGGGTACAACGATCTGGGCATCCAGGCGCTGCTTGCCGCCACGGGCACTCCGAAGGGCTCCTTCTACCATCACTTCCGGGACAAGGAGGACTTCGCGCTCCAGGTCATCGACCAGTACATGCAGGGCGTGCACGGGGCCCTCGACGCCTGTCTCTCAGACGAGGGCCGCCCCCCTCTAGGGCGCGTTCGCCGCTTCTTCGAGCTGACGCAGGAGCACTACCGGAAAGAGGGTTACATGGGCTGCCTCCTGGGCGGACTCGGGCAGGAACTGTCCGGCGTGAGCGACACCTTCAGGCGCAAGATCGAGGGGTGCTTCTCCGAGATAGCCGGGCGCCTCGCGGTTTGCCTGGAAGAGGCCCGGAGAAGGGGCGACATCCAGTCCGGCTCGGATACGCGGCGCATGGCGAGCGTCCTCGTCGATTGCTGGGAGGGCGCAGCACTTCGTAGCAGGCTGCGGGGGAATGCGGCACCGCTGAACGCGATGCTCGACTTCTACTTTCAGTCCGCTGCCGTCCGATGAAGACCCGCGCGACGGCATCGGCCGGCCCGGATCTCCTCGCGGTCCTCCGCCGGGAGCTGGCCCGGGCCGGCTCGCCGGAGCGAGCCGCAGGCGCACGGGCGTACATGAAGTCCGAGATGCCGTTTCACGGCGTCGGCGCGGTCCCGCTCCGGGCGATCTGCAGGGCGGTCTTCGCCGCGCACCCGGTGACGGGCGCGGCCGCGTGGCGGAGGGACGTTCTCGCGCTCTGGCGCGGCGCGAAGTTCCGAGAGGAGCGCTACGCCGCGATCGGTCTGACGGGCGACCGGCGGGCTCGGCCGTTCCAGACGATGGACGCGCTCCCGATGTACGAGGAGATGATCGTGACGGGCGCGTGGTGGGATTTCGTGGACACTCTCGCGTCGAAGCGCCTCGGGGACATCCTCCGGAACGAGCCCGCGCCGATGCGCAAGGCGATGCGCGCGTGGAGCCGGGGCGAAGACATGTGGAAAAGACGCAGCGCGATCCTCTGCCAGAACTCGTTCAAGAGCGAGACGGACCTCGATCTTCTCTTCAAGCTGATCGAACCGTCGATCGGGTCGAAGGAGTTCTTCCTGAGGAAGGCGATCGGCTGGGCGCTCCGGTCGTACGCGTGGACGGACGAGCGTCCCATCGTGAGGTACGTCGAGAAGAACCGGGCGCGCCTTTCGGGCCTCTCGGTCCGCGAAGCGCTGAAGAACGTCTGCTAGCTCTTGAGGAACTTGAGGACGTGCGAGAAGTCCTTCTCGCCTAGGCCCGCCTTTCGCGCGCGCTCGTAGTCGGCACGCGCGGCCTCGACGACGGGCGCTGCCGCCGGGCCGCCGCCCGCCTCAACCATGAGGCGCAGGTCCTTTTCCATGAGGGCGAGCTGGAACGCCGGCGGCTCGCCGCCCGCCGCGAGGTGGTCCAGCTTCGCCTTGATGTACGGCGAGACGGACGGGATCGAGAGGAGCCACTCCGTCGTCTCCTTCTCGGGCAGGCCGAGGCGCCTGGCGAGGCCGAGCGCCTCGCCGAACGCTGCGAGCGTGACGCCGAAGAGGAGGTTGTTGACGAGCTTCATCGCCGAACCCTGTCCGACGGCTCCGAAGTGCAGGACGCCCTTCGCGACGGCCTCGAGAACCGGAATCGCCTTCTCGAGGTCCGCCGGATCTCCGCCCGCGAGGATCTTGAGGGTCCCGTCCGTCGCGGGCTTCACGCTGCCCGCGACGGGGACGTCGCAGAAACGCGCTCCCTTCTCGCGGGCGAGCGCTTCGAAGGAACGCGATGCCGCGGGTGTCACCGTCGAGAAGTCCAGCCAGAGCGCTCCGGGCGCGAGGCCCGCGAGGAGCCCGTCGGGGCCGGAGGCCACGGCCTCGACGGCCGCGGGGTCGGACAGCATCGTGCAGACGATCTCCGCCGCCGCGGCCGCCGCGCGCGGCGTCTGCGCGACGGAGGCTCCGAGCGCCGCGAAAGGCGCCGTGCGGGCGGGGTTGCGGTTCCAGACGGTCGTGGGAAGGCCGGCGGCGAGGATCCGCCGGGCCATGGGGGCGCCCATGGCGCCGAGCCCGAGAAAGGCGACGCGCGTCATGGGCGCCATCTTAAGATCGCCGCGTGGCGCGGCGCGAAATCTCTCCCGAGGAAGCGCGCGCCCTCGCGGCGATCGTCGGAGAGACGCACCTCCTCGCGGCTGCGGACGACCTCGCACCGTACGCGAAGGACTGGACGCGCGACCTCGTCGCCGTCCCGGCCGCCGTCGCGCGGCCGCGCACGACGGCGGAGGTGTCGCGCCTCCTCGCGTTCTGCAACGAGCGGGCGATCCCCGTCACGCCGCAGGGCGGCCGCACGGGGATGTCGGGCGGCGCGCTTGCGGTCTTCGGCGGGCTCGGCCTCGCCCTCGACCGGATGACGTCCATTCTCGAGATCGACACGGACAACTTCGTCGCCGTCGCCGAGCCGGGCGTCGTGACGCAGACGCTCCAGGAAGCCGTCGAGGAGAAGGGCCTGTACTACCCGCCCGACCCGGCCTCGCGCGGCTCGTGCACGATCGGCGGCAACGTCGCCGAGAACGCGGGCGGGCCGCACGCCGCGAAGTACGGCGTCACGGGACGCTGGGTGATGGGCCTCGAGGCGGTCTTCGCGGACGGCTCGGTCGCCGAGACAGGCGGCAAGACGCGCAAGGATGTCGCGGGCTACGACCTCACGTCGCTCCTCGTGGGAAGCGAAGGGACGCTCGCCGTCGTCACGAAGGCGTGGCTGCGCCTCATCGCGAAGCCCGCGGCCGGGGCCACGGTCCTCGCGCCGTTCGCGTCGCTGGAGTCCGCCGTCAAGGCCGTGTTCGAGATCCACCGCCGCGGCCTCGTGCCGTCGGCCTGCGAAGTCGTCGACAGGCCTGCGGTGGAGGTCGCGTCGAAGAAGAAGGGCGTTCCCGTGCCGTTTCCCGAGGCGGAGGCGCGGCTCCTTCTCGATTTCGACGGCGCGGCGGAGGAGGACGTCGAGCGCGAGATCACGGCGGCGGGAGAGGTTCTCCTCGAGTGCGGAGCGCTCGACGTCGCGCTCGCGGCCGACGAGCCGCGCCGCCGCGCGCTCTGGGACGTCCGCCGCGGCATCGCGGAGGCGATCCACGAGCTCGGGGTTTCGTTCGAGCTGGACCTCGCGGTCCCGCGCTCGGAGCTCGTCGCGCTCGTGACGGGCGTGAGGAAACGGGCCGCCGAGGCGCACCTCCGGGCCTTCGCCTACGGACACGCCGCGGACGGCAACCTCCACGTGCGCCTCCTCAACGAGGGGAGCGCCGCGTTCGACGAGGCGGCGGTCGAAGCGGTCATGGCGGCGGTGTACGAGGAGACCGTGGCGCTCGGCGGGACGATCACGGGCGAGCACGGCGTGGGCCTGACGCTCCGGAAATTCCTCCCGCTGCGCCGCCCGCCCGCGTTTCTCGCCGCGATGCGGGCCGTGAAGGCGGCGCTCGATCCCAAGGGAATCCTGAACCCCGGCAAGCTCGTCCCGGACGCGGGATGAGCGCGGCGCCTGCGCCCGCGGCCGATCCGCCGGGCCGGTGGCGCGTTCTCGTCCTTCTCTCCGTCGCCGAGTTCCTCGGCATGTCGCTCTGGTTCTCGGCGTCCGCGGTCTCGCCGCTCCTGAAGGCCGAGTGGGGGCTGTCGGATTCCACGGCGACCTGGCTCACGCTCGCCGTCCAGCTCGGCTTCGTCGCGGGGACGCTCGCGAGCGCGATCCTGAACCTGCCGGACGTCTGGGCGCCCCGCCATCTCGTCGTCGGTGCGAGCCTTCTCGGAGCCGCCGCGAACGCGGGCCTCGCGCTCTTCGCGCACGGGCCGGCGTCCGCGCTCGTCCTGCGTTTCCTGACGGGCTTCTGGCTCGCGGGCGTCTACCCGCCCGGGATGAAGATCCTCGCGACGTGGTTCAAGGCGCGCCGCGGGCTCGCGCTCGGCGTCCTCATCGGCGCGCTGACGCTCGGCAAGGGCGTCCCGTATCTCGCGAACGCGGTCTTCGGCGCCGCGTGGCGGGCGACGCTCCTCGCGACGTCCGGGGGCGCGGTCCTCGGCGCCCTGCTCGTATTTCTCTTCGTCACGGAGGGCCCGTTCGCGCCCGCGCCCGCGCGTTTCGACCCCGCCCAGGTCACGAAGGTCTTCGCGAACCGCGGCGTCCGCCTCGCGAGCTTCGGCTACTTCGGCCACATGTGGGAGCTCTACGCGATGTGGACGTGGATCCCCGTCATGCTTCGCGCGAGTTTCACGCTCAGCGGCCTGCCGCGCGCCGCCGCGGAGGCGGCATCGTTCCTCGTGATCGGCAGCGGCGCGGCCGGCTGCGTCGCCGCGGGCCTCGCGGCCGACCGGAAGGGGCGGACGCTCGTGACGTCCGTCGCGATGGCCGTCAGCGGAGCCTGCTGCGTCGCGATCGGCTTCTGTTACGGCGGGCCTCCGCTCCTCCTCCTCGCGGTCGCGGCCGTGTGGGGCTTCTCCGTCGTCGCGGACTCCGCGCAGTTCTCGGCGGCCGTGACGGAGCTGGGCGATCCCTCCTACATGGGGACGGCCCTCACGCTCCAGACGTCGATCGGGTTCTTCCTGACGGCGATCTCGATCGACCTCGTGCCGACGTTCCTGCCCGCGCTCTCCTGGAAGTGGGTCTTCGTCCTCCTCGCGCCCGGGCCGGCGCTCGGCGTTCTCGCGATGCTGCGCCTCCGGGGGTTGCCCGAGGCCCTGAAGATCGCGCAGGGCCGGCGCTGACGCCGTCCGAACCCACGCTCCTCCGCTACACTCGCGGGATGCCGACGTCCCCGTTCGAGCCGGTGATCGGGCTCGAGGTGCACGCGCAGCTCAAGACGAAGAGCAAGACGTTCTGCGCGTGCCCCGTGACCTTCGGCGCTCCGCCGAACACCGCGGTGTGCCCGGTCTGCCTCGGCTACCCCGGCACGCTGCCGGTCCCGAACCGCGAGATGGTCACGCTCGCGCTGCGCGTCGCGCTCGCGGCCGGGTGCGCGGTTCAGGCACGGTCCGTCTTCGAACGGAAGAACTACTTCTATCCCGACCTCCCGAAGGGCTACCAGATCTCGCAGTACGAGCGGCCGCTCGCGACCGGGGGCCGCGTCGCCGTCGAGACGGACGCCGGCCGCCGGGAGATCCGGCTGAACCGGATCCACCTCGAGGAGGACGCGGGCAAGTCCATGCACGAGGTCCCGTGGGACGACGTGGCGTCGTCCGCCTCGCTCGTCGACCTGAACCGGGCCGGCACGCCGCTCATCGAGATCGTGACGGAGCCCGAGATCGCCTCGCCGGAGGAGGCCTTCGACTATCTCCTGCGGCTGCGCCGCCTCGTGCGCTGGGTGGACGCCTCGGACGGGAACATGGAGGAGGGCTCGCTGCGCTGCGACGCGAACGTCTCGCTCCGGCCCCGCGGCGCGAGCGCGCTGGGCGTGAAGGTCGAGATCAAGAACCTCAACTCGATCGCGCACGTGAAGAAGGCTCTCGAGCACGAGATCGCGCGGCAGGCGGCGGTCCTCTCCGCGGGCGGCACGGTCGTGCAGGAGACGCGCCTCTTCGAGCCGGCGACGGGCGCGACGAAGACGATGCGGACGAAGGAAGAGGCGATGGACTACCGCTACTTCCCGGACCCCGACCTCGGCGCCCTCGAGGTGGACGCGGTGTGGGTCGACGCGGTGCGCGCCTCGCTGCCGGAGATGCCGGAGCCGCGCGCGGAGCGGTTTGCGGCGCAGTACGCGCTGCCGGACGCGGACGCGGAGCTCCTGTGCTCGTCGCGGCCCTTCGCGGACTGGTACGAGGCGGCCGTCGCCGCGCACCCGTCGAACCCGAAGGCGGTCGCGAACTGGCTCCTGTCGGACCTCCTCGGCCGGATGTCCGACGCGGACCGGCAGGCCGGGCGCGTGCCCGTTTCGCCGGGTCACCTCGCGGCCCTCGTCGCGCTCATCGACGCCGGGACGATCTCCGGAAAGATCGCGAAGGAGATCCTGCCGGAGGTCATCGAAACCGGGAAGGCGCCGGGCGACGTCGTGAAGGAGAAGGGCCTCGTCCAGATCGCGGACGAGGGCGCGCTCGGAGAGGCCGTCGCGACGGTGATCGCCGCGCACCCGGAGCAGGTCGCCGCCTACCGCGGCGGAAAGGCCGCGACGTTCGGGTGGTTCGTCGGGCAGGTCATGAAGGCGACGGGCGGCAAGGCCGCCCCGGCGGTCGTGAACCGTTTGCTGAAGGAAATGCTCGGGCCCCCCGCGTGATCGAGTTCTACCGGGTCGCCAAGGAATACCAGGGCCGCCGCGTCCTCAAGGACGTCACGTTCCAGGCCAAGAAGGGCGAGTTCCTGTTCCTGACGGGGCCTTCCGGCGCGGGCAAGACCACGCTCCTCCGGATGATCTTCCGCGCCGAAGCGCCCACCGAGGGACAGATCATCGTGAACGGAATGAACGTGAGCGGGATGCCGCCGTCGCGTGTCCCGTCGCTCCGCCGCTCGATGGGCGTCGTCTTCCAGGACTACAAGCTCCTGCCGCGCCGGACGGTCCTCGAGAACGTCACGTACGTGCAGAAGTTCCTCGGCGTGCCCGCGGCGGAACGCCGGCGCCGCGCGTACCAGACGCTGCGCCTCGTCGAGCTGCATCACCGCATGTCGGCCCTCCCCGAGGAGCTGTCCGGAGGCGAGCAGCAGCGCGTCGCGCTCGCGCGCGCGCTCGTGAACGACCCCGTGCTCCTCGTGGCCGACGAGCCGACGGGCAACCTCGACCACCGCCTCGCGCAAGAGGTCATGAAGCTCCTCGTCGAGATCAGCCTGCGCGGGACGACGGTGCTCGTCGCGACGCACGACCAGGACCTCATCCGGGAGACGGGGCGCCGCTGCCTGACGCTGGACGGCGGGGGCGTCGTCGAGGGGCTCGTGGAGGGGGCGCTTCCCCCGCAGGCGGCCCACCGCCGCGAGGAGTCGCCCCGGTGAAGGGCGCGGCGTCGCTCGGCGCGCTATGGAGCGAGACGGCCGAGAGTCTCGTGAGGGCGCGCCGCATGACGTCACTCTCGGTCGCGCTCATCGCGATCTCGATCGGCCTCGTCGGCGCGTTCTTCCTCGTCGCGGAGAACCTCCGGGGCGTGGTCGAAACGGTGCGGGACGAGTCGGCGGTGACGGTGTTCCTGAGGCCCGGCGTGACGGATGCGGACCGGGCGGACCTCGAACGCGTCGCGCGGGACTCGCGCCTCGTCGCGAAGACGAAGCGCGTGACGCCCGAGCAGGCGCGCGCGCGCTTCTCGGACTGGTGGCGCTCCCTCGCGCCCGCCGCTCGCGCGCTCCCGACGAACCCGTTCCCCGAGTCGCTCGAGCTGGAGCTCGAGCCGTCCGCCGTCGCGTCCGAGGCGATCCCGGGCTTCCTGAAGAACCTCGCCGCGCACCGCGCGGTCGAGGAGGTCCAGTTCGACGTGGACTGGATCCGCCGGCTGCGCGGCGCCGTGCAGCTCGCGAAGATCGCGGGCTTCGTCCTCGCGGCGCTCCTGACGCTGGGCGCCGCGTTCACGATCGCGAACGTCGTGCGGCTCACGATCCTCCTTCACCGCGACGAGATCGAGATCCTGCGCCTCGTCGGCGCGCCCGAGCTCCTGATCCGCGGCCCGTTCGTCCTCGGCGGCCTCGCGCAGGGCCTCCTCGGCGCGGCGCTCGCGGTCGGGGGGCTTTGGCTCGTGTACCGCGGGGTCATCGCGTGGGTCGCCGCGACGAAGAACGCGTTTCTCGGAGTCTTCGCCGTGCGGTTCCTGCCCGGGTCGACGTCGCTGCTCCTGCTCGCGTTCGGCGTCGCCGCCGGCGTCGCCGGCGGCCTCCTCGCGGTGCGGCGGAAGAACCTGGCCGGCTAGCCCCCCCCCCCCCCCCCCCCCCCCCCCCCCCCCCCCCCCCCCCCCCCCCCCCCCCCCCCCCCCCCCCCCCCCCCCCCCCCCCCCCCCCCCCCCCCCCCCCCCCCCCCCCCCCCCCCCCCCCCCCCCCCCCCCTACAGATTTGCGAGCAGGCTCTCGGGCTCTTCCGGAGGCTCGGGGTCCGGCGTCCGCTCGCCGAGGAGCGCGGCCCACGGCGCGTAGCGCTCGAAGCGCTCCGTGACGACCTTGATCGTCGCCGTGAGCGGCACCGCGAGGATCGCGCCCGGCACGCCCCAGAGGATGCCCCAGAACAGGAACGCGAAGAGCACGGCGAGCGGGTGCAGGCGCACGCGGCTGCCCACGATGAACGGCGTCAGGACGTTGCCCTCGAGGAACTGGACGACCGAGTAGAAGATGAGGACCTTCACGGGAAGGGCGGCGTCGCTCGACGCGAGGATCGCGACGAGGAACGCGGGCGTCGTCGACATGATGACGCCGACGTACGGGATCAGGACGCAGACGCCGGCCATCGGCCCGAGCACGTAACCATAGGGGACGCGCAGGACGAGGAGGCCGGCCGTCGTGACGCAGGCCGTGATGAGGACGACGAACACCTCGCCGAGCACGTAGCCCGACAGGACGCGCGCGACGCCTTCGGCGAAGTCCTGCGCGGCGCGTCCGCCCTTCAGCCGGAGGATCTTCGCGACGGCGCCGCCGTACTTCTCGCGGTCCTTGAGCATGAAGAAGGACAGCATCGGGACGGCGGCCGCGTAGAGGAGGAGCGAGAGGACCGTCTTGACCTGGAGGGCGACGCGCCCGAGCGCGTCGAACGCGTCGGCCTCGAGCCGGACGGAGCGCGTCGTCCGGTCGCTCTCGGGCAGCAGGGAGCGCGTCCGCTCCTCGAGCTGCGCGAACAGCCCCTGCGCCTTGGACGTGAAGGCGCGGATCTTCGTCTCGTAGGACGGAAGGTCGCGCGAGAACGCCTCGATCTGGCCGAGGGCGTTCACGACGAAGAAGACGACGAGCGCCGTGAGAAGCAGGATCACGACCAGCACCGCGAGCGTGCGCGGCAGATGGAGCCGCTCGAGGAGCCCGACGAACGGCTGGAGCGCGAAGGAAAGGAACAGGGCGAAGAAGAAGGTCACGAAAAGGACCTTGCCCGCCCACAGGAGCCCGACGACCGCGGCCGTCGCGAGGACGACGAGCGCGCGGGACCGGAATACGCCGCCGCCGCCCGGGCCGGCGCCCGTCGAAAACGTCCCGGTGGAGAAGAGCCCGCTCGATCCCGCGTCCACGGCAGCGTCAGTGTAACGCTGCCGTGGCGGGTCGAATCAGGAGAGGCTCAGGGGAACGTGACCGAGACGACCGCCCGGCGGTTGCGGGTGGCGTCGCCGGCGTCGCCGTCGCCCTTCACCTCGGTCGCGATGCGGGAGCCGTCGATCCCGTGCCTCTTCATGAGGTAGTCCTTCGCGGCCTCGGCGCGGGCCTTCGCGAGCGCCGCGCGGTCGCCCTTCTCCTTGGCGTCCGTCCAGGCTGAGACGGTGCACGCCGCCGCGAGATTGTTCTTCAGGCGGAGGGCGACGCCGTCCAGGATCGCCTTGGCGATGTTCGTCAGGCGGCTCTTGGCCGGGTCGAACAGGATCTCGTCCGTCGTCGAGGTCGCCGGGCGCGCGGCGGGAGCGGTCACGACGGCGGTCTCGGCCGGGGCCGGCGCGGGTGCGACGACGGGTGCGGGCGCGGGGGCCGCGGGCACCGGTTCCGGCGGCGGCGGGGGCTCGTCGGGCAGGACGATCTTGGTCTTCGCGGGCTGCAGGACCGGCGGCGCGTAGGCGAACTGGACGAGTCCGCCGATGGGGGTGGGGGTCGACCCGTACTTGGACCACTGGTCGATCGCGATGCGAACCGCGCCGGAGGCGGAGAAGTCGCCGAACCAGACGCGCCCGCCGATGAGCGCCTCGGAGTAGTCCGAGGCCTGGGTCGTTCCGCCGTCGTAGTGGACCCGGTTGATCTCGCCGATGGCCTTGAAGACCCTCGGCACGATGGGAACCGCGATGCCGACGGCGTTCCGCCACTCGTTGGAGAGGGTATAGCCGCTCGGGAACCCGCCCGGCGAGGGCGAGCCGGTTCCGATGGTTCCCTTGAGGACGTAGCTCGACTGGAACGTGACCCAGCCGTAGGTGAACGAGGTGCCGAAATCGTAGTCGGCGCGATACGTCCCGATCGCGTTCACGTCGTTCTCGGACTGCGTGGGGATCGCGATGCCGCCGAAAATCGTGACGCGCACCGGATCGCGCGGGTTGAGGAGGAGCTTCGTCCCGATCCGGACCTTGTCCATCTCGGAGTGCGTGAAGCCGCCGTAGAGAGCGCGGCCGTTGACCATGCCGTGCCAGGCGTACGAGTCGGCGTTGTACCGGTTCCCGCCGGTCCCGAACACGAGCTCCCAGCGGTCGGTGAGGCCGTAGCCGATGCTGCCGCCGATGCGCTGGAGGTCGTAGCGGAGCGGGTCGTCCGGATACGGCGACGAGTTGGGGACCGGCGCCGCCGTCCGGGGCCACATGCTCCACGACAGGCCCAGGGAGAATCGGCCGCCCGCAAGCATGTCGGCGGTCGTGATCTCGAACAGGCCCGTTTCGCCCGAGAGGGTCGGGGCGACCTGCGCCCGCGCCGGGAGGGAGAGCACGAAACACACGGCCGCGGCGAGGGACAGTCGGGTCCGCATCCGTCTCATCGAATCTCCTTTGCCGCCTGCATCGGGCGTGCGTGCCCGGGTTTGGCGGGGACTTGCCTCGAACCGATGCTCAGAAGACGGGAAATTGCCGATTGAGTCTAACCCGTCCCGGCCTTCGAGAGCAAACGAGGGGAAGGACTTAACGGTCAGAGGAGGGGATTCATCTTCTCGCGGAACCCGCGGGCGGCCGCCGGGCCGCGCAGCGCGGCGATCGCCTCTTCCAGGGTCCGGATCAGGTCGCGCACGACGTCGAGACCCCGGCCGCGGTCGAGTTCGGCCAGCGCCGCGCGGTACGGGCGCTCGATCGAGACGTCTCCGGCGGCTCCGGCCGCGCCCTCGGCCTCCTGTTTCACCTTCGTGCAGAGAATCTGGAGGCTGCGCTTCTCGTCGCCTTTCGAGAGAGCCTGGAAGGCGCCGCTGTGCGTCGAAACGTTCGCGACGCTCTGGCCCGTGGCGGGAGGCATGGCTGGCGCCGCGACCGTGGACAGAACCCGGGCGGTGGCGGCGCGCGCCTTGGAGATCTCGACGAGCTCGGCCGTCACGAGCCCGTAGAGGGTCTTGGCGACGTCGAAGGACGAGAGCTTCAGGCCGCGGGCGATGTCTTCGATCGAGCGCTGGCCGTCCGTCTTCGTCACGACCCGCCACTCGAGGGGCGTCAGCGTGACGGGGCCCGTCATGCCGTCGCGCGCGACGAGGACGGGCACGGAGTCGGTCGCCGGGATCTTGCGCGACAGGATCTTCCACTCGTCGCTGCGGCGGGCGGCTTCGAGGAGGAGATTCGTGTTCGAGCGCGTGATCGTGTGCGCGTCGCTCTCGACGCCCGGGGAGAACTGGAACGTGCCCTGGTTCCAGAGCGCGAGCGCGTAGATCGCGTCGTCCCCCTCGACGTCGCCGACCTTCGCGTGCGTGATCTGCCCGTTCTGGAGATAGACGTATCCCTTCTCGGACGCACGCGTCATCGAGAACATGCCCGTCTTGCCGGAAACCGCGACCAGCTGGACGATGTCGGCGAGCGGCAGCTCGTTCAGAGAACCTTGAAAAGACATCAGTTGCCGTCCGGACGATAGCAGCCGGAGGCGGCTTTCCTCAACACGCGTCAGCCCGCAGGGCGCCGGACGACGACGCGCGCGGCGGCGGTGAGCGCCTCCGGGCCGCGCGTCGCGCCCCGCCGGGCGACGACGAAGCCGTGCGCGAGGGCCGCCGCGGCCGCGTCCGATGCGTCGAGGGCGAGGCGCTTCCCGAGGAGGGCGGTGACCATCCGGCGGACTTGCTCCTTCTCGGCGGTGCCCGAGCCAGCCACGGCGCGCTTGATCTCGGCGGGCGTGATTTCGGCCGGAGCGAGACCGGCCTGGGCGAGCGCGAGGAGGAGGACGCCGCGCGCCTCGCCCAGGGTGATGAGGCTCTGGGCGTTGACGCCCGCGAAGACCTTCTCCACGACCGCGGCCTGAGGCGCCTCGCGCCCGGCGATCTCCGTGAGTGCGCGGTGGAGGTGGGCGAGGCGCTCGGCGAAGGGGAGGGCCGACGGGGGCCGGATGACGCCGGCCGCCACGAGCCGGGGCGCCGCCGTGAAGTCCACGACGGCCCATCCGGCCGCTCGGCTCCCCGGATCGACGCCGAGGATCCTCATCTACTCCTGGAGGTATTTCTCGTCGATGTCGCCGTTCGACCAGACCTTCTGCACGTCGTCGTTGTCCTCGACCATCTCGAGGAGCTTGATGAGCGCGGGAGCCTTGTCCTCAACGGCAACCGTGTTCTGCGGAACCATCTGGATCTCGGCCGTCTGGACGGCGATGTTCTTCGCCTCGATCGCGGCCTTCACGGTCTCGAAGGACATCGGGTCCGTGTAGACCTCGAAGACGTCCGCGTCCTCCGCCTTGAAGTCCTCGGCGCCCGATTCGAGCGCGAGCTCCATGAGCGCATCTTCCTTGACGGCGCTCTTCTCGACCGCGATGTAGCCCTTCTTCGAGAACTGGAACGCCACGGCGCCGGAAGCGGCCATGTTGCCGCCGTACTTCGTCAGGAGATGGCGGATCTCCGAAGCCGTACGGTTCTTGTTGTCCGTCATGACCTCGATGAGGAGCGCAGCACCACCCGGACCGTAGCCCTCGTACATCAGCTCCTCGTAGGTGACGCCCTCGAGCTCGCCCGTGCCGCGCTTGATCGCCCTGTCGATGTTGTCCGAGGGCATCGACGCCTTCTTCGCGGCGAGGACCGCCGAGCGCAGGCGCGGATTCGACTCGATGATCCCGCCGCCGACCTTGGCGGACATCGTGATTTCCTTGATCAGCTTCGTGAAGAGGTTCCCGCGCTTGGCGTCGGCGGCGCCCTTCTTGTGCTTGATCGTGCTCCACTTACTGTGACCGGACATGACTCACCTCAGGCTTTTTAGGGGGGCGAAGTCTAGCAGGGATGCGCTTCCAGCGTGCCGTCCTCCGGAGATGCGGCCAGGCGAACCGCGAGCCGGCGGCCGGGCGCCGCGTCGGCGGCCGGGAGGCGCAGCCCGACGTCGAGGTAGTGGTCGGTCAGGCCTCGTCCGCCGCGAAGGACGACGAGGTCCGCGACCGTGCCGGACGCGCGGGCCGCGAAGGAGGCGGCCTTTGCGTCCCCGAGGCGGCGAAGCGCACGTGCCCGCTCCGTCACCGTGCGGGCCGGCACCGCGCTCTCGCGGTGCCACGCGGCCGCGTCCGTCCCGGCGCGCGGGGAAAACGGGAAGACGTGAAGGGACGCGAACGGGAGATCCTCGACGAAGCGCAGCGTCTCCTCGAACTCGGCGTCGGTCTCGCCCGGGAAGCCGGCGATGAGGTCGGTCGCGAGGTGCAGGCGCGGGTTCGCGCGCACGGCCGCGAGGGCGAGGGACCGATAGCGCGACGGGACGATCCCGCGGCGCATCCGCCTGAGGACGGAGGCGGACCCCGACTGGAGCGGAAGGTGCAGGTGCGGGACGACGACGCGCGACGCCGCGACGCGCGCCGCGAGCTCGACGCCGGCCTCCATCGGTTCGAGCGACGAGAGGCGCACGCGGCACGCCGGTGGGTCGCGCTCGAGGTCATCGAGGAGGGCGAGGAGGCCGCGTTCGTCGCCTTCGCTCCCGCCGAACGCCGCGAGGTGGATGCCCGTCAGGACGACCTCGGGGACGCCCGATGCGCCCAGCGCCCGCACGGCGTCCGCGACGTCGGCGCGCGAGGCGCTGCGCTCGGCCCCGCGCAGCTTCGGGACGATGCAGAACGCGCAGCGCCGGCGGCAGCCGTCCTGGATCTTCAGGAACGCGCGCGTGCGGCCGGCGTCGAGGAGCGCCGACGCGGCCCGTCCCTCGGCGGGCATCGCGAAGAGTGCAGCGCCGCAGGTTCCGTCGTCGCCCGCGATCTTGCCGGGGAGAAGGCCCGCGTCGCGAGCGTCGAGGAGCGCCCCGAGGCCGGCGCGCGCGGCGAGAGGGACGACGAGGTCGACCTCGCGCATCGCGGCGAGGCCGAGGGCCTCGTCCTCGGCGAAGCAACCCGAGACGACGAGCGTCGCCTCCGGACTCTCGCGGCGGAGCCGGCGGACGGCCCGCCGCCCGTCGCGCAGGGCGCGCTCCGTGACCGCGCAGCCGTGGAGGAGGACGACGTCGGCCCCCGCCGGCGATGCCGCGCGGGCGAAGGTCGCCGCGGCCCAACCCGCGTCGATGCGGCTCACCTTGCAGCCGAGCGCCTCGACGAAGAGGCGCCTCTCGCGGGGATTCGTTGACACGCCCGACATGCGGGCGATAATAGATTTTTCGAATAATGAAATTCCTGTTGATCGAGTACGAACCGCGGTATCTCGACCGCATCCGGGGATTCCTGCTGACGCAGCCGGACGTCGAGCTCGTGGCGGCGCGCGACGGCGAGGAGGGCCTCGAGGCCTACCGCCGCGTCCGGCCGGACCTCGTCCTCGTCTCGTCCGTTCTCCCGAAGATGCGGACGCCGGACGTCATCAAGGGCATGCAGGCCATGGGGCCGACGCCGCCGATCCTGCTCATGATGTCGGGCTACAAGGGGCGCAACAAGCGCTCGGACGCCCAGCGCGTCGGCGCGACGAGCATTCTCGAGAAGCCCTTCACGGAAGAGGTCTTCCAGGCCGAAGTCGCGATGGCGCTGGGTCTGCGCCCGGTCCTCGACATGTCGCCCCCCTCGGGCGCCAGCGACCCCGGCGCACCTCTTCTCTCGGCGTACGACATCTTCTCGGACGTCCTGACCGGGCTCGGCGAGGGCGGCTCGAACGACACCGTGCCGTCTCAAATGGTGACGACCGGCATGCCGCCTCCGCGCTCCTCGTCCGCCACGAACCCGGCGTTTCCGGCTCCGCCGGCGAAGCGTGTCTCGTCACCCGCGGCGGACCCGGTTCTCCAGAAGCGTCTCGAGGACACGCTCTCGGGCCTCATGCCCCCTCCACGAAAGCCCGTGAGCGGCCCGTTCCCCGCCGCGGACGAGCCGCTGCGTCCCGTCCCGACCGAGCGGACCGCGCGCATCAACGTCGAGCAGGCGCTCGGCGCGCTCGCGCAGTCGGCCGCGTCCGGATCCGCCCGACCGGCCGATCCCGCCGCGAACGCATCGGTGGACAAGCTCCTCAAGGACACGCTCTCGGGGCTGATGCCGATTGCGAAGACGGTTCGCCCTGCCGCGCGCGAGGTCTCCGGCGAAACGCTGCGGCTGAAGACTCCGCCCCTCGAGCCTCCGGCGCCGCGGCCCGCGTCCGCGGTCCCGGCCCCCGCCGCGACCGCCGCGGCGCTGACGCCGTCTGCGCCGCCCCGCGTGGCGGCGCCGGCCGCCCCGCCGCGGCGCGTCACGCCGGCGCCCGGCCAGTTCGGGCGGTACCAGCTCCTCGAGAAGATCGGCTCCGGCGGCATGGCCGAGGTCTTCAAGGCCCGCATGCGGGGCGAAGAGGGCTTCGAGAAGATCGTCGCGATCAAACGCATCGTCCCGCACATGGCGGCGAACGACGCGTTCATCACGATGTTCATCGACGAGGCCAAGCTCGCGGCGCAGCTCAACCACAACAACATCACGCACATCTTCGACCTCGGGAAGGTCGACGCGTGGCACTACATCGCGATGGAGTTCGTGGAGGGCAAGGACCTCCGCACGCTCCTGAAGCTCGGCAAGGAGCGTTCGTACCCCCTCCCGCCGGAGCTCGCGCTCTTCGTCGCAGCCAAGATCGCGAACGCGCTCGACTACGCGCACCGCCGGCCTGCGGCGGATGGGACCGAGCTGAACCTCGTCCACCGCGACGTCTCGCCGCAGAACATCCTCATCAGCTACGAAGGCGACATCAAGCTCTGCGATTTCGGGATCGCGAAGGCCGCGAGCAAGGTCTCGACGACGATCTCGGGGGCTCTCAAGGGCAAGCTCCAGTACATGTCCCCGGAGCAGGCGTGGGGAAAGCGCGTGGACCGCCGCAGCGACGTCTTCTCGCTCGGCGCCGTCCTCCACGAAATGCTCACGGGGGCGCCGCTCTTCGAGGGCGACACGGACATGTCGGTCCTCGAGCGCGTCCGCGAGGGCGAGGTCGAAGCTCCGTCCGCGCGCGGCGTCGAGGTGTCGAAACGCGTCGACCAGATCGTCCTCAAGGCGCTCGCGAAGAATCCGCAGGAGCGCTACCAGAACGCGTCCGAGATGGAGAAGGACCTCCACGCGGTCCTCTACGCGTTCCAGCCGTCGCCCGGGCCCGCGGACGTCGCGATTTACCTGCACCGTCTCCTCGAGGCCCCCGAGTCGTCCCCGACGGGCGACGAGATCGACGCGGCGTTCGACAAGGCGCGCGACTCGGTGCCCGCGCCCGCGGCGGCTCCGGTGCTGCAGAAGAAGGGCAGGGGCCTCCTCATCCACCAGACGGGAGAGATGCAGATCCCGTACACGCCTCCGGCGCCCGCGCCGCGCGAGAGCGCTGCCGTGCCGCGACGGGAGGCGCCGCGCGCGGCCGCCGAGGCCGCGGCGTCGATCCCGGCGGCGGGCGAGTCGAAGGGGAGCCGCACGGGTCTCGTCGCGGGGATCGGCCTTGCGGCCGCCGCGCTCGTCGGCGTCGCGCTCTTCATGACGAAGGACAGGTGGTCGGGCCCGAAGGCCGCTCCGCCGGCGCCCGCGCCGAAGACCGAAGTCTCGGCGCCCGCGCCGGAAACGGCGTCCGCGCCGGCCCCGGCTCCCGCGGCCGAGGGGCCCAGGGTCGTCGACCCGAAGGCCGTCGAGGCCGAGGCGCGCCGGCTCGCCGCCGAGCGAGAGAAGGCCGCGACCGCCGCCAAGGCCGCAAGCGCGAAGACGGGAGCCGCGCCGGCGCCCGCCGTCCTGACGCTCCAGCCGAAGACCGTTGCCGAGGCCCCGAAGGAGGCGGCCGTGAAGGCGCCGGAGCCGCTGCCCGTCGCGGCCCCTCCCGTGGTGGCGCCGCCCGTCGTCGCGGCCGCGCCGAAGCAGGAACCCGCGGCCGCCGCGCCGGTTCCGACGGAAGTGTCCGCTCCCGAGAAGGCGCCGGTGATCCCGGCCGCAACGACTGCGCCCGTCAAGGAGGGCGAGCTCGTCGGCCCCGGTGAAGGCGTCGTCGAGCCGAGGCTCGTGCGCCTTGGGCCGATGAGCGGCCTGCCGATGCAGGCCCGGCAGGTCAAGCGGACCCCGGACGGATCCATCGGGACGCCCGTCATCATGGCGCTCGTCGACGAGAGGGGCGTCGTCGTCGAGACCCGCCTCATCCGGCCCTCGAGCTACAAGTTTGCCGACGACGCGGCCGCGCGCGCCCTGAAGGGTGCGACAATCGAGCCGGCGACCAAGGACGGCGTGAAGGTCAAGATGTGGAAGACCTTCCCGATCGCCGTTCGTCCGTGACCGTTCGCCCGAGGAGTTGCGCATGAGCCTTTCCGAAGAGCAAAAGAAGTTCTACGAGCACACGCGGTCGGTCACGAAGGCCGAGATCGACCAGCTCGAGGGCGACATCCAGGCCGAGCTCTCCAAGGTCAAGGAACGGCTGGCCGACCTGCAGAACGCCCAGAAGGCCGCGCGCCAGATGTACGCCGCGGCGTGCCTGAGGCTGGGCGTCCCGAACGACCTCGAGGAAGCCGAGGAATCCTGAGCCTCCGGCTCCTCCTGTTGGCGGCGCTCCTCGCCGCCCCGGTCCCGACTCCCGCTCCGCCCCGGCGCATCGTCGCGCTCGCCCCTTCGGCGGCGGAGATCCTCTTCGCTCTCGGCGCGGCGCCGCGCGTGGTGGGCGTCAGCGACTTCGCCCGCGACCTGCCCGGCGCCGCGGGCAAGGCGCGGCTCGGCGGCTTCGCCCCGGACCTCGAGCGCGTCGTGCAGCTGGCGCCGGACCTCGTCGTCGTCTCGCGGGACGGGACCGACCGCGCCGCCTGGGAGAAACTCACGGCGGTGGGGCTCAACGTGCTCGTGACCTCCGGGACTTCGCTCGACGGCGTGCTCGACGACGTCACGCGCGTCGGCGCGGCCATCGGCGAGCCGGAAAAGGCCGCGGCGCTCGTCGGGTCGCTGAAGGGCCGCATCGCGGCCGCCGAGGCGCGCGGGCGCGCGCACCGCGGGAAGACCGCCCTCGTCCTCGTGTGGCCCGACCCGCCGGTCGTCGCGGGCCGGGCGACGTTCGTGGGCGACGTGCTCGCGCGCGCCGGATTCACGAACGCGGTGCCGGCGGCCGCAGGCGACTGGCCGCGCGTCTCGCTCGAGACGCTCGCCGCGTGGAATCCGGACCTCGTCGTCCGGCCCGCCACCGCCGAGAACGCGGAGGCGTTCGGCGCGGCGCTTCAGGGCGGCGCGTTCCGCGTGGTGCCCGCGGTGAGGGACGGGCGCGTCGCGACGCTGCCCGGAGACCTCCTCGAGCGGCCGGGACCGCGCCTCGTGGACGCGCTCGAAGCGCTCGCGGCTCTCGGGAGCGCGCCGTGACGCCGGCCCCGTCCGGCCGCTCCGCGTGGGCGGCGGCGGTTCTCCTCGTCGCCCTCTTCGCCCTCGTCGGAACTTCGCTCCTCTTCGGGAGCGTGCGGCTCTCGCCCGGAGAGGTCTGGAACGCTCTCTTCGGCTCCGGCGACGCGCAGGCCGTGACGATCGTGCGCGAGCTGCGGCTTCCGCGCGCGCTTCTGGGCGCGCTCGTGGGCGGCGCGCTCGCGGTCTCGGGCGCGGCTCTGCAGGCGCTCCTCGGAAACCCACTCGCCGACCCCTACCTCCTCGGCGTCTCGGGCGGCGCGGCCTGCGGCACGCTCCTCGGCGCTCTCCTCGGCCTCGGCGCGCGCGGCGCGTGGGGAAGCTCGTTCGCGCTCCCGCTCGCGGGCTTCCTCGGCGCCCTCGTGGCGGTCCTCGTCGTGGGCGCCGGCGCGTCCGTCGGCGGGCGGCTGGACCGGGGGCGCCTCCTCCTCTCCGGCGTCGTCGTGAACGCGCTCGCGTCCGCGGTCCTCCTCTTCCTTCTGTCCTTCGGCGACGCGGCGCGCACGCAGTCGTTCGTGTTCTGGATGCTCGGCTCGCTCGCGGGCGCGACGCCGGGCGCCGTGAAGGCGCTGGCCGTCTATGCGGCGCTCGGCCTCGCCCTCCTCCTGCCACTCGCCCGCGCGTTCGACGCGCTCGCGCTCGGCGAGGAGACGGCCGCGACGCTCGGCGTCCGGGTCGAGACGGTGAAGCGCATCGCGTACCTCGCGGCCTCGCTCCTCGCCGCCGCCGCGGTCGCGACGACGGGGATCATCGGCTTCGTCGGCCTCCTCGTCCCGCACGCCGTGCGCCGGCTCGCGCCCGGACACCGCGCGCTCCTCGTCCTGTCGTTCCTCGGAGGCGCGGCCCTTCTCGTCGCGGCCGACGCCCTCTCGCGGTCCCTGTTCGCGCCGGCCGAGATTTCCGTCGGAGCCGTGACGGCCCTGCTCGGCGCGCCCGCGTTTCTCGTCCTCCTGAGGGCCCGCCCGTGACGCCGCGGCTCGAGGCGCGCGGCCTCTCGGCCGGGTACGGCGGGAAGGCCGTTCTCGAGTGCGTCTCGCTCGGCCTCGCGCCCGGGCGCGTCACGGTGCTCCTCGGCGAGAACGGCTCGGGCAAGTCCACGCTCCTCAAAGTCCTTGCCGGCGTCCTGAAGCCAAGGGCCGGAGTAGTCCTCCTCGGCGGGCGGAGCCTCGCGTCCGTGCCGCGCAAGGAAGCGGCTTGCGCGATCGGCTACCTTCCGCAGGGCTTCGAGCCTCTCTTCCCGATGCGGGCGCGCGACCTCGTTCTTCTCGGCCGCACCCCGCACCTCGGAGCGTTCGGAGCGCCGGGTCTCGCGGACCGCGAGGCGGCCGCCTCCGCGCTCCTCGAGATGGACGCGACCGCGCTCGCGGACGCGGACATCCGCGCCATGTCGGGCGGCGAGCGCCAGCGCGTGCTCCTTGCCCGCGTCCTCGCGGGCGCCCCGGACGTTCTTCTCCTCGACGAGCCGACCGCGAACCTCGACCCGCGCCACCGTTTCCTCGTCCTCGACGCGATGCGCCGCCGCGCCGCCGCGGGCGGGAGCGTCCTCTTCTCGACGCACGAGATCGACGTCGCCTCCGAGGGAGCGGACGACGCCGTCCTCCTCGCGGGAGGGCGGGTCCTCGCCGAGGGTCCGGTCGGCGCCACGCTCACGGACCGGCTCCTCTCGGAGCTCTTCGCCGTCTCGGCGTGCGTGAGCCCCGGCCCCGGCGGCAAACCTCTCGTCTCGTTCGGGCCACGCACGGCGCGGTAAGATCGTCGTTCACCCATGTGGTTTCGCAAGGACAAGGGCCCGCGCGCCCCGCGTGACCCCAAGACCGCGGCCTCGCTCGGCGAGGGGCTGTTCCTCAAGTGCGAGGGCTGCCGCGAGACGCTCTATCTCAAGGAGCTGGAGCGGAACGTGCGCGTCTGCCCGAAGTGCGGGTTCCACTTCCGGATGCCGGCAGCCGAGCGGATCAGGCTCCTCCTCGGCGACGGCGCCCAGCTGCTCTTCGAGGGCGTGCGCCCGATCGACCCGCTGAAGTTCAAGGACGGCAAGCGCTACCGCGACCGCCTGCGGGACAGCGAGGCGAAGACGGGGCGGCCGGACGCGATCCAGGCCGCGCAGGGCGAGATCGACGGCGTCCCGGCGGTCGTCGCCGTCCTCGACTACGCGTTCATGGGCGGCTCGATGGGCTCGGTCGTGGGTGAGGTGCTCACGCGCTGCGCCGAGCTCGCGCTCAAGGAGCGCAAGGCCTACGTGATCGTGAGCGCTTCGGGCGGCGCGCGCATGCAGGAGGGGATCCTTTCGCTCATGCAGATGGGCAAGGTCTCCGCGGCGCTCGCGCGGCTCTCCGCCGCGCGGATCCCGTACGTCTCCGTCCTGACGGACCCGACGACGGGCGGCGTCACGGCGTCCTTCGCGATGCTCGGCGACGTGAACATGGCCGAGCCGAAGGCGCTCATCGGCTTCGCGGGCCCGCGCGTCATCGAGCAGACGATCCGCCAGACGCTGCCCGAGGGCTTCCAGCGCGCGGAGTTCCTGCAGGACCACGGCTTCGTCGACCTCGTCGTCCCGCGCCCCGAGATGCGCGCGACGCTCGCGCGCGTGCTGCGGCTGCTCCAGACGAGCTGATGGCCGGGACCGGGAGAAGAAGATTCGGACTCGGATTTTCTTAGAAGGTTAATGGGGCCCGGGACTTGAGCGCCGTCGTCGCTTCTCCGGGGCTGGCGTGGCTGGACGCCCTCGGCCCGCAGCGCATTCGACCCGGGCTCTGGCGCACCCGCTCCCTTCTTTCATTTCTGGGAAATCCCGAATTTTCCTTTTCCTCGATCCTCATCGGAGGAACGAACGGAAAAGGCTCCACCGCCGCCTCCGTCTCCGCGATCCTCACGGCCGCGGGCGTGCCGTGCGGCCTCTACACGTCGCCGCACCTCGTGTCCGTCACGGAGCGCGTGCGCCTTCTGGATCGGGACGTCTCCTTCGCGGCGCTCGACTCCGCCCTCTCTCTCGTCGCCTCCGTCTCGGCGCCCGGCGACAGGGGGCCGACGTACTTCGAGGCGATGACGGTCGCCGCGTTCGAGCTTTTCAGGCGGGCGCGCGTTTCGGTCGCCGTCGTCGAGGTCGGGATCGGCGGGCGGCTCGACGCGACGAACGTCCTCGAGCCCGAAGTTTCCGTCGTGACGAACGTTTCCGCCGACCACCTCGACGTCCTCGGGCCCGCGCTCGAGGACGTGGCGCGCGAGAAGGCCGGCATCTTCCGCAGGGGCCAGCCCGCGCTCGTCGGGGCGGAGGGCACGGAGGACGGGCCGCGCGCCGTTCTCCACGCGGAGGCCCGGCGGATCGGCGCGCGCCTCGTCGAAATCCCGCCCGCGCCGCACTGGGAGGGCCTCTCCCCGCTCGCGGGCGCGCACCAGCTCGGCAACGTCTCCCTCGCGGTGGCCGCCGCGCGCGCGGTCGCGCCGCTCGACGACGCGGCGATCGCGCGCGGACTCGGGGCGACGCGCTGGCGCGGGCGGCTCGAGCGGATCGAAAGTTCGGGCCGGCGGCCGCTGCTCGTGGATGGCGCGCACAACCCGCCGGGCGCCCTCGCGCTCGCGGCGCACCTCGACGCGGCCGGCCTTTCGGGCACGGTCGACCTCCTCTTCGGCGGGATGGCCGACAAGGACCTCACGGCGGTCTTCGCGCCGCTCGCCGCGCGCGCACGCCGGATCGTTCTCGTGGCCCCGGCCTCGCCGCGGGCCGAGGACGCGCGCCGCCTCGCCGAGCGGCTCGGCCGGCCGGACCTCGAGACGGCGCCGTCCGTGGCGGAAGGACTCGCGCGCCTCGAGGCCGCGGGCGGCGACGGGCCGATCCTCGTCGCGGGCTCGCTCTATCTCGCCGGAGAGGTGCTCGCGCTCCGCGGCTAGAATCGCCTGTGCGAAGGAACCCGGGGCTCGTCCTCTTCGCGGGGTCCGCGCTCCTGCTCGGTGCGACCGTCTGGGCCCCGGCCCTCCGGGACGCGTTCTTCGTCTACGACGACTTCGCGCATCTCGACCTCTGTCAGCGGCATGTCTTCGCCGACGTCTTCAGGCAGACGATGGTGAGCACGTTTCGGCCGGTTGCCTTCGGCTCGTTGTGGGCCGAATTTCGGTTCTTCGGTTGGGAATGGCCGGCCGGGTACGTGGTGGTGACCGCGCTCCTCTTCCTGCTCAACGCTGCCCTCCTCTGGCGCGTTCTGCTTGCATTCGGTGAAACGGCGCTCGTTTCCGGGCTCGCCGCGACGTTCTTTCTCCTGTTTCCGGCCACGATCGAGGTTCGCGTATGGCCCGCCTGTCGGTTCGACGCGCTGTGTGCAACGGGAGTCCTGCTCTCCCTGCTTGCCTGGGCGGGGGCGTTGAGGTCGGAAACCAGGTGTGGCTTGCGCTTTGCTCTCGCCTTGATCGCCGTCACGTTCTTCTTCCTGGCCTTGCTTGCGAAGGAACCCGCGGTCGGGTTGCTCGCGTTGCTCCCCGTCCTGGCGATGGAGAGGCGTCGCCGGCCGCGATGTGGGAGTCGCGCCGGGGTTGGGATCGCGGTCGGCTCCTTGGCACTGGCGACGCTGGTCTTCCTTGTCGTGAGGTCCCGCGTCATGCCCTTGACTTCCACGCACTACGGCGAGGCGGTGGCGCTCTTCCGCGGTGCGCCGCTCCTGGAGCACATCGGCGCCTTCGCAAAGGGGTTCGCCGCCGCGCCGTACTTCGAGGCACCTTCCGCGGTCTGCTCTCTCGTCCGCGTTTCAGGTTTCCTGGGCGTGGCCGGGATCATTTCCGGACTCTGGTCGGCGGGAGCGCTCGCGGGCGCCGGCTTCTGTCTCGCATCCGGGGCGTTTCTCGGTCTCGTGATCTGGATGCCGTTCGTGCCGGGAGGAGCCGGTGGAGGCCGTCTCCTGTACATGCCTTCGCTCCCGGCGGCGATCCTCTTCGGAATCGGGGTGGCCGCCGCTCTCGAGACGCCGGCGGCGCTGCGCGATTCTCCGATCGCCGCTCGGGCCGCCCGTGCAGCGGCCGTCGTTCTCGTCGCGGGTTTCGTGCTTGGATCTCTTGCGAGCGGCAGTTCCGCGGGCGGCCGGTGGCGCGAGGCCGCGCGTCTTTCGCGGTCGGTCATGGCTCAGGCCGAGGCGAAGGCCGATGCGCCCGCGCTCTTCCTGAAGAACGTGCCGTGGGGCTTTCGCGATGGCCCACCCGTGATGTCCTGCTATGCCTTTCCGGCCTATCTCGGGCGTCGCGGAGCTCGCGTGCCGCTTTTCCGCTGCGACGGCGTGATCGTCGAGAGGGGCTGGCGGGCCACGATCGAATGGACTCCGCGCCGGCCGGATCCCTACTCCCAGTACTCCACGCCGAGAGAGGACGAGGCCGCCGTGGAGTTGGATCTTCAGAAGAGCGCGCCGGCCGGAGGCTAAGATCGGACGCGTGACGGAAAGCCCGGCGAAGAGCCTCGTCCCCGCCTACGACAAGAAGGCCCTCGAGGCGCTGGAAGACGCGCGCCTTGCCGTCTACGCCTCGCGCGCCTCGCGCGCCGTGCGCCGCTACCCGGTCGCCGAGGAAGGCAAGACCTACGACTACCGGACGGAGTACCAGCGGGACCGCGACCGGATCATCCACTCGCGCGCGTTCCGCCGGCTCAAGCACAAGACACAGGTCTTCATCCCGTTCGAGGGGGACCACTACCGCACGCGGCTCACGCACACGCTCGAGGTCACGCAGGTCGCGCGGACGGTCGCACGGGCCCTCGGCCTGAACGAGGACCTCGCCGAGGCCTGCGCGCTCGGGCACGACCTCGGGCACACGCCGTTCGGCCACTCGGGCGAGAAGGTCCTGAACCGCATTCTCACGGGCACCGAGCCCTCGTTCCCGCTCGACGCGAAGCTCGCGGCGCAGGTCGGCGCGTTCAAGCACAACTACCAGGCCGTGCGCGTCGTCGACGTCCTCGAGAAACGCTACGAACACCCGGGCCTGAACCTCACGAACGACACGCGCGAAGGGATCCTCAAACACACGACGTGGCGGCGGGATTTCCCGTTCCCCGACGTGGACGCCGAAGGGCTGAACCTCTCCTCGGGCGGCCACCTCGAAGGCCAGGCCGTCGCATGGGCCGACGAGTACGCGCAGCAGGCGCACGATCTCGAGGACGGTCTGAAGCTCGTGGACTTCGAAAAAGTCCTCGGGCTCGCCATCTCGAAGGCCGTCGTCGAGGCCCTCGGGCCCGCGTGGACGGGCGCGACGGACAAGGCCGTGCGTCAGGGGATGCTGATCCGCGGGATGATCCACCTCCTCGTCACGGACCTCATCACGTCCTCCCGGACGGCGATCGGGAAGTGGCTCGAGGCGAAGTCCGTGAAGACGCCCGACGACTTCTACGCGCAGCGGCGGAAGCTCCCGGGCTCGCTCGTCGCGCCGTCGAAGGCGGGGCAGCGCTTCTACGAGGAGCTCAAGGAGTTCATTTACCAGCACATCATCCACAGCCACCGAGTCGCGCAGCACGACGGGCGCGCCCAGCTCGTCGTGGCGGCGCTCTTCGCGGCGTGGTACCGGAACCCGCGCCTCCTGCCCGACTACGTCCTCCTGCG
Source organism: Acidobacteriota bacterium (assembly GCA_016716715.1). Classification (NCBI taxonomy): domain Bacteria; kingdom Pseudomonadati; phylum Acidobacteriota; species Acidobacteriota bacterium. The sequence goes on along the minus strand of JADJVE010000006.1, from coordinate 146,874 downwards.
CTACCGCGACCTCGCGGGCGTGACCTACCTCCGGGACGTTCCGCTCAAGCGGCTGGATGCCGAGATCGCGGGGAACTACCTCAGAAAGCCGCTCTTCCTGCGTTCCATCGCGGACCACCTCGCGGGCATGACCGACAGCTACGCGCTCTCGGAGTACGACTCGATGTTCTCGGCGTACCCGCGCCACGCGCCCGGCGCGCCGTAAGATCGCGTTTCCGGAGGACCCCATGTCGACCGCCGTCCGCCCCGCCTCGCTCCTGAACCGCTCCCTCGCCGAGGCCGATCCCGAGATCGCCCGCATCGTCGCCGCCGAGACGGCGCGCCAGAACGAGGGGATCGAGCTCATCGCCTCGGAGAACTTCACGTCGCGGGCCGTCATGGAGGCCGTCGGCTCCACGCTCACGAACAAGTACGCCGAGGGCTACCCGGGCAAGCGCTACTACGGCGGCTGCGTCCACGTGGACGAGGCCGAGTCCCTCGCGATCGCACGCGCGAAGGCCCTGTTCTCCCCGGGCAACCCGGATGCGATCCACGCGAACGTCCAGCCGCACGCGGGCTCGCAGGCGAACACCGCCGTCTACATCGCGTGTCTCAAGCCCGGCGACACGATCCTCGGGATGTCGCTCGCGCACGGCGGGCACCTCACGCACGGCCACCCGCTGTCGATCTCCGGCAAGCTCTATCGCGTCGTCTCCTACGGCGTCTCGAAGGACACCGAAACGATCGACTGGGACGCCTTCGCGGCGACGGCGGCGGCCGAAAAGCCGAAACTCATCATCGCGGGCGCCTCCGCCTATCCGCGCACGCTCGACTTCCCGCGCTTCCGCGCGATCGCGGATTCCGTCGGCGCGCTCCTCATGGTCGACATGGCGCACATCGCCGGCCTCGTTGCGGCAGGCGTCCATCCCTCTCCGGTGGGCCACGCGCACTTCGTGACGACGACGACGCACAAGACGCTCCGCGGCCCGCGTGCGGGCCTGATCCTCTGCACGCCGGAGTGGGCGAAGGAAGTCGACAAGGCCGTCTTCCCGGGAATCCAGGGCGGGCCGCTCGAGCACGTCATCGCCGGGAAAGCCGTCGCGCTCCGCGAGGCGGCGACGCCCGAGTTCGCGGCCTACCAGCGGCAGGTCGTCGCGAACGCGAAGGCCCTCGCGGCGAGCGTTGCCGCGGAGGGTTTCCGCCTCGTGTCGGGCGGGACGGACAACCACCTCTTCCTCGTGGACGTGGGGAAGAAGAACCTCACGGGCAAGGTCGCGGAGAAGGCGCTGGACGCCGCCGGGATCACCGTGAACAAGAACGCGATCCCGTTCGACCCGAACCCGCCCATGGTGACGTCGGGCCTGCGCATCGGGACGCCGGCCGTCACGACGCGGGGCATGGGCGAGGGTGAGATGAAGGCGATCGGCGGGCTCATCGCCGAGGTCCTCGCCGTGCCCGAGGACGCCGCCGTTCAGGCGCGCGTGAAGGCGAAGGTGCGCGAGCTCACGTCGGCGTTTCCGCTCTACGGACTCTGAGGTAGAGTCCGCGGTCTCGTGACGCGGGCGCCGAAAATCCTGCTCCTGGCGGGAGCGCTGGCCGCCGCGTTTCTCCCGGCGACCCGCGCGAGCGGCCAGACCCCCACGCCCACTCCGGTGCCGCCGAACGTCATGGTCACCGGAACGTGCGACAACGCGCTGAATTCCTCCTTCACGATCACGAACGTCGGCGGCAGCATGACGGTGAACTGGACGTGGGAGATCCTCCAGAACGGCGTGTTCCTGACGAACGGCACCTTCAAACTCAACGCGGGGCAGAACCTCGTCCTCACCATCAACGGCCTCTCCGGGACCATTGCGGTAAACATCCGCGACGCGGGCAATGCGATCGTCGCGACGGCGACGGCGATCTGCGTGACGCCGACCCCGACCCCGACGCGGACCTTCACGCCGACGCCCGTGCCGCCGAACGTCACGGTCACCGGAACGTGCGACAACGCGCTGAATTCCTCCTTCACGATCACGAACGTCGGCGGCAGCATGACGGTGAACTGGACGTGGGAGATCCTCCAGAACGGCGTGTTCCTGACGAACGGCACCTTCAAACTCAACGCGGGGCAGAACCTCGTCCTCACCATCAACGGCCTCTCCGGGACCATCACGGTGAACATCCGCGACGCGGGCAATGCGATCGTCGCGACGGCGACGGCGATCTGCGTGACGCCGACCCCTACGCCGACGCGCACGTCGACGAGAACGCCGACACTCACGATCACGCCGACGTTCACACGCACGCCAACCGTGACGGTGACGCCCACGCGGACGCCGACACCGACACCGACGCTCACCTTCACGGCGACGTCCACGTTCACGGCGACGTCCACGTTCACGGCGACGTCCACGCCAACGCCGACGCCGACGCCGACACCGACGCCGACGCCGACGCCGACTCCGACCCGCGACTCCGACCGCGACCCCGACCGCGACCCCGACGCCCACGTCGACCGCGACGTCGACCTTCACGTCCACGGCGACGCCGACGGTCACGCCGACGTCGACGCGGACGCCGCTGCCGCCTGGCGGGGCCGTCGGGATCGACGGGCCGAAGCCGGCGCCAGGCGGGACGATCCATGCGTCGGGACAGGTTCCTGTCGCGGGGCTTGAGGCGTGCCTCGCGCTCGTCCCGAATGGGACCTGGGCGGTGGGGGCGCCGTTCGGCGGGACGGCGGTGCTCTCGACGACGCTGCCGGGAGGGCCCTCGGCGCTCTTCACGCACGCGCCCGTAGGGGCCGCGCCGGCGGCAGGGGCGTACGACGTCCTGCTGCTGGACGGCGCGTGCGGGTCGGCCTCACCGGCGATCCTCGCGGCCTACGCGGCGGGGCCGGACCCGGGCCTCGACATGTCCGTGCCGGACGTCCCGGCGGTCGGCGGCGCCGGACGCCTCGCGCTTGCGGCGCTCCTCGCGCTCGCGGCCCTGCCGCTCCTCAGGCGCCTCAGCTGACGCGCCGCGCGCGCGTCGTGAAGCGGATCCGGAGGACGTCCCAGTACGCCTGGGCGCCGCCGAGGAGCGTCACGCGCGAGTCGGCCGAGTTGAACCAGAGGACGGGCACCTCGGCGATCGCGTACCCGAGCTGCCGCGCGAGGAGGAGCGCCTCGACGTCGTACGCGAAGCGGTCCACCTTCGCGCGCGAGAAGATCTCGCGCGCGGCCTCGCGCGTGAAGAGCTTGAAGCCGCACTGCGTGTCGTGGATGCCCGGCACGGCGACGAGACGGACGAGCCGGTTGAAGAGCTTGCCCATGGCCTGCCGGAAGAAGGGCTGCTTCTCCTTGACGAGCGCCTCGTCGAGGGCGCGCGAGCCGATCGCGACGGGTGCGCCGGACGCGGCGAGCTTCTCCCACTCGTAGACCGGCGTCGAGAAGTCGGCGTCCGACACGAGGACGAGCGCGCCGGCCGCCTCGAGGCAGCCCGCGCGCACCGCGGCGCCCTTGCCGCGGTTCTCCGCGAGGCGCAGGAGGCGCAGGGGAAGGGCGTGCCGCCGCGCGGCCTCCTCGGCGCGCGGTCCCGTCGCGTCGGAGGAACCGTCGTCCACGACGAGGACCTCGATCCGCGGCGCGGAAGCCCGGGCCGAGAGGTATGCCGCGATCGTGCCGAGGGAGGCGGGCAGCCGAGCCTCCTCGTTGTACGCGGGGATCACGATCGTGAGGTCGACGGCGCTGCGCGACGGCGCGGCCTCCCGCCGTGTCCGGGTGTCGAGGGCGCCGGCGCTCACGCGGGGGCCGCCTCGAAGACGAACTGGTATCCGAAGAGAGTCGGCCAGGCGGCCGCGAGGAGGCGCGCGCCGGCGCGGACGGGCCCGGCAAGCGGAGGCGTCCCGAGCGCCGGGAGCGCGAGCTCGACGGGCATCGCGGTCGCCGTCTCCCAGCCGATCCGCAGCCCCGAGCCCTCGAGGAGGCCGCGGGCCGAGGCGCGCGTGTAGAAGCGCACGTGCGTGCGGTCGAGGATCCCGCGATCCGCGTACGGGAAGCGGCCCGCGAGGAGCGCGGCGCGCACCGTGACGTTTGCGACGTTCGGGAGCGAGACGAGGAGCGTTCCGTCGGATTTCAGCAGCGGCTTGAGCGCCGAGAGGAGTTCGCCAGGGCGGGGGAGATGCTCGAGGACGTCGCCCGCGACGATGACGTCGAACGGCTCCTTCCAGGGCGTCGAGATTCCTTCGAAGATGTCGCCCGTTACGGCGTCGTCGAAGAACCGGGCGCCTTCCGCGGCCGCGCGCGGGTCGAGCTCGATGCCCGCGAGGTAGCGACACGCCGGACGAATGCGCTCCCCGAAGTGGCCGGCCCCGAACCCGAGGTCGAGAACCGCAAGGCCCCTTCCCCGTGCCAGCACCCTTTCGAGGAGGATGACGTGCGACGACCCCGGAATCTCCTTCCAGGGATACGTCGGCTCTCCCGCTGCCGCGGAGCTCAAAGCGGCGACCTCTGGGCGATCGGCACGCGGCGCCCGGTGCCGAACGCCTTCGCCGAGACCTTCAGGCCCGGCGCGGCTTGCCGGCGCTTGTACTCGGAGAGATCCATCATCCGCGCGATCCGCTCCACGAGCGCGCGCGGGGCGCCGGTGGCGCGCGCGGTCGCGTCGAGCGTGAGGTTGCGCTCCACGAGCCCCTCGAGGATCGCGTCGAGGACGGGGTACGGCGGCAGCGAGTCCTGGTCCGTCTGGCCGGGCCGAAGCTCGGCGGAGGGCGGTTTCTCGAGCGAGGCGAGCGGAATGAGGTCGCGGCCGGCGCGCGCGTTGAGATGCCGCGCGAGCGCGTAGACGCGCATCTTCGGGAGGTCCGAGATCGGCGCGAGGCCGCCGCACATGTCGCCGTAGAGCGTGCAGTAGCCGACGGCGAGCTCGCTCTTGTTCCCGGTCGTCAGGACGAGCGCGCCCCGCTTGTTCGAGAAACCCATCACGAGAAGCCCGCGGAGGCGCGACTGGACGTTCTCCTCCGCGACGTCCTCGGGGCGCCCCGCGAACACGGGTTGGAGCGCGGCCCTGGCGTCCTCGAAGAGCCTCCCGATCGGCAGCACCTCGAAGCGGATTCCGAGGTTCCCGGCGAGCGCGCGCGCGTCCGCGACCGAGCCCTCCGACGAATACGGAGAAGGCATCCCGAGACCCGTGACGTTCTCCTTCCCGAGCGCGTCGACGGCGAGCGCCGCGACGAGCGCCGAGTCGATCCCGCCCGAAAGGCCGAGGACGGCCTTCCGGAACCCGCACTTCCACGCGTAGTCGCGGATCCCGAGGACGAGCGCGCGGCGGAGGGATTCGAGCGGCTCGCCCCCGGCGTCGTCGCCGGAGTCCGCCGGAACGCCGCCCGACACGGGGACGACCCGCGCGCGGCCGTCCGCTGCGCGCACGACGTCCGCGACGAGGAGGTCCTCCTCGAAGAGCGCCGCGCGCGCGCCGACGCGGCCGCGGTCGTCGAGCACCATCGACCCTCCGTCGAAGACGAGCTCGTCGTTGCCGCCGACGAGGTTCAGATACGCGACGCTCACGCGGCCGTCCCGGGCGTAACGCGCGAGCATCCGGCGGCGCAGCCGTGCCTTGCCTTCGGAGAACGGCGATGCGGAGATCGAGACGATGAGCGTCGCCCCGCGCCGGACGAGCGCCTCGCCCGGATCCTCGTGGTAGAGGCGGCGCGCGCGCCAGAAGTCCTTGTCGTTCCAGAGGTCCTCGCAGACCGGCAGTCCGAGCCTCTCGCCGCGGAAGGGAACGACGGCGCAACCGGCGCCCGGCTCGAACCAGCGCCCCTCGTCGAAGACGTCGTACGTCGGGAGAAGAGTCTTCTTCGCGAGGATGCGCACGCGCCCGCGGTGGAGGAGGGCGGCGACGTTGTGGAACGGCTTGCCCGTCTTCTTGCGATTCGGGACGAACGTGCCGACGAGGAGCGCGGTGCCCTTCGTCCTCTTCGCGAGCGCGGCGAGAGCCCGCGCGGCCTCGCGCTGGAATGACGGGCGCTCGAGGAGGTCGCGCGGCGGGTAGCCGCAGAGCGCGAGCTCGGGGACGGCGGCGAGGTCGGCGCCGGCCTCCTCGGCGCGCGCCAGAACCGCCTCGATCTTCGCGGCGTTGCCCGCGAAGTCCCCGATGGTCGTATCGATCTGGCCGAGGGCGAGCCGCACGCGGCCCCCTAGGGCTGTCCGGCCGGCTCGGGCGCCTCGACGCCTTCGATCGTCGTGCCGGAGAGCAGGTCCGCGAGCGTGCGCCCGCGGCGGTCGAATGCGGCGACGAGGAGAGGAACGCCGGCGAGCGCCCCCGTCAGCAGGAAGCCGAGGAACCTCCGGAACGCCGCGGCGAGGGTCGGCGATCCGCCGTCGCGCGCCCGGATGCGAAGGTCCGCGAGCGCCATCCCCGGCGTCGTGCCCCAGACGAACGGCGCGAGGACGAGGAGGACGAGCGCCGCGAGGAAGAGGAACGCCGCGAGCGGCGCGAACGCCGCGGGCGGGAAGCGCAGGTCGAGAAGGAGCGCGCCCGCGGCGAGCTCGACCGCTCCGACGAGCGCGAGGATCAGGAGGTCCGCGAGCCCCGCCGCGACGCGGCGCGCGAATGCGACGGCATGGGGGCCTTCGTCGCCGGGCTCGGACTCGACCTCGCCGGGCCGCGGCGGCGCGAGGATCTCTTCGGCGGGGCGGACCGCCGACCGCGTGCGCTCACGCGGCGGCTCGGCGGCCGCGCGGGGCTCGTCCCGGGGCGGAACGCCGGTGTGGAGCGGAGTCTCGGCCGCGTCGCCGAACAGGTCCAGCGTCCGACCGGCCGCCCGCTTCCGCCCGCTCTCCGGCTCCGGAGCAAGTGGGTGCTCGGCGAGGGGATCGCGCGGCGGCTCGGCCATCTGCGGCGGTCCGGTCTAGGGCCGGACGGCGAGGTGTTTGATGAGGATCTTCGAGAGAAGGTCGGTGGCGCCGCGCGGGTACTTGCGGGCGAAGCGCAGGAGCCTCTGGGCGTCGGCGTCGCCTGGCCGCAGCTCCGTGGCCTCCTTGAGGGCGGCCAGGGCCTTCGCCATGTTCCCGGCCTGGAGGGCCTGGATCGCCGCGTTCACGTAGGCGTTCACGAGGTACTCCTCGACGTCCTGGTTCTTCGCGTCGCCCTTGCGGGCTTCCCAGAGGAGCTTGATCGCGCTCTCGTAGTCGCCCTCGTTGTAAGACCGGACCGCGCTCGAGAGCGCGGCGACCTGCTCGAGGGCTTTCCTGAGAGCGGCCGCGGCCTCCGCGTCCTGCGGGCGCGTCTTCACGACGGGATCGAGGTTCTTGACGGCGTCGATGTAGCGGCTCGAGGCGATCGCGGCGAAGCCCGCGACGCGCATCTCGTCGAGCGCCGCATCGCTCGGCGCGGCCGGCGCGGGGGTGGGCGCCGCGGAGGACTTCATCTTCTCGATCCGGACGAGGGCCTCGTTGTGGCGCGGGTCCGCGTCGGGGATCTTCACGAGGATGCCGATCGCGTCGTCGATCTTGCCGGCGTCGAAGAGCGCCTGCGCTTTCAGGAACGCGTCGTCGGCGGGCCGCACGGGGCCGCCGGTCTTCGGGGCGCCGGGGCCTGCGGCCGTCGCGGGCGCCGGGCGGTTTCGGCGCAGGAACCAGTACGTCCCCGCGCCGACGACGGCGAGGAGAACGAGGCCGGCGGCGAGGAGGACGCGCAGGTCGACGCGGCTCTTGACCTTCGGGAGCGTCGCGCGCTCCGGGATGGACCCCGAGGCGGACATGCCGTCTTCGATCGGCGAAACGTCGTCGGCGAACGACGGGGCGTGCGGCGCCTCGATCTCGTTCCGCATGAAGTCCGAGTCGGGCGTCGAGGTAGACGCGGGCGCGCCGCCCGCTCCGGGCGTCGAGAGCGCGGCCTCGATCTGGTTCAGGTAGCCGCGGGCCGTCGCGTCGTGCTCGGAGAGCGCGAGAACGTCGAGGAACTTGTTGCGCGCCCCCGCGAGGTCGCCCGCTTCGTACGACTGGACGCCCTCGGAGAGGAGCATGTCGATCTTGCGGGCCGTCTCGGCCTGCGCTTCCCGCGCCGAATCGATGCGCCGCGAGGCTTCCTCGTTCGAGAGGTCGATGAGGAAGACCCGGCTCCAGAGGTCGATCGCCTCCTGCGCGTTGCCGCGCGCGAAGGCCTCGTCGCCCTGCTTGAGGAACTGCGTGATGCGCGCGTCGACCTGGCCGCCGGCGCCGGACATGGGGCGCGGCGCGGCGGCCGGCTTGGCCTCGGGCGCCGCGGGTGCGTCCGCCGGCCCGGGTTCCGGTGCCGGAGCGGGCATCGGCGGCGGCGCGCCGGGCGCGAAGGAGGCGGGGGCTTCGAGGGGCGCGCCGACCAGCGAATTCCCGCTTCCGCCGAGGCTCAGGTCGTCGAGACCGGCGAACGGGTCGCTGCCGGCAACGGGGGCGAACGAGGGCGGCGGCGGCACGGCGGGCGCGGGTGGCGGCGTCGGAGGAGCCGCCGGGGCCCGGGGCGCGGCCTCGTCGCCGAAGACGAGGTCGTCCATGGCGCCCTGGGGGGCGGACGGGGCCGCCCCGGGGAACGCGTCGCGGAGGGGCGGCGCGGGCGGCGCCTTCGGGACGGCCGGCAGCTCGGCCGAGCCGGGCAGCTCCTCGACCGCGCTCTCGAATCCGAGGAACTCCGAGAAGCGATTGACGTCCACGGGGGCGCCGGGCGCCGCGGTGCGGAGCGCGTCCAGGAGCGCCCGGGCCGGAGCGAAGCGGCCGTCCATCTTGAGGATGAAGTCGCAGCCGAGAAGGGCCTCGTCGGCCTTGCCGGACTGGGCGAGAGAAAGGGTGTGCCGGAAGGTCTGGAGGACCTTGTCCCGCGCCTCCGGCGAAAGGGCGGCGCTGCCCGCGTACGAAGCCATTGGACGAATGCTAGCAAGAACCTCCCGCCGACGCGTCGGGTACGATCGCGGCCTCGCGGGAGGCGACATGGCACGGCTCATCGAATGCATCCCGAACGTCAGCGAAGGGCGGCGCGACGAGGTCGTCGCGGCCATCGCCGCGGCGGCCGTCCAGGCGGCGCCCGGCGTCGTCCTCCTCGACCGGACGTCGGATTCCGACCACAACCGTTCGGTCCTCACGTTTCTCGGCGACGGCGAGCCGCTCGTCGCCGCGATGACGGCGCTCGTCGAGGCGTCGCTCGCGGCGATCGACCTCCGGACGCAGAGGGGCGCGCACCCGCGCCTCGGCGCCGTCGACGTCATCCCGTTCGTCCCCGTGCGCGGCGCCACGAACGCCGAGTGCGTCGCCCTCGCGAGGACGCTCGGAAAGACGCTCGCCGAACGCTTCTCCCTTCCCGTGTACCTCTACGAGGACGCGGCCGCGACGCCCGAGCGCCAGAACCTCGCGAACATCCGCAAGGGCGAATTCGAGGGCCTCGCGAAGAAGATGGAAGACCCCGCGTGGAAGCCCGACTTCGGGCCGGCCGTGCCCCATCCGTCCGGCGGCGCCGTCGTCGTCGGCGCGCGCGCGCCGCTCATCGCCTACAACATCAACCTCGCGACCGCGGACCTCGCCGTGGCCGACCGCATCGCGAAGGCGATCCGCCACCTCTCGGGCGGCTACCGCTTCGTGAAGGCGATGGGAGTGAAGCTCGAAGCGCGCGGCCAGGTGCAGGTCTCGATCAACATGACGAACTTCGAGAAGACCCCGCTCCACCGCGTCTTCGAGACCGTGAAGAGCGAGGCCGAGCGCCAGGGAGTCTCGGTCGTCGGCTCCGAGATCGTCGGTCTCGTCCCGCAGGCCGCGCTGCTCGCGGCCGCCGGCCACTACCTGCGCCTCGAGGCGGATCCCGGCCCGCAGGTGCTCGAAAACAAGCTCCTCGAAAGGCTTTCATGAAGATCTTCGCCGTGGGCCTGCTCGCGTCCGCGCTCGCCGCCGCTCCTCTCGCGTCGGCCCCGCCGCTCCTGACGGACGGCATGCGCGCGGACGTCGCGTCGCTCGTCACCTCGGGGAAGGCCACGGACGGCGCCTACGAGACGATCCGCGAGCTGCTCGAGGCCGCGGGCCCGCGCCTCGCGGGCTCGCGCGGCGACGCCCTCGCGGTCGCGTGGGCCAAGCGGGCCCTCGAGGCCCGCGGCTTCTCGAACGTTCACACGGAACCCGTGACGGCGCCGCACTGGGAGCGCGGCGAGGAGAGCGGCGAGCTCCTCCTCCCGATCCCGCTCCGCCTCTCGCTCTGCGCGCTCGGCGGCAGCGTCGGGACGGCGCCCGAAGGCGTGGAGGCCGACGTCGTCGAAGCGACGTCGCTCGAGGGCGTCGACGCTCTCGGCGAGAAGGCGAAGGGGAAGATCGTCCTGATCTGGAAGGTCATGGAGCGCACGGGCGAGGGCAGCGGCTACGGTGCGACCGTACCCATCCGGTCGAATGGAGCGAGCCGGGCGGCGAAGGTTGGCGCCGTCGCCGTCGTGATCCGGTCGGTCGGCACGTCGAATGCGCGCTTCCCGCACACGGGCGCGATGAACTACGCCGAGGGCGACGCGAAGATTCCCGCGGCGGCGCTCGCGGTCAACGACGCGGACCTCCTCCATTCGTACCTGTCGAAGGGGACGCGCGTGCGCCTGAAGATGAAGCTCGGGGCGCGGACGCTCCCCGACGCGCAGACCGCCAACGTCGTCGGCGAGATCCCGGGCCGCGAGAAGCCCGGCGAGATCGTCCTCGTGGGCGGCCACCTCGACTCGTGGGATCTCGGGATGGGGGCCATCGACGACGGCGCGGGCTGCGGGATCGCGATCGAGTCGGCGCGCCTCGTCGGGAAGCTCCCGAAACGGCCGCGCCGGACGATTCGCGTCGTCCTTTTCGCGAACGAAGAGAACGGCCTCGCGGGCGGACGGGCCTACGCGAAGGCCCACGCGGACGAGCTCATCAAGCACGTGGCGGCCGTCGAGACCGACTCCGGCGCGGGACGCGTGAGGGGATTCGCCTGGAGCGCGGGCCCGGCGACGGAGCCGCTCATGAAGGAGCTGGGCGCGGCGCTCGCGCCGTTCGGGCTCGGTGAGGTGACGAAGGGCGGCGGCGGCGCCGACATCTCTCCGATGCGCGCTGCGGGCGTCCCGATGTTCTCGCCCGTGCAGGACTCCTCGCGCTACTTCGACATCCACCACACGGCGGACGACACGTTCGACAAGATCGACCGCGAGGAGCTCAACACGGGCGTCTCGGCGATCGCCGCCCTCCTCTACACGCTTGCGGAAACGGACGCCCCGATCGAGAGGATTCCGGAAGCCGAGCGCGAGCGCCGGAGGCGCTGAGGGCCCGTTTCATCGCGCCATCGGCACGTAGGCGCCGTCGCCGGTCCTCTGGCCCGGCTGGCCTCCGTCGTTCACGACTCCGTAGGCGATCCACGGGGCGCTTCCGGCCGTGCGGGAGACCTTGACCCAGCCGGAGCTCACGCCGGCCTGGGCGAGCGGGCCGCTCAGCTGCCCCCACTCGCCCGGGTCGAGCGTCATCGACTGGCTGGCGCGCACGCCTCCGCCCGCGCCGTCGAAGATCTCGAAGAGAAGCGTGATCGGTCCTGCCTGGGCGCCGTAACCCGTGTTGACCGCCGCGACGTTCGAGCGGTTGTTCGCATCCGCGCGCAGGCCGTAGAGGAAGGCCGTCGCCGCCGCCTCGTCGCCCGCGAGGGCCGCGGACGAGAAGAGGCCGAACTGGCCGCCGGCGGGAGAGGGCGCGGCGGTGCGCGAGCCCGCGAAGATTTCGCCCACCGCGGCTCCCGACGAAACGAAGACGTTCAGGGCGCCGGCGTCGGCGCCGCCGGCGGCGCCGACGGCGATGTTGTGGCTGCGCAGCCAGTCGATGGCGTTCGGGATGATCCGCTGGGTCTTCGGCGGGAGCGTGATGAGGATGCTCTGGTTTCCCGGGCCGGGTGTCTCGAGCGCCTCGACGTACGTCAGGACGAAGTCGCCGGGCTTCGTCGAGCCGTTCGTCAGGACGAGCTCGCTGAGGAAAGCTCCCGTCTCGACGAGAACCGGAACGTTCATGAAGAGCGGGCGCGGCTCGACGGCATTGGGTGTGACGAAGGAGCCGTCGTTCGTGCCGTTGTCGTTGATGACCCCATAGGCCGAGAAGGAGCCGGCGGCGGAGGTTCTCTTCACCTCGACCCATCCGTTCGTCATGCCGGCGGTGTTCAGGACGCGGTTGTACTGCTTCCATCCCCACGCGGGCAGCACGTCGGCGGCGGCCACGATGGCGCTTGCGCCGCTGCCGTCGCCGGAGACGGCCTTCACCTCGACGGTGACCGGCTGGCTGGAGGTGTTGTAGACGGCCACGTTGGAGCGGTCCGTCGCGGATTCGCGCAGGGCGTAGACGCGGAGCGTCCCGGCCGACGCCGCGTCCGGATCGATGGCCGCGTACGCGAGCCCGGCCCGGCCCGCGGGCTGCGGCGCGGTGGTGGCCGCGGCCGTGCGCGCGAGGACGCCGACGGCTTCGGGGTCCGAGACGTCTGTGAACGAGAGGAGGAGCGTTCCGGCCTGCTGCCCGTCGGTCGCCACGGGAACTCCGTTCTGGCGGAGATAGCCGATCACGTCGGGGACGTCGAACTGCGTGCGGGCTCTCACGGGGACGCTCACGGAGCCGCCTCCCGAGCCGAGCGACGGCGTGTACGTCATCGTCACCTGCGTGTCGGACGTCCCGCGGTTCGTGACGCTCATGTCGGTCGTGTAGCGGGTCGTGCCCGTGTCGACGTCGAGGACGACGGGTACGAGCCGGCGCGTGGCCCCGATCGTCGGAAGCGAAAGAACGCTCTCGCCCGCCGTGCCGAGGTGAAGGGTTCCTCCCGATGCGAGGATGGAGCGCACGGCGAGACCGCGCGCGCTCTCGGAGACGAGCGTCCAGGTGGCGCCGCCGTCGTCGGAGACGTACGGACCGGCGCGCGTGCCCGCGTAGAGGCGCGAGCCGGAAGCCGAGATGTCGTAGACGGGCTCGTCGTTCGGGATGCCTGTCTGGGATCGGGCCCACGTCGCGCCGACGTCCGTGCTTCGGAAGAGACCGTACTGCGTGCCCGAGGCCCCGCCGACGGCGGCCCAGAGCGTGCTCCCGGTGAACGCCACCTTCGAAACTTCCCAAAGGCCGCCCGGAAAGAGGGCCCCTCCCGCCACGTAGTGAGCCCCGCCGATCGACCGGTACAGGACGGACCCGCTCGCGAGAACGATGTTGCTCCCGCTGACCGCGAGGGTCCTCGCTGCGAACGGGACCGGCGGGGAGACCGCCTGCCATCCCAGGAACATGTCGGAGGTTCGATAGAGGCTGGTGCCGAGCAGATTCGCGGCATAGAAATACCCGTCCGCCGCGGTCAGGGTCAGCGGGAACGTGTTTCCCGGCAGGTTGTACGCGCCGATCCAGGTCGCGCCGCAGTCCGTCGAGTAATTGAGGGACTGGCTGGCCCCCCCCGCGAAGGCGAGCGATCCGGTCGCCGCGAGGACGCCGATGTTCTGGTTCGCAAAGGAGGGACCGGCCGTCGTCCACGTCGCGCCGCCGTTCGTGGACCGATAGAGCCCGCTCGCCTCGCCCGGCGTCGCCGCGAGGATCGAACCCCCGCAGGCCGCCATGCCGGGGACGGTCAGGTTCGTGAGCCCGGCGTTTCGACCCTGCCATGTCACGCCGCCGTCTCCCGAGAAGAAGACGCCCGCGTTCGTCGCGGCCCACGTGCCCTCGGGTGTCGCCAGAAGCCGGTTCAGAGTCCGGCCGCCGATTCCCGCGTGCGGGCCCGTCCAGGACGCCCCGCCGTTCGTGGACCGATAGATGGCCGGGTTGCTCGTCGTGCTTCCGTTCACTCCCGCGAGGAGGACTCCGTTTCCGCCGCCGACAGCCCCGAGCGTCGTCGGCGGAAGGTCCGCGGGTGTGCTCCCCGCGCGCGCGATCGACCAGGACGCCCCGCTGTTCGTGCTGCGCCAGACGGCGCCGAACACGACGACGGCCGGGTGGCCGTCCACGTCTGCGGCAGAGGAGACCTGGTTCGAGGGCAGGCCGGTGCTGGACAGCGAGAACGTCCGGCCGCCGTCGGTGGAACGCCAGGCCCCGGAAGCGCGCATGACGAGAAGGATCGAGCCGTCGGCGGCCGTCATGAGCAGGAGCGCGCGATCCGCACCGAAGACGACGATCCCGCTCGCCGCCGCGTCACACCTTCCTGTCGCCGGGTCGCAGCGAAGAACCGGGCTCGCCCCGCCCGTGGACGGTGTCTGGGTCAGGCCCACAAGGACGGTCCCGTCCGCGAGGGGCAGGACGGCTGAAGCACCCGTGGCGTAATGAGCGAAGCTCGACGAGAAGCGGCGGGAGGACCCCGACCGGAGCGAAGCGGACTCGAGCCCCCGGTCTGTCGCCGTGTAGAGCCAGTCGCCCCCGCAACGAGCGGCCCGCGCCGTCGAAGCGCGGCCGGTCAGCGCGCGAAGCGGAATGAATCCCCAGCCGTTCGAAACGGACGGGGATGCGATCCACGAGGACTCGCCATACGCGAGGACCGATCCGGCGGGAGGCGCCATCCACGACAGGTCGCATCCGAGCGCTCGAAGCTCGCCAAGGTCCGAGACCGCCCCTCCGTTCAGCTCGGCCGGCGCCGCGAGAGCTCCGACGTCGACCATCGGGAGCCGGGTGCGCAGTTCGCCGCGATGATCCTCCGGGTACCAGCAGTGCCAGGCAAAGAGCCTTTCGCTTCCAACACAGCAGCCAAGACCTCCCGGCACTACGAGGAGGATGAAGAGAAGGAAACCTATCCGGGCGTTCCACCGACGGCGCATTTTCTTCCTCCGTCCAGAAGACGGAGACGAGGCCCGTTTCTTCTCAGCGTTGCTCGGGAGACCGCGCGAAACCGTCGGACGGACCTTCCGCTTTTCGGCGGGCCATCAGGATCAGGATCGCCGCGAGGCTCGCGGCCGTGACGAGAATCACAAGCGCCGCGATCCACGGATTTCCGGCCGCCCGGATCGGGGTGATCGTTCCATCGCCCAGCAGAACGAACGCCGCCCACGCGGCCGGAGGCCGACCCCGCGCGCGTAGGTTCCTCTGCGTGGCCGCCAGGGCCGCCGAGGCCGTGCGCCCTCCGGCGAGGTTCGCGTAGAACGCCTTCGAGAATTCCTCGGCCTCGTCGTCCCGGACGGCCCAGAGCGTTCCGAGAACGGCGCGGGCGCCGCTCAAGAGAAAGGCCGAAGAGAGTCCGAGAGCGCCCTCTCCGTGAATATACGCGCCGGTGGTGCTCCGGCAGGCCGCGAGGATCACGAGCTGGCCGCTCAGGGGAAGCCGCCGGATCTCCTCGAGATTCAGCCGGCCGTCTTCGCCGTCTCCGGGCGCGAGGAGCAGCACGGAGCGCACGGCGCCTTCGTCGTCCGCGAGGGCATGAGCTCCGAGGTGAAGGACACCGTAAGACGCGAACGACGTCTTCTTGAGCGCGCGTTCGCTCGCCTCGGCGCCGACGAGGAGACGGCTGCCCGAGCCGGCGCGGGCCACGAGAGACCGCCCTTCGCGCTGCGCAAACAACAGAGGTCCCAGGCGGCCCGACCGCTCGACCGGGCCCGCGGCGGCCGATCCGGCGGCCGGCGACAGGCTCGGATCCGCGAACGAGACAGCGGCAGCTCCCGGTCGGGCGAGACCGCGCAGCCGCAGCCAGACCGTCGCCGACGGGATCGTCACGAATTCGTACCTCGAGACGACGGGGTCGACTCCGGGGCTCGGCCGCAGGAGATTCAGCGGGAGGGTGTGGAGCGCCCTGTCGGGAACGACGAGCAGACGCCTCACACCGGCCGGGAGGGAAGACAGAGCCTCCTTGAGGAGGACATCGTAGAGAGCCGCGGCCCCCGTCGCCTCGTGCCCCGAGCGGCCTTCCACGAGTCCGACGAGCAGGGACGCCTGCTCCTCGAGCCCTTTTCGGTGGGTCTTGAGCCGGAAGAAGCGGACCGATTCCCGAGAGACCGTGAAGACCCAGGAGCCGCCGTCGAAGGCTGACGAAACATTCGAATGCTCTGCGTTGATCAGGAAAGACAGGAGCGCCTCGTCGGGCGCGAGGGCCGCCCGCACGTCCTCCAGAGATGCGAAGGCCGGCGCGACGTCGCGGATCTGGGCTGCCGCGTCGAGGGAGTCGAGGAGGCTTCTCGCCTTCATGCGTTCCGAGATCCGAAAGGCCAGCGCGATATCGGTCGTCGGGACGTCTTCAGGCCGGTCGAGAAGCGCGCCCGAGAGCAGGTAGCCAGCGGCGCGGTAATAGAGGAGATTCCACTGCCCGAAGCGCACGGCGCGAGACTCCGCCGAGGCCGGCCCGGTGCGTGTCGCCTCGGCGGCGTGGAGGCTGGCGAGTGAGGCACGGACCGCCTCCTCGCGGGGCCCGACCTCCCATAGTGCCCGCGAGAAAACGAACCGGCAACGCGTCTCTTCCGCTGGGTCACCTGCCCGCGTGGCACTCTCGACCGCTTCCCGCAAGAGATCGAGGCCCTCTCGGCGGCCACTCTTCGCCAGACGGAATCCCGCGGCGCGAAGGGCCATCCGGAGTTGGACACCGTCACCGAGCCGGCGGGCCGCGACCAGCCCCCGAAGGGCGTGCGTCAGTCCTTCTTCACCGTCGTCGATCTCCGAGAGAGTGAAGCGCGCGGTGACCTCCGCCCTCAGGTTTCCGGTGCGTTCCGCCCGGTCGAGCGCCTCCTCGGCGAGCGAGCGCTTCAGCTTCACGTCGCGCGTCGAGAAGGCCATGTTCGCGAGCACGCTCGCGATGCGCGCGGTTTCTCCAAGGCGCTCGAGGACCGCGATCTGACTCCGGTACGCCGCTAGGCTTTCCGGATACCGGGCCACCGTCCAGAGCAGCACGGCCCGCGTCTCGTGCCAGTTCGCGAGCAGAGAGTCATCGCCGGACGCGTGCACGGCTTCCTCTCCCGCGTCCAGCCTCGTGAGCCCGCCGACAGGGTCCTGACGACGACTTGCGACGAGTGCCTCCTGAAGCCGGACGCGAGCCACCGCGTCCGGCCGACCGGACTTCGTGGCGAGCTCGTCGGCCCGCCGGAGCTCCCGCTCGGTTTCCTCGAACCGCCTCTTCCGCGAGAAGAAGTCCGCCAGCGCCGCGCGCGCCACGGCCTCTCCCCGGAGATCTCCGGCCGCGTTGAATGCGGCGACGGCGCTCACGAGCGTCGCCTCGGCCTGTGGCGCGCCAGCGAAGGCCTCACGTGCTCCGAGGACGCGAAGGAGCCAGCCGCCGGCTCTGCCCTCGTCCCGGAGCGCGGAGAGCCGCGTCCCGACCGCCGGCGCCGAGGCGGGAATCCAGCTCGCCTTTTCAAAGCACAGGGCGGCCCGTTCTTCGTCTCCCTTCCGGAGCAGCCGCTCGCAGTCCTCGAGCGAATCGCCGCGAGACGACGACGACGACGCGAGGATGACGATCGCGGCGGCTGCCGGGAGTCCGCGCCGCACGGCGTCACTCCACGGTCGTCACGAACGTCGGAGAAGAGAGGCCAGGTGAATCAGGTGATGTCGACCGGACGTTCCAGACGACGTTGGAACCCGTAGGGAGATCCGCGAGGAGACGGTCCTCGACGAGGAACTCGGGCACCGTGAGGCCCTCGGCGCGCGCGACCGGCGTCAGATCTTCTTTTGCGACGAGAACCGAGTAGCGGGAGCCAGCGGGTCCGGGCGTCCATCGGAGGCGGAAGGCGGCGCGCGGGAGCGGGCGATCGGGTTCCAGAAGAGACCGGAGCTCCACGGCGGCGCCCGCACGATACGAAGGCGAACCTGCCGGGCGGAAGCGGCTCACGACCACGAGCCCGGCAGCGAGGACGACGACCGCCGCCGCGGCCAGCGGCCAGAGGGTCCGGAACGACATCTTCGGCCGCGCGGCACCGAGGCGGGTCGAGGCGCGGTCCGCCCAGCTCTTCACGTCCGGAAAGAGACGGACGATCTCCGCGCACGTCTCGCACGAGGCGACGTGCTCCGCGAAGGCCGCTCGTTCCGCGTGCGGGAGCTCGCCGGCGGCTCCGCGCGCGAGAACCCCGGAGGACGGGCAGGGCCCGGTCGGGACGGCGCCGCGCCGCCAGAGGGCTTCGAGCTCCTCGAGATCTTCAGGGCGCGGTTCCATCGTTCCCTTCCCTTCTGCGGAGCTCCGACCTCAGGCTTTCGAGGCCGCGGTACGCGAGGTTGCGCGCCTTCGCCGGACTCCAGCCCATGATCCGGCCGACCTCGTCGGGCCGAAAACCGCGGAGGTGGAGCCGAACCGCGGACCGGCGGGGCTCGGCCAGCGAGTCGACCGCAAGTCGCAGCACATCGAACCTCTCCTTCTGCAGCACCTCGGCCTCGGGGCTGAGGTTCAGCGAAGGGGGGCCTTCAGCTGTCGATGCCTCGTTGCCAGTGCGCGCGGCTTCCAGCGGTTCCTCCCTGTGGCTCCTGGCTGTCCGGATTGCGTCCACGGTCGCGGTGAGAGCCACCCTGCAGAGATAAGACGGAGGGCTTGTGATTTCCGTCCCACTTTGAAGAGCTCTCCAGACGCGAATCCGGGCTTCCTGCTCGACGTCGTCCGCGAGGACTCCGGAACGGCCGGGCGCAAGCCGCTCGATGGCGCGCCGCAGAAGGCCGCCGTACTCGTGCAGGATCTCCTCCAAGCGATCGTCCGGTGTCGGCATTCGCTTTCGCCGGGCTCCGGGAATCGGTCCCCGAGCCTAGTCGGCGCCCTTCTCGCCGTCGAGGCCGAGGGACTTCATCTTGCGGTGGAGCGTCGTGCGGTCGAGGCCGAGGCGCTCGGCCGCGCGCGACACGTTGCCCTTCGTCTCGGCGAGGACGCGCGCGAGGTAACGCTTCTCGAACGCCTCGCGCGCCTCGGCCAGCGGGAGCGTGCCCACGATCTCCTCGGCGGCGTGCGAACCGGAGACGGTGCGGGGCGCGCCCTCCACGGGCGGCAGGTCCGCGAGTCGCACGGAGGGACCGGGCGTCATGAGGAGGACGCGTTCGACGAGGTTCTGAAGCTCGCGGACGTTGCCGGGCCAGCGCCGCGTCGCGAGCGCGTCGAGCGCGGCCGGCTCGAACGTCTTCGCGCGCCGCCCGCGCCTCCGGGCGACCGACTCCGCGAAGTGGGCCACGAGGAGCGGGACGTCCTCGGGCCGCTCGGCGAGCGGCGGAACGACGAGGGGGACGACGGCGAGCCGGAAGTAGAGGTCCTCGCGGAACGTGCCGGCCCGGATCATCGCGGGGAGGTCGCGGTTCGTCGCCGCAACGATCCGCACGTCCGTCGCCACCGTCTTCGTGCCGCCGACGCGCGTGATCTTTCCGTCCTGGATCGCGCGCAGAATCTTTGCCTGCGTGCGGGGCGACATGTCGCCGATCTCGTCGAGGAAGAGCGTCCCGCCGTCGGCCTGTTCCCACTTGCCCTTGCGGTCCTCGAAGGCTCCCGTGAACGACCCCTTCACGTGGCCGAAGAGCTCGCTCTCGATGAGCTCCTCGGGGATCGCAGCGCCGTTGACCTCGACGAACGGGCCCGCGGCGCGCGGCGAGGCGCGATGCAGCGCCCGCGCGACGAGCTCCTTGCCCGTCCCGCTCTCGCCCGTGATGAGGACGCGCGCGTCCGAGGCGCCCGCCCGGGTGATCTCGGACTTCAGGCGCGACATCGCGGCGCTCTCGCCGAGGAGGACCTCCCCCTCTGCGGCTCGCGCGTCGCGGCTCGCGAGCTCGCGCTTGAGGTCGTCGCGCTCGCGCGCGAGGCGTGTGCGCTCGAGCGCCTTCTCGAGCGTCAGGAGGACGCGCTCGAGGGCGAGCGGCTTCTCGAGGAAGTCGTCCGCCCCGCGCTTGACGGCCCCGACCGCCGTCTCGACCGTGCCGTGGCCGGAGATCATGATGACGGGGCCGGCGAATCCGCCCGCGCGGAGCCGGTCGAGGACCGCGAGTCCGTCCCCGTCCGGCAGCCAGACGTCGAGGAGGACGGCGTCGGGCGGCGCGTCGCCCAGCGCCCGCCGGACGGCGTCCTGCCCGAGGCCGACCGCGTCGACGGAGTAGCCTTCGTCGTCGAGGATCTGCCCGAGCGTCTCGCGGATCCCGGGCTCGTCGTCGCAGACGAGGACGCGCGCCGCGCTCATGCGCGCCTCACGCCGCAGGCCATTCGAGGAGGAATCGGCATCCGTGGGGTGCATTCTCCTCCACGCGCACCGTGCCGCCGTGCTCGGCCGCGATCCGCGCGACGATCGCGAGGCCGAGGCCCGAGCCCCTGCCCTTCGTCGAGTACTCCGCGTCGAAGACGCGCTCGCGGTCCGCGGCGGCGATTCCGGGGCCGTCGTCCTCGACGGAGACGACGGCGCGGCCATCCGCGACGCGTACGGCCACCCGGACTCGTCCGCCCTCCGGCGTCGCGGCGACCGCGTTGTCGACGAGGTTGATGAGCGCGCGGCGGAGCTGGCCCGCGTCGGCCCGCGCGGGCGCGAGACCCTCCGGCGCCTCGGCCGTCACGGCAATCCCGCGCTTGACGCCGTCGTAGAGCTTCGCGACCTGGTGGGCGACGGCGCCGAGGTCCGTGGGCGCGAGGACCGCCGCGGGCAGGCGCGCGAAGCGCTGGAACGTGTCCACGAACGCCGAGAGCGCGGTGACCTCCTGGACGATCGTCGAGGCGCCTTCCTCGACGACGCGGGGGAGGCCGTCGCCGGAGTCGGCCGAGGATGCCGCGCGGCGGCGCATGCGCTCGGCGGCGAGGCGGATCGGCGTGAGCGGGTTCTTGATCTCGTGGGCCATGCGGCGCGCGGCCTCTTCCCACGCGGCCGCCCGCTCGGCGGCGACGAGGGCCGTCGTGTCTTCGAGCGTGACGATGCTGGGCCCGGCGCCGCCCGACCCGGCAGGCGCCTGCGCGAGGTGCGCCTCGAGGACGCGCCGGCCGATCTTGAGCGTCTCCTCGCGCGGCCCTGCACTGCGCGCGCGGGTCAGGAATTCGCGGAGCGGGGCGAGGAGAGCGGGCGCGAGGAGGTCGTCGAGACGCTCGACGGGGCCCTCGCAGTCGAGGAGGCGGCGCGCCGTGTCGTTCAGGAAGGCGAGACGGCCGTCCTCCCAGAACGCGACGACGCCCGCGTCCAGGCGCTCGAGGATCGAGCCGAATCTCTGGCGCTGCTCGTCCAGCTGCCGGTTCGTGGCCTCGAGCTCCGCGTTCGCGGCGACGAGCTCGGTCCGGCGCCGCCTCAGCTCGGACGTCATCGCGTTGAACGCGCGCGACAGCGCACCGATCTCGTCTCCGCCCTCCACCTCGACGAGCGCGTCGAAATCGCCCGCGCCGACGCGTCGCGCCGAGGCTGCGAGCGCTCCGATCGGACGCGTCACGCGCCGCGCGAGGAGCAGCCCGACCCAGACCGCGGCGAGGAGGACGACGAATGCGAGGAGGAGAAAGAGGAGGATCTGGATCGCCTCGAGCGAGGCGCGCTCGGCCTTCAGCATCGCGTAAGCGGAGGTCGCGCGGCCGAGCTCCCGGATGGGCTCGGCCTCGGCGGGAGGCTCGAACGTGCCGACGAGAAGCGTTCCGGACGGCGAGGCGAAGAGCGACCGGCCGGTCTGCCCGCCGTCGTGCGTCGCCTCGATCCGGCGCGAGACGCCGCGGGCCTTCGCGTCGGCCACCCAGTCCGCTGCGGCGTCGGCGACGTCGCGGACCGGCCAGCGCGGAGAGCTCACCGCGACGGGCGGGGCGCCGGGCTGCCGCCACTCGAGGTAGTCCACGCCGGACTCCTCACGCGCGGACGACAGGAGCGCGACGAGGTCTTTCTCGGGCGCGGCCGCGAGCCGCGGCAGGAGCCGGTCGGCCGTCCGGCGCTCGAGGGCGGCGGAGCGGGCGCGCACGAGGTCGGCGACCTGCCGGCCCGCGCGGATCGTGTTCTCCACGGGCGGCGCGAACCAGCGCTCGACGCTCTTCTGCAGGAGGCCCGTCGTCGGGAGGATCAGGAGCGAGATCGGGAGCAGCGCGAGCCCGACGTACGCCGCGACGACGCGCGCGCGAAAGCGGGAGCCGAAGACGCCGCGCCGCGACTCGAGGACGAGCTTGACGCCGTTGCGCACGAGGACGAACAGGAGCACGAGGATGAGAACGACGACGATGTAGAAGAGGACGAAGATCAGGACGCGGTTCGTCGCGGCGGCGGCCGTGAGGTCGCGCGTCCTGAGGACGAGCGCGTACCCGCCCGCGAACGCGGCGCCGAGCACGAGGCCGATTCCGAGGAGAATCCGGTTGTCGCGCGTCCACCGGTACGGCGGGACGGGCGGCACGGACTCCGTCAGCGGGCGCTCGCCGCCGTCCATTCGAAGATCCCCGACCGTGCCCAGTCGGTCTCGTCGCTCGTCGGCACGACGCCGAGCGCGACCCCGCTGCCGTAGCGGCAGCGCAGGCGCACGACGAGCTTCTTGCCGAGAAGGTGGTCGCCCATCGTGAAGACGGGCAGGCCCGGCACGCGGGAGAGCGCCGCGGCGGCTTCGTCCCGTGCCGGGACGACCTGCGTGTCGAGGAGGCGTGCGTCGAGGCGCCGCTCGACGAGGTAGTCGGACGTGTCGGGCCGGTACGTCGCCGTCACGGCGTAGAGGCGCTCGTCCTTCAGCGCGTCCCACCAGAGGTTGCGGAAGACGAAGAGGCGGATCGTCCACCCGACGGTCGTCGGGAGCCCGGACGCGAGGCGCTGGCGCACCGCCTCTGGCAGACCCGGGGAGAGCTTCGCCTCGACGTGGAGCTCGCGGCCCGTCAGCCAGCTCGAGACGCCCGGAACCTCGGCGGCGGGAGGAGCCTGGGCGGACGCCGTTCCGGCGAAGGCGAGAAGGGTTCCGAGGAGGAGGGAGGCCGTCGGCCCGGGGCGCGTGCGCACCCGCGGACTTTAGCGGTTTACGTGACGGGCTGCGGCCGCGGGGGCGCGGGAAGGCGCGTGCTGCTCCGCGCGGACCTCTTCGCGGAGGAGCGCGGCGAGGCTGGCGTGCATCGCGTGCCCGGCCTTGTGCGCGACCACGTGGCCGGTGACGGGGCGCCCCACGAGCGCGAGGTCGCCGAGCAGGTCGAGAACCTTGTGGCGGACGAACTCGTCCGGGAAGCGCAGGTCGCCGTTCTCGACACGGTCCTCGCCGACGACGATGCAGTTCTCGGGCGAGGCGCCGCGGGCGAGGCCGTGCTGCTTCAAGAGCTCGTACTCGGACAGGAATCCGAACGTGCGCGCGGGCGCGACGTGCGTCGCGTACGTCTCGGGCGAGAGCATGACGGTGAGCGACTGGCGCCCGACGGCCGGGTTCGGGAAGTCGATCGTGTACGTCACGCGCAGGTCGCGCGCGGGCCGGATCTCGAGCTTCTTGCCGCCTGCCGCGGTCAGCGACAGAACGCGCGAAGGCGTGAACGGCGCACGCAGCGCCGCGAGCGGGGCGATGCCGGCCTTCGAGAAGGCTTCGAGCCACGGCAGCGCGCTCCCGTCGAGGATCGGGATCTCGGGCCCGTCGACCTCGACGAGAACGTTGTCGAGCCCGGCGCCGACGGCGGCCGAGAGAAGGTGCTCGACGGTGCTCACGTCGCGGCCGCGCTCGCCGAGCGACGTCGCGTGATCGAAGCGGCCCGCGGCTTCGGCGATGGCGGGGACGAACGCGTCCACGTCGGTGCGCCAGAACACGATCCCGTGGTTCGCCCCCGCGGGACGGAGCACGGCGTGGACGTGGCGGCCGCTGTGGAGGCCGATTCCCGAGAGCCGGACCGGCCGGGCAAGCGTGGTCTGCAGAAGCATCGCCCGCCCGTTTTGCACGGCGGGTGCCACGCCCGGTCCCCCGTGTTTGCAGAGAGTTGCGTGCAGCCGGCGGCCGGCGGCGGCACCCGCGGTGCGGCGATTCCGCGGCGACTGCGGCGAAATCGCCACAGTTCCTGGGACGCCCTCTGGGCCGGCGTTCGGGCGGGCCTGAGGGACGTGGCTGCTATCCTGTTCACACTCCCGGAGGAACGTGTGCTCGCGCCCGAGGAAGAAAAGTATTACCAGGACTTCCTCTCCGTGGTCGCCCAGAAGTGGCGCCCGGCGAAGGCGGCGTTCTACACGCTCGACCCGGGCGGGGCGGTCTTCCGTCTGAAGGCGCAGTTCGGGTTCACGCGCGGCGACCGGCTCGCGGACCGCATGGGGCGCAACGAGCCGCTCGTCAACCAGATCTACGAGCACCGCGAGCCCACGTTCATCAACAACGTGAACCAGGCGGGCCGCCTCGCGGACGCCATGATCCAGTCGACGTCGACGCGCATGCTCGTCGCGCCGCTCTACCTCGACGGGCGGATCATGGGTCTCGTCGACATCCGCGACAAGGCGGGCCGGGTCGCCTTTTCGCACGACGACGCGCTCGAGCTGGCCGACCTGCTCCGGCGTTTCGCCGTCGAGCTCCGCCGCCTCAGCGACGCGAGAGCCATCGGCTCGATCCTCCGCGAGCCGCCCCCGGTCGTCGAGCGGCCGCTCGACCCGCCGACGCCCACTCCGGCCATGCCGGGGCCCCTCGAGAAGACGTCCGGGTTCGCGTCCATCCCGGCCGGGACGTCGGGCGTCTATCGCCGCGCGCCGCAGCCGCCCTCCGTCTCCGAGCCGGTCGACACCGCGCTGCCCGGTGTGGCGGTGCGCACGCTGCGCCTCGTCGAGGAGACGCTCGCGCGCGGCGGCGCCCAGCGCCTCGCGGCGGCTCCGGCCGGCGGACTCTCGCCGCGCGAGGCCGAATTCGTCCAGCTCTACCTTCCGACCTGCCTGAACTACGACGAGGTCGAGGTCGCGGCCGTGTCGTCGTTCCTGCCCTCCGTCGGGATCGTGACCGTCACGTCGCGCCGCCCGCTGGACGCCGACGTCGTCCCGGCGCTCACGGAGAACCTCGAGAAGATCTTCGCGAAGACGGCGGTGCCGTTCGCCTTCACGCGCGAACCGGTGGTCCGGCCGCTCGACGCGCCCGGGGAGGGGCGGCCCGTGCGCCGCGCGGACATCGCGGCGATCCAGTCCTCCGTCCTCGACAGCTCGCCGGAGGGCGTCGTCCTCTTCTCGCTCCTGTATCGGCACGGGCCGAACCCCGAGGCGCGCGAAGCGCTCCGCTCGGCTCACGTCGTCCTGCGCAACGTCCTCGCCGGGACGCGCGGGGAGACGCGTTTCCGCGAGAGCTATCGCGGCCTCGTCAACAAGCTCCTCGAGCCCGGACTCCTCAAGCGCACGGCGCTCAAAACGCACTCGTTCAACGTCGGACGCATGGCGCGCAAGCTCGCCGTCCAGATCGGCGTCGCGCCCATGGACGTCGAGCAGATCACCGTGGCCGCGATCCTCCACGACGTCGGGCTGCGCGAGCTGAACTACGACACGCTGTACGCGAAGCGCACGCTCACGGACGAGGAGCTCACGCTCCTGAAGACTCACCCGCGCGTCGGGGCCTACCTCGTCGAGGACATCCCGTGGCCGTACCCGGTCGCGCCCCTCATCAAGCACCACCACGAGCGCTGGGACGGCGGCGGATACCCGGACGGCCTGCGCGGCGAGCAGATTCCGCTCGGCTCGCGCATCATCCACCTGTGCGAGGCCTTCGACGCGATGACGGCGCCCACGTCCTATCGGGCGGTGCTCTCGGACTACCAGGCGCTCGACATCATCGAGTCGAAAGCGGGCACGCAGTTCGACCCCGAGCTCGCGCCCGAGTTCAAGCGCATGGTCGAGAGCCCCTCGGACTGACGGGACGCGCGTGAAGTCGCGGCTGGACCGCGAGGAGCGGAAGAAGGACGCGCGCGCCGCCGCGAAGAACTCGGGGACGCGCCCGATCGCGACGAACCGGCGCGCGCTCCACGAGTACTTCGTCGAGGAGAAGTTCGAGGCCGGCCTCGCGCTCACGGGCAGCGAGGTCAAGTCGCTGCGCGAAGGGAAAGCGAGCCTGCAGGACGGCTACGTCGCCGTCGAGGGCGGCGAGGCCTGGCTCTGGAACGTCCACGTGCCGCCGTACGGCGCCGCGAGCTACAACAACGTCGACGCGAAGAGGAAGAGGAAGCTCCTCCTCCACAAGCGCGAGATCGTGCGGCTCGCCTCGAAGATCCAGAAGTCGGGCGCGACGTGCATCCCGCTGACGCTGTACTTCAAGGGCGCGCGCGTGAAGGTCGAGATCGCGCTCGTCACGGGCAAGAAGCTGCACGACAAGCGCGAGACGATCCGCCGCCGGGAGGCCGAGCGCGAGGCTCGCTCCGCGATGAAGGACGCGCGCGCGCCGAGGCGCTGAAGATCCTTTTCCCGGGGTCAAATTTCGAGGACCTGTCTCTCCGAAGCGAACAATTTTTGACGGCCCCCGCAACGGGCCCGGCCGGCGCGCGTGGGTCGCCAGCGGGTCCCTGGTGACGCAAGTCACGGGAAAGGCGTGATTTCGCGTGAGCCGGGGTCACTCCCCGGCGAAGGCTTCGGGTCGGCACGGGTCCCGCAATGGACGGTGCAGCGAGGGGACACATGGCGCTCCATTTCCGGTGTACGGCTCGACGTGTCGCCGCGCGACCTCTCGCGCTGCTCACGGCGCTCGTCCTCGGTGGGCCGCTCGCGGCTGCGCGGCCGGACGGGCCCTTGTCCGCCGGCGCCCCCGGGAAGATCGTCGACCTCGCCGGGGGGCGTGGCGAAGGCGAGCTCCTGCATCTCGACGCGAGGCTCGTCCCGGCCCTCCTCGCGCTCGCACCCGAGGAGAGCGCCGTCGTCGCGGACTGGCCGTTCGCTCCGGGCGTCCGCCGCGCCGTGCGGGTCGAGAGACACGAGGTCTGGGCCGAAGGCGCGAAGGTCTTCCGCGTCGACGCGGGAGGCCGGACCGAGATCCCGCGCTCCTCGCTCGTCTTCTTCTGGGGCGGCGACACGGAGGGCGCGGGCGCCCGCGTGCTCGTCGTCGTGGATCCGTCGACGCGGACGCTGACGGCTCTCGCTCACGGCCCCGAGGGCGTGCACGAGATCGCGCGCGATCCCGCGGACATGGCGGGCCGCCACCTTCTCGCGGCTCCGGTGCGGCCGGACGGAGCGACCACGCGGTGCGGCCAGGAGGACTTCCCGGAGACGGCCTCGCTGCCTGCGTCCGTCGCCGGGCGCGCGGCGCAGGGCCGGACCGCCGCCGTCCTCGGATCGCTCTACAAGGGAATCCTCGCGATCGACACGGACACGGAGTACCTCGCCTCATTCGGCAACAACACGACGACGACGACGAACGCCATCGCGACGCTCGTCGCGAACATCAACGTCATGTACGAGCGCGACCTGAACCTGCGCCTCGTCGTCGGGACGACGTTCCTCCGGATAGGCACGGACCCGTGGACCGTGGCGGGCTCCGGCGCGAGCGGCAGCCAGTTGAACGAGTTCACGAACTACTGGAACACGAACTATCCGAAGGCGACGTATCCCAGATCGTTCGGCGCCCTCTTCTCGGGCAAGAGCACGTCGGGCCTCTCGGGCATCGCGTGGGTCGCCGGCTCGGTGTGCGGCGGAGGCAGCGACTACAGCTTCAACCAGATCTCCGCGAACGGGGGCTGGCTCTGGGGCGACACGCTGATCGTCGGCCACGAGATCGGCCACAACATGGGGTCGCCGCACACGCACTGCTACGCGAATCCCGCCCCCGACCGGTGCTACGCAGGGGAGGGCTGCTATTCGGGCGCGACGTCGTGTCCCGCGTCCCAGACGATCAACGGCGTCGCGAACGTGACCGGCACGCTCATGAGCTACTGCCACCTGTCCGGGTTTGGCGGGTGCAGCTCGTCGCTCGTCTTCCACCCTCTCACGGTCACCCGTTACGTGGGCCCGGCCCTCGACGCGGGCGCCGCGTCCGCGTGCATCGCGCTCGTGGTCCCGCCGCCGCCTCCCCCTCCACCCGTGTCCTCGGCGACGACGTTCAACGCCGTCACGCCGTGCCGCCTGCTCGACACGCGCAACGCCGCCGGGCCGCTCGGCGCTCCGGCGCTCGGGGCGCTCGCGTCGCGGTCGTTCGTCGCGACCGGGAGCTGCAACGTCCCGGCGGGCGCCGTGGCGATCTCCGCGAACGTCACGGTCGTGAACCCGACCGTCACCGGCGACCTCGTCGCGTATCCGAACGGCGTCGCGTCACCGCCCGCGACGTCGACCGTGAGCTTCCGCGCCGGGCGCACCCGCGCGAACAACGCGCTCATCTATCTCGCGGGGGACGGCAGCTTCCTCGTCACGAACAGAGCTGCGGGCTCCCTGGACCTCGTCGTGGACGTCAACGGCTACACGAAGTGAGGGCCGTTCTGCGCGCGGCCGCGCTCGCGTTGCTCCTCCCGGGCGCGCCGCTCGCGGCTCAGCCCGTGCAGGGCGGGCCGCTCCCGGGGCCGCTACCCCTCTTGCCCGCCGACAACTGGTGGAACGCCGACGTGAGCGCCGCGCCCGTCGACGCGAGCAGCGCGGCCCTCATCGCGTGGATCGGCGCGACGAAGGGGATGCACCCGGACTTCGGCGGCGACGCGGGAGCGCCCGCGATCTACGGCATGCCGTACGTCGTCGTGCCCGGTACGCAGCCGCTCGAGCCGATGGCGTTCGACTACGCCTCCGAGAGCGATACGGGCGCGCCGGGCCGCCCGGCGGGCTACCCGATCCCCGTCGACGCGAAGACGCAGAGCCACTGGATCGAGGGCGGCTATCCGGGCAACTGCGACTCCTCGTACGCGGGCTCCCCGTGCCGCGGCGACAAGCACATGCTCATCGTGGACGTCGACCACCGTCTCCTCTTCGAGACGTGGAACACGCGCTGTCTGCCCGCGGGCTCTCCGTCGTGCGCGTGGCGGGCGGGCTCGGGCGCGGTCTTCTCCCTCGACTCGAACGTCCGGCGGCCCGACGGCTGGACGAGCGCCGACGCTGCCGGCCTCGCGATCCTGCCCGGTCTCGTGCGGTACGACGAGGCGTACGGCGCCTCGCCCATCCGACACGCGTTCCGCGTCACGGTGCGCGACACGAACGGCTACGTTTACCCGGCCTCCCACGTCGCGGGTTCGAACTCCAGCGCGCCGCCGATGGGAGCGCGTCTGCGCCTCAAGGCGTCGAAGGACATCTCCGGATTCACGGCGCCGGTCCAGCGGATCTTCCAGGCGATGAAGACGTACGGCCTGATCGTGGCCGACAACGGGTCGGACATGTACGTGCAGGGCACGTACGACGCTCGGTGGGACAACGGCATCCTGAACCCCGCGTTCTCCTCGATCCGCGCCGGAGACTTCGAGGTCGTGCAGCTGGGCTGGCAGCCGTCCGCGCCGCCCGTCGCGACGAGCCTTAACGTGGTTCCCCCGTGCCGCATTCTGGACACGCGGACGGTGCTGGGCGCGCTTTCGATCGCGGCGAACGCCTCGCGCACGTTCGTCCTCACGGGCTCCTGCGGAGTTTCCGCGACGGCCGTAGCCGTGTCGGTCAACGTGACGGTCGTCACCCCGCAAGTGTCAGGCGACCTCGTCTTCTACCCTGCGGGCACGGGCGTTCCGAACGCCTCGGCGATAAGCTTCCGGGCGGGACGGACCCGGGCGAACAACGCCCAGGTCCTTTTGTCGTCCGACGGCACGGGGCGTGCAACGGTGAAGAACAACGCGGCTGGCGCGCTCGATCTCGTGATCGACGTCAGCGGGTACTACGAATGATGCTCGCGAAAACTGTCGCTTGGGCCGCTCTCGCGCTGACGATTGTCGTCGCCGGTGAGGCCTCCGCGCAGTCGCTGCCCTCGGGTTACGCCGTGCGGCCGGGCTTCCCGAAGGTGCTGCCGGGGAGCACCGGGCACCCCTCGAACGAACCCGTATGGGCGAACCTCGGCCTCCCGGGCGGCAAGTCCCTCATTCTCGGTACGAGCTCGAAAGAGCTCTACGTCCTGAACCAGGACGGCAGCGTCGCCACGGGCTGGCCGCAGCCGCTGGGGGGCCAGGCCGTGAGCAGCGCGGCGGTCGGCGACGTCGATGGGGACGGCATTCCCGACATCGTCGTCGGCTTCGGCGGTGGGGTCTGGCCCCCTGCTGATCCGGTCACGGTCGGCGGCGTCGCCGCGTTCAAGAGGAACGGAGCTCTTCTCTGGGTCGTGTTGAGCGCGAACGACGTCCCGAGTCACAGCAGTTTTCCGCTCGGCGTCGTCTCGACTCCGGCGATCGGCGACATCGACGCCGACGGCCACGCCGACGTCGTCTGGGGCTCATGGGACGGACACATCTACGCGGTCGACGGCCGCGACGGCACCGCGAAGACCGGGACGTGGCCCCTCTTCGTCCGCGACACGATCTGGTCCTCGCCCGCTCTTTACGACCTCGACGGGAACGGCAAGCTCGAGATCATCATCGGCACGGACTCGCACGCCGATCCCACCGCGAATCCGCCGGGCGTCCCGCCGACGATCAACGGGGGACGCCTGCACGTCCTCACGTATCTCGGGCAGGAGTTCCCGGGCTTTCCGTACGACGTCGACCAGATCATCATGGCCTCGCCGGTCGTGGGCGACATCACGGGCGACGGCACCCCGAAGATCGTGTTCGGGACCGGCACGTACTGGGGGAACCCGGCGCCCTGCGGGAGCGGGATCGGCCCCCTCCGCAAGCGTGCGATTTACGCTCTCCGCTGCAACGGGCAGCTGTTGCCGGGCTTCGGCGTCGCAAACATGACGTCGGGCGAGGTCACGACCTCGCCCGCGCTCGCCGACCTCGACGGCGACGGCATTCTCGACGTCGTCGTCACCGACATGGACTGCTCGACGGGCGCCGCGCAGAACTTCAACGTCTACGCGTTCAAGGGCACGGGCGCGCTGATGTGGAAGACGAAGCCGATGGCGTACGCGGCCGTGAACCTGAGCGCGGGGCAGCCGGTCGTCGCCGACGTCCTCGGCGACACGAAGCTCGAGGTCCTCGTTCCGACGAACTCCGAGATCTGCATTCTCTCGAGCACGGGCGTTCAGCTGACGGACGCGGGCACGCCGCACACCGCCGGCGAGTTCTCTCTTTACATGCCCTCTTCCGCCAGCGGCGCCACGCTCGACGTCGTCGGGGGCGTCTTGAACATCGCGGCCGCGTCCTCGACGTCCGGCAACGTCAGCGTTCACGCGTGGACGACGGGCAAGTCGGCCGCCCCCGTCTGGGGCTCTTACCGAAGGGACTCCGGGCGGCTCGCCGTCGCGCCAAACGCAGGCACGTGCGCCCCACGCACTCCCGCCCCGACCGTGTTCTATCCCCTGCCGCCCTGCCGCGTTCTCGATACGCGCGGGATGAACGGTCCGCTGGGAGGGCCGGCGCTCGCCCCGATGACGCCGCGAAGCTTCCAGGTGACGGGCGTCTGCGGAATCCCTGCGCTGGCGGTCGCCATTTCCGCCAACCTGACGGTGACGAACGTGGCCGGATCAGGGGAGCTGATCGTGTTCCCATCCGATGTCGCGCAGCCCGGAACGAGCGCCGTGAGCTTCCGGGCGGGCAAGACCCGGGCGAACAACGCCGTGGTCTACCTCTCGGCGACGACCACAACCTTCAGTGTTTTCAACAATTGCATTGGGGGCGTGGACTTCATACTGGACGTCAACGGGTACTTCGAGTGAGGTACAGACACTACCAAACGAAATTCAATCTCAGTTAGACTCCGTTCAAAGCCGGAAAGAGGAGAAAGTTCATGAGCAAGGTTCGTATCGTCCGCGCCCTTCTCGTCGCGTCCGCCGTTGCCGCAGGCCTCTCGGCCACGCAGGCGCAGGCCCAGGCCGGCCTGCAGTACTACGCGCTCACGCCCTGCCGCGCCTACGACTCGCGCCCCTCGAACGCCCTCCCGGCCGCCACGCAACGCAACGTGACGATCAAGGGCGTCTGCGGTGTGCCGTCGACGGCGAAGGCCGTGTCGCTCAACGCGACGATCGCCACGCCCACGGTTGACGGGTTCTTCAGCATGTGGCCCGCGGGCGGCACGTTCCCCGTCGTCTCCACGCTGAACTTCCTCGCGAACGAGCCCGCCATCGCGAATGGCGCGATCGTGCCGCTGGGGGTGGCCGCGACCCAGGATCTCGCGCTGGCGTACGGCACGGTTGGCGGGGGCACGACCCACGCCATCCTCGACGTCACCGGCTACTTCCAGTAAGCAGTCCCCGGAGGCACCTGCCTCCGGGTTAAATTCCAAAGGTGTCACGAGAGCGGCTTCGGGCGTTCCTGCCGTTCGCCGCTCTTTTCGTTCTCTCGGGCGCCCTCGCGGCCTGGTGGATCGCCTCGGCGCGCATCCCGGCCAGCGCCGATCAGGCCGTCGTCGCGCTCATGGCGCGGCACATCCTCGAGGGCCGCGGGCATCCCGTCTTCTACTGGGGCGCGACTTACGGCGGGACTCTGGAGCCACATCTCCTCGCGCCGCTCTTCGGGCTCCTCGGCGCGACCCCGGAGGCCTTTCGCGGGTTCTACGTCGCCCTGTGGGCGGTCTTCTGGGCGGGCACAGCCGCGTACGCCGCCCGGTTCTTCGGCCGCCGCGCCGGGCTCCTCGCCGCGGCTTACCTCGCGATCCCTCCGTTCTTCCTGCCGTACAAGGTCCTGACGTCGGACGGCGCCTACGCCTCTGTCGCGCTGCTCGGGCTCGCCGTGCTGTGGCTCGCGACCGAGGCCGACGCCCGGCTCGAGGCGGGGCGGCCCGCGGGCGCGCTGCTCGCGCTGCTCGGCCTCGCCGCGGGAGTCGGAGTCTGGGTGACCCCGGTGACGCTCCCGGTCGTCGCCGTGGCGGGCCTCTGGCTCCTGGCACGGCCCGGCCGCCGCCCGGATTTCGCCGCGCTCGCCGCGTGCGGGGCCGGGGCGATCCTGGGCGCCGCGCCCTCGCTCGTCTGGAACCTCAGACACGCCGGCCAGAGCGCCCGCGCTCGCGAGATGTCGCTGGCGTCGGGCGCGGGACTCCTCTCGAACCTGTCCCGGTTCTTCGGCGAGTCGCTGCCCGTTCTCCTCGGCGCCGCGCGGCCAAACTTTTCAAGTGTGACGGAGCCTTCATTTCCCGGAGCGTTCGTCGTGGTTTCCGTCGTCGCGGGCCTCCTCCTCGTGCCCGCCCTCTTAGCCGCGCGGCGCGACCGCCGGCTCCGTCTGCTTCTCGCGGTCCTCGCCGCACTCGCCGCGGCGACGATCCTCGTGGCGCGGCTCGCGCCGCGCGAGCCGCGCTACATGGTCGCGGCCTACGCGGCGTTCGTCCCCCTCCTCGCCGCGAGCGTGGCCGGCGCCGCGCGCGGCTTGCCGCGGGCCGCAGCGGCGGCGGGCTTCGCGCTCCTCCTCGCGAGCAACCTGTCCGGCACGGCGAAGGCCCGCCGGCACACGGAAGACGTGGACGACGCACAGGTCACGGGGCCCCTCGAACCGCTGCTCGGTGCGCTCAGGAACGCGGGCGCGACGCGCGTGTACGCCAACTACTGGACCGCCTATCGCGTGACGTTCGAAAGCGGCGGCTCGATCCTCGCGACCCCGATCGCCCGGGAGGACGGCACGCGCAACCTCGAGTGGGACGCGGCGGTGCGCGCCGCGGAGAGCCCGGCGGTCGTCCTCCTTCCGCCGCGCGACGCCTGTTTCCGCGACGCGTTGCTCGAGTCGGGTGCGCTGTTTCGCGAGACGCGCGCGGGAGCGTTCGCCGTGTTTCACGCACTGGCGCCCGCGGTGCGGGACGGGATCGGCGCCGCCGGCGCGCTCCCGATGCCGTCGGCGGCCTACCGGGTCGCGTGGGGCTCGGCATCTCTTCCGGAGCGCCTCGCTCCGGGAGGGGAATTCCGCGCGACGATCCAGGCGGAGAACGAGGGGCCCTGCACGTGGATGAACAACGTGCGCCTCGTCGCCACGTGGAGCGGCCCTTCGGCCGGCGAGCAGGCGTTCGCGACGCCCGGCCGGCGCGTGCCGCCCGGAGGCCGGGCCGACCTCGCATTCGCGCTGCGCGCGCCAGAAGCGCCGGGCGAGTACGTGCTGAGCCTCGACCTCGAGCAGGAGGGGATCACGCGGTTCTCGTCTAAGGGCGGCGCACCGTACGCCGCGAACGTCGTCGTCGCCCGCTGACTCAGGGCAGGAAGCGCGCGAGGCCGACGTCTCCGTGCAGATAGCGCCGGGTGCCCGGATCCGGCGGCCCCGGGAGGATCAGGTCGCGGGGCCGATAGCGGCCGAGCGGCGGCGGCTGGTCGCCGAGAAGCGCCGCGGGAAACTCCTCTTCGAGCCGGAACCGTCCCTCGACGGGGCGCCACGTGAGGAGGACGACTTCGTTCCAGAGCAGCCTCTCGCCCGGGCAAGCGCCGGAGTCGAAGCAGGACTGGTCCTCCGGCATCCGGCAGCGCAAGCCCTCGGCGTCGGCCACGCATGCGGTCCTCGCGTCTTCGGACCACAGAAACGTCCGCGGGCGCGTCGCCGTGTTCTCCCAGAGGAGCTGGCTCCAGCGCTTCGCGAGATACGGCGCCTCGGTCGCCTGGAACGCGGGATCGTGCGGCACGAAGAGGAGGAGGATCGCAACGGGCTTCGCGCGCGGCACTTCCTCGACGAGCGACGCAAGCTCGACCCTGTGCCGACGCCACGTCGCGAGATACATGTCCTGGCGCTCCATTCCCCCGGCGATCCCGAAACCCGTAAAGAGAACGACGACGGCGAGGGCGGCGGCACGCGCGGCGCGGCCGCCCGCAAGGAGCCGGCTCGCGGCGAGCCCGAGGACGATCGAGACGAGGACGCGCGAGAGGACCTGCGTGCGGTAGTAGTACTCGGAGAAGTGGACGCCGGCGTAAGCGGCGTGACCCGCCACAGCGGCGACGGCGCACCACCCGGCGAGGAGGCGCTCGCGCGCCGGGTCCCGCGACGTCTGGTCGCCGGGAAGACGTTGGAGCATTCGCATCACGAAGAACAGACCGCAAAGCGCCGCGGCGACCCAGATCCAGACCGGAATCGCGCGCGGCGGCGCGTCTCCGAACGGAACGCGCCCGAGCGGCCACGTCCATGGGAAGAGGTCGTTCGCCGTGAGAGACGCGGTGTGGCGGAAGCGGGCGGCGAGCGTCAGAGGAACGGTCGCCTGGCTCACGTACGAACCGGGCGCGCGGAAGGCCGCCGCGAGGAGGAGACCGTAAGGGGCGAGCAAGGCGGCCCAGACGGACGTCGCCGCGACGGGGCGTGTCCCGAAGCCGCGGGCGGCCACGAACAGGAGGGGCGCCAGCGCGAGCGCGACGGTCGCGCCGTCGCCGGTGAATACGCTCGCCGCAGCGCTCGCGCCGCCCGCAGCGAGCCACGGCCACGGCCCGCCGTTCACGAACCTCATGGCGAACGCGAGACCGAGGAGGCCGAGGAGCGTGCAGGTCTGGTAGCTCAGCGCCACGGGGCTCGCCGTCAGGAAGTCGCCCGTCGCGCAGACGGTGAGCGTGCCCGCGAGCCAGGCGGCGCGCGGTGCACCGGGAAAGAGCTCGCGCGCGAGGCGCCACGTCGCCCAGCCGATGGCCAGCCATGCGAGGCCATACAGAAGTTGCAGCGCGAAGACGGGCTCGGGCGTCAGCCACGCGAGAAACGTCGGCAGGCCGAGCAGGCGGCGCGTCGGGGCTCCCATCGGCGCGAACAGCCCGGAGACGCCCGCGGACTTCCACGCCTCCTGGACGACCGCCAGCACGGAGACGTCGTCCTGGTACAGCCCGCGGTCGGGAGCGAACAGGCCCCACACGAGGAGCGTCAGGAACGCCCACAGCCCCCACGGCGGCCGGGAACCTTCCGCGAGGCGCGCCGGAGATCTCACGGGACGCCTGCGAAGGCCGCCCGGTACCTCGACAGGAAGGCCGCGGCCGGCTGCACGTTGACCTCCGGGATGAAGACCCAGCGCTCGAACGCGACCTCGACGAGCAACCCGGAGTCGCCGGTCACCGAGATGAGGCGTTCGATCTGGGCGCGGGTGCTCCCGACGACGGCCCAGCGGAGCGACCGCCCGCCGAGAGAGTCCTCGACCCCGTAGAAGTCCCCCGCCGGCTGGAACGGAACGCCGGCGATCCTCCGGGTGGAAAGAAAATTCACCGGGTACGCGGCCCAGTAGTCGCCGCTGACCGCCTCGATCCCGCGCTCGCCGAGGAACGCGATCAGATCCGAGTCGGCGTCGAGCCGCTTCTCCCAGAGACGGCGCGGGGCCGATCCCGGGAGGAAGTAGACCGAGAGGTTGAAGACGACGACGGTGCAGACGGCCGCGGCTGCAAGCGCTCCCGCGAGCCGTCCCGTTCGCGCCGCCGCGGTGGCGGCGAGCCCGAGCGCCGCCGGCAGGACGAAGAACGCGGGGAGCACGTACCGGACCGTGAGTCCGCGCATTCCGCCGGCGCCCGAGAGCACGGCGAGCGCGCAGATCGTCAGCGCGACGAGGGGGAGCGCCAGTTCCCGGAGAACGTCGCCATTCCGGTCGCGGCGGTACTTCGCCAGGGCGGTCCACGCGCGCCAGGCCGCGAAGAGCGCGGCCGCGGCCCAGACGAGCAGGACAGGGCCGCGAAGGATCCGCGCAAGAGCGGAAGTCGGGTTCAGTCCGTTCTCGGGGTCGACGGATGCGACGAGCTCCGGGAGCGCGTAGGACAAGAGGTAGCGCGCGTTCTCGCCGAGGGCGCGGAGGCCCGACGCCGGCTGGACGGAGAAGTTGCCCTGGAACGACCCCAGGGGCACGGCGACGTTCCACGCGATCCAGGGAAGGGCGCCGACGAGAAAGGCCGCCGCCGTGACTCCGGCCGCTCGCCGGCGGGCGAGCTCCCGCGGCCGCGCCGCGAGAAGCCCGAGACACGCGGGAATGGTCGCGGCGAGAGTCTGGATCGAGTTCCAGAAGCCGAGGCCCGCGACGAGCCCGAGAACTGCGAGGCGCCGGAGATCCGAGGGCGCCTGCCGGACCCGCTCGGCCGCGAGAAGAACCGCGAGGCAGAGCAGCATCGTCTCCGGGTAGCCGTTCGGCATGTACGTCCAGAAGAGGTAGGCCGGCGGCGGGAGGGCAAAGAGGAGGACGGCGAGCGGGCCCGCGACGGGGCCGAGCAGAGGAAGGACGAGCGCGGCGTAAAGCGCGAGCGCGAGCGAGCTCGAGACGAGCGGCGTGATCGCGAGCGCCTCGCGCGTCGGCCCGAACGCGCGAAAAGCGGCCGCGTGCCCGTAGCACTCGAGCGCGCCGGCCCGCCGAGGCGTGAGCCAGACCGCCGGGTGGCCCTCGTTGATCCGGAGCCCGACGAATCCGCAGTTCAGGCAGTCCGCGTCGGCGGCGTACTTGTGGACGGGATACGCGGTGGCGACCCGGAGGGCGATCCCGAGCGCCACGAACGCGAGCGCGGCGGCGCGGCCACGGCGCTGGAGGGCGTCCGGGGCGGCGCGCGCCTTCTTCACGAGGGGCGAGGCCGGCCTTCCGGCTCGAGGACCGCCTCCACGATGAAGCGTGGACGGCGGCGCGTCTCGTCGAGGTTCCGCCACAGGTATTCGCCGATGACGCCCATGACGAGGAGCTGCGCGCCGGACACGATGAGGAGCACGACCATGAGCGAGGCCCAGCCCTGCACCTTGAGGTCGAAGAAGAAGTGCGCGACGACGATGAAGAGAGCGTACGCGAGGCCCGCAACAGAGACGAGGAGCCCGAGGAGCGAGGCGGCGCGGATGGGCACGTACGAGAAGGCGACGAACGAGTCGATGAAGTACTTCAGCTTGCGCCCGAAGCCCCACATCGAGCTCCCGTACCTCTTCTCGCGCGCCTGGCGCCGGAAGGGCACGCACGCCGGGTCGAAGCCCAGCCAGAGGACGAGCCCCATGAGATACGCGTTGCTCTCCTGAATCTGCAGGAGGAGGTCGCGCACGCTGCGGTCCACGACGAAGAAGTCGAAGCCCTGCTCGGGCATCGTCTTGATCGCGTAGCGGCGGAAGAGCCGGTAGAAGACGTTCGCGAGGAAGGCCGTCGCGAACGGGTCGTCGCGCCCCTCGCGCACGGCGAGGACGACCTTCTTCCCCTCGCGCCAGCGCGCGAGCATCGCGTCGAGCGTCTCGGGAGGGTCCTGCAGGTCGGCGGAGATCGTCGCGACCGCGTCCCCGTTTGCGTGCGCGAGCCCCGCGAGGAGCGCCGCGTTCGAGCCGAAGTTGCGCGAGAGCTTCACGACGCGGAGACGCGGCTCGGCGGTCTGCAGCCGCACGAGCACCGCGAGCGAGTCGTCCTTCGAGCCGTCGTCCACGCACACGAACTCGAAGTCGTCGGACGGGTGGCGCGAAGCGAGCGCCGCGAGCCGCGCGAGGAGGTCGGGCAGGCTGGGCGCGTTGTGGAAGACGGGAACAACGACGGAGACGCGACTCATGCGAACCGCCGGAGGATGGCCTCGCGGTCGGCGTCCGCGACGGGGCCTGCGGGGCGCGCCGGCACGCCGGCGACGACGGTCCAGTCGGGAACGTCGTGCGTCACGACGGCGCCGGGCGCGACGATCGCCCCGGTGCCGACGGTGATGCCCGCGATGAGGTTTGCGCCCGTTCCGATCAGCGCGAAGCGTCTGACGCGCGGTCCCGCGACCGCCCACGGCGCGAGGCCGAATCGGCGGAGGTAGACCTCGTTGTCGTTCACGGTGAGGACGCCGGGGCCGATGAAGACGTCCTCCTCGATCACCATGTTTCCGGTCAGGATCGCGCCGTCGATCACGCGCGTCCGCGCCCCGACGACCGTGTCGTACATGACGAGGACGCCGCGCCCGAGGACGACGTCGTCCGCGACGCGGCACCCTTCGCGCACCGAGGCGAGGTCGCCCACCATGACCCGCGCGCCGAGCGTCGATCCCGCATAGAGAACCGCGTTCGCGCCGATCACGCAGGCCGGGCCGAGGACGAGCGGCCCCGGGTCCGCGGGCACGGGGCGCGTCGTGTTCCCGCTCGTCCGCGGGCGGCGTCCGAGGACCGCACCGTCCTCGATGAAGACACCGTCGCCGACCGTGACGTTCGCGTGGACGGTCACGTTGTGGCCGGCCGTCACCCCGGAGCCGAGGCGGGCGCCGGGCTCGATCACGGCGTTTTGGCCGAGCACGGGGGCGGCCTGATGCGTCATCTCCCCCAACCCTACCAGTAGTGCGCCCGGTGGAGGCGGTAGAACGCGAGCGTTCGTTCGAGGCCTTCGCGCAACGGCGTTCGCGGACTCCAGCCGAGGAGGCGGCGGATCTTCGAGACGTCCGAGTAGAAGTCGCCAGGCTCCTGCGCCTTGCGCTCGGCCGAGAACGGCGCGTACTCCCAGTGCGCGCCCGTCTGCGCCCCGAGCTCCACGGCGAGGTCCTGGAACGTCGTCGGGACGTCGACGCCAACGTTCAGGACCTCGGCGCGCGGCGCGTCCGGCGCGGCCGCGAGGAGGATGGCCTCCACGCAGTCGTCCACGTAAAGGAAGTCGCGCTGGATCGTGCCGTCCCCGAACACGCGCATCGTCTCGCCGTCCAGCGCGAGGCGCACGAACCAGTTCACGACGCCGTAGCGCGAGTGCTTCATTTGCGCGCGCGGCCCGTACACGTTCGTGAGGCGCAGCAGCGACGACGGAATCCCGTGCACGCGGTCGTAGACCTCGATGATCTTCTCGGCCGTGAGGTTCGAGATCTCGTAGATCCCGCGCGGGTTCGTAGGGGCGTCTTCGGAAACGGGGAGCGACACGGCGGGGCCGTACTGCCCGCGCGTTCCCGTGAAGACGACGCGGGCCCGGGGGTTGACCTTCTTGAGAGCCTCCATCACGACCGCCGTGCCCTTCACGTTCATGTCGATGTCGGGGAACGGGTCCGTGAGGCTGAGGATGTGGTCGACCTGGCCCGCGAGGTGGAAGACGACGTCCTGGCCGTCGACGAGCCTTCTCATCGCATCCGGGTCCCGGATGTCGGCCTCGTGGAAGGCGATCCTCTCTCGCACGCTCTCGAGGTTGAAGAGGTTTCCACCGTAGCCCGGGATCATCGCGTCGGCGACGGTCACGTCCGCGCCGCGCCCCACGAGGGCGATCACGAGATTCGAGCCGATGAATCCGGCGCCGCCCGTGACGAGGACGTGCGCGCCGGAGAAGCCGGGGGCGGCGGCGTTCATGGGGCGAGCATAGCGTCAGGGCCGGGCCGTGTATCGTTTCCGGCAGGAAGCCGAACCGGAGACCGATTGAAAGAGTCGTTTGCGGAGAACCTGAGGTGTCGCGGGTGCCGGCAGTCCGCGTGGCAGCTCTCGATCCGCCAGAGCGACGAGCGAGAGGTGCGGGAGGGCGAACTGGAGTGCCGCGGCTGCGGCCGCCGCTTTCGAATCGAGCGCGGAATCGTCGACATGCTGGATCCCCAGGACGAGGCGCTCGCGCGGGAGATCGGCGGCTGGCACGAAATGGCCGGTCCGCTCGAGGAATCGCTCGTGCCGACGATGACCGCGCTGCCCTGGTATCCCCATGAGCCGTGGACACACGTCGCCCCGGACTTCTTCCAGCTCTTCGAGCACGTCAGTTTCGCGGGGCTCCGCGTCGTGGACCTGGGTGCGGGCCGCACGTGGTCGTCCCGGTTCCTGATGGCGGTCGGTCGGGCCGCCGAGCTCGTCGCGGTGGATGTTCTCAAGAAGCGGTTTCTGGGTCTCGAGACCGCGGACGTCTTCTTTGGTCAGGACGGGATCTTTTTCGAGAGGGTGTGCGGCGACCTCCACGAAGTGCCTCTGCGAGACGGATGGGCGGACGCGGTCTTCAGTTGCGCGTCGATCCACCATTCTCCCGACCCCGCGAGGGTGTTCCGGGAAGCCTGGCGAGTCCTGAAGCCCGGCGGGCGATTCGTCTTCATCTCGGAGCCCGTGAAGAAGAGGTCGATCCTGGCCCGCCGGCCGGACAACGAGGAAACGCGGCACGGGATCAACGAGCACATCTACACCTTTGACGAATACCGTGATGCGTGGCGGGCAGCGGGTTTTCGGGGGAGACAGCTCTCGCCTCGGACCGTTCGCTACCGGGCGCTCTATCCCGACGCGGACTTCCAGGAGGGCTTGCCGTCCTCCGTGGTCCGTCTCACACGCTCGCATTCCGGGAGACGGCTCCTGTGTCGGCTCCTCGGCGGGCGCTTCACGGGTCCTCTCGTGTACCGCTACGCGAGCCTCCCGCTGACGTGCGTCCTGACCAAGCCGGCCGCAGGATAGGAACGCGCCTCTATCCGATGGCGTCGAGCCGCGCCGCAATTCGGCGCGCCGCGTGGGCCCACGTCCACGAGGCCGCCATCTCGGAAGCTGCGCGGCGGCCCTTCGCGGCGGCTTCGTCGCGATGCTCGAACACGTGGCGGAACAGGTGCGCGAGGTGCTCGGGGTCGGGGTCGGCCCAGCGGAAGCCCTTGTAGTAAGGGGCGCGCGCGTCTGCCGGAACGAGGCCGCGGCTCTTCAGCGGGTACGCGATCCCGTCGTGGACGAACTCGGTGTGTGCGCCCCAGTCCGTGGCGATCGACGGCAGGCCGCACGCCATCGCCTCCATGAGCGGCATGTCCCAGCCCTCGCCCCGCCCGGCCGATACGTAGCAGTCCGCCGAGCGGTAGAGCGCGCCCAGCTGGTGGTACGGGAACTCCCGGTTGTGGAGAAACGCGATGCGCCCGCCGGTCGCCGTGAGGCCGAGGGCCTCGATCTGCGCGCGCACGCTCGTCGCCGCGTTGACGTTGATGACCTTGCAGACGAGGACGACGGGCTCCGAGCGCCGGAACGTCTGGTTGAAGACCTTGAGGATCATGTCGGCGCGCTTCCTCTCGCCCCACTCGAAGTTCGCGAGGAAGACGAAGTCGCCCGCGAGGTTTCGGACGCCGCGGATTCCCGGATGGAAGTGGTCGACGTCGACGCCGAGCGGCATCACGTGGACCGGCTTCTTCAGGCCCGAGGCGAGGAATCCGTCGCGGTTGAAACGGGAGGGCACCCAGACCTCGTCCATCGTGTTCGCCTGCTTCACCCATTCCGCGGGGAAGCCGTCGACCTCGAGCATCGTGTAGCCGATCCGGGTGCGGCCCTTGTTGCGGCGGAACACGTCGCCCTGGCCGTAGACGACGGAGACCCGCGGCCGCCACCCGCTATTCCGGGCGGAGATCACGTTCAGGACGTAGTCGCGGGCGTTCTCGTCCTCGCGCGCCGGAAAGGGCGTCCCCGGCCCGTAGACGTACTCGTAGGCGGCGCGGATCCCCTCCGCCTCGCAGGCCCGGAGGATCTCCCGGCAGCTCATCGCGTAGCCGGTGGGGAAGTTCAGGATCGACTGCCACGAGAGGTCGTGCCGGTAACGCGCCTCGAGCTTCTTTCCCCAGAGGCCGCGAAACGTCTTCCGGCTCTCCTGGAACACGGCCTCGAACGTCTTCGGCTGGTCGGCGGTCGAGCCGTGCTCGTGGTGGACGAGCGTGACGGCGCCGCAGACCACCGTGCGGAACCCCGCGTCCCGGGCGCGCAGGCAGAAGTCCGTGTCTTCGAAATACGAGCGGAAGCTCTCGGAAAGGCCGCCGAGTTTCGCGAGCACCTCGCGCTTCACGTACGCGCACGCGAAGACGATCCCCTCGACGTCGCGCGTTGCGGCGTACTGGTTCACGTCCGTCTCGAGCGCTCCGATCTGCTGGCCCCAGAACGTGTCGGGCAGGATGAACGTCCCCGCGTGGAGGAGCCGCCCGTCCGGCAGGACGAGCCGGCAGCCCACGATCCCGACGTCCGTCGACGCGTGGGCCGTTTCGCGCAGCGCGTCCAGCCAGCCGTCCTGGTGGATCTCCACGTCGTTGTTCAGGAGGACGACGTCGGCGTCCGGCGGCGCCGCGGCGATACCCGCGTTGTTCCCGCGCACGTACCCGAGATTCGACGTGTTCGTCACGACGCGCACCCACGGCAGCCCGGCGAGGCGCGCGGGCGTCTCGTCCGTCGAGCCGTTGTCCACGGCGATCACGTCGGCGTGCGCGAGGTCGGTGTGCGCCTTCAGCGTCTCGAGGCAGCGGCGCGTCAGGTCCCAGCGGTTCCAGCAGAGGACGACGATCGCCGCCCGGCGGGGCGTCACGCGCCCTCCCGGGCCGGGAGGCGCCTCCACAGGAGCGCCATCTCGGGCGCGACGTCGGCCCGTGTCATCTCGATCGTCTCGTTCCAGAGCTCGAGCGTGAACGGCGCGTCGGCTCCCGCATCGCCGCCTCTCGCGAGCGCGAGCGCGGAGGACAGGGGCAGGGTCGCCACCGCCGCGGCCTGCCGGGCCGACAGCTCACGCACGAGGGCCCGCAGCTCGGCCGCTTCCTTCCTCAGGCGCTCCAGCTCGTCGGCGTCGCTCACCATTTCCGGCCCACGAGGCCGCGCAGCCACTGGATCGCGCGCCACGGCGCCGACGTCTTGACGGCCGCGACGTACGCTTCGGCCTCTTCCGTCCGGTTCTTCAGCGCCACGCGGTCGGACTCCAGCTCCGCGACCCGGTACGACAACCGCTGGACCTCGTCCTCGAGACGCTTCGCGGCCGCAAGGGCCATCTCGCGCTCGTGCCGGGCCTTCTCGACGCGCGCCGAGATCCACTCGTCGTCGGGAACGTGAAGGGTCACGGCGGAAGTATAGGAGGCGGGCCGCTCCCCGGCGTCAGGCGCCGATCTCCCGCAGCCGCTCCTCGACGCGGGCCGCCGTGAGCGCCCACGTCCACTTCGCGGCCGCTTCCTGCGCCGCCCGGGCTCCCTTCGCGCGGGCC
Organism: Acidobacteriota bacterium; assembly: GCA_016716715.1. Lineage (NCBI taxonomy): Bacteria > Pseudomonadati > Acidobacteriota > Acidobacteriota bacterium. Next base: position 103,427 of record JADJVE010000006.1, on the reverse strand, counting down.
TCCTCGCGGTGCGTGAACACGTACCGGAACCTTGCCACGAGGTCGTCGAGATCGGGCTCGGCCCAGCGGAATCCTTCGTAGTACGGGCATTTCGCGTCCGCGGGCACGAGGCCCTTCACGGCGATGGGGTAGCCGACGTCCTCGTGCAGGAACTCCGAAGGCCCGCTCCACGGGGTCGCGATCACCGGCAGGCCGCAGGCCATCGCCTCGAGAATCGGCATTCCCCAGCCTTCGCCGCGCGACGGCAGCACGAACGCGTCCGCGCTCCGGTACAGCATGGCGAGCTGGTTCGCGCGGATGTGCGTGTTGTAGAGGAACGCGACCGGCGGGCCGTTCCGGGGGAGGCCGAGCTCCTCGATCTGCCGGGGCACGTCGACGTGCCCGTCGTGGTTGTTCGCGCGGACGACGAGGAGGACGTCGTCGGCTCCCGAGAACGCCGCCGCGTACGCGCGCAGCAGGATCTCCGGAGCCTTCCGTTCTCCCCACTCGAAGACCGAGAGGAACGTGTACCGCGGGCTCGCCCGGCGGGCTCCGGGCTCCGGCCGGAAGCGTCCGGCGTCGTAGCCGAGCGGCACGACGCGGATCGGCTTCGTGACGCCGCTCTCCCGAAAACGCTCTGCCCCCCAATGGGAGGGCGTCCACACCTCGTCCATCGCGTTGCAAGCGTCCGCCCACGCGCGTGGGATGCCGTCTACCTCGAGCATCGTGAACCCGACGCGTGTGCCGCGGTGGGCCGTGTAGAACAGGTCGGCCTGCTCGTAGCTCACCTGCGGTGCGTCCTCGTAGGGAGGGCGCCGGGAGATGGCTTCGAGAACGGGGTCCGCGATGTGGGCGCTCCGCGGCCAGGGTGTAGGTCGGAACGCGAGGTCGACGTCGCGCGCGAGGAGCGCCCGGGCGAGCTCCTCGGACGTGCTCGCGTAGCCAATCGGCAGCCCCCAGCGGGACTGCCACGTCACGCGGAGGCGCGGCCCGTCCGTCAAGGCGTCCCGCCCGTGCGCGCCTCGATCTCCGCCAGCTTCCGCTCCAGATCCGCGACGCGCGTCCTGAGGCGCCGCTGGTCGGCGAGGATGATGTCGATCACGCTCGAGATGGCGTGCTGGTACTCCGACACCTGCCCCCACTGCGGGAGGCCGTACCACCAGAACACCTTCGTGAGGCCGCGGCGGAAGGCGTTGATCGCGGGCGCGAAGAACGCCCGTTCGGTCTCGAGGACGGCGTCGTTGAAGATCTCCGAGTGGAAGCGCAGCACGCCGAGCGCGCCCGAGAGCGCCGGACTGCCGTGGTCGCCCTCGGAAACCTGGCGCGACACGGCCTCGAGCGCGTTTCCGGCGTCGTCGTCCGAGAGAATCCAGTAGACGTTCACGTTCGTCCTCGCGGGCAGGATCGAGCCCTCCGGGCGGGCGTGTCAAGCGATCCGGCTAGACTCGCCCCGTGACGTCCGCGACCCCGGCTCCGATCGTCTACGACAGCGCCCGGCAGGGCCTTCTTTTCGTCGAGGAGGCGAAAGACCTTTGGCGGTATCGCCACCTCGTTGGCGAGATCGTCGCGCGCGACATCAAGGTCCGTTACAAGCGCTCCGTCCTCGGCGTCGCGTGGACCATGCTCAGTCCGCTCCTGAACATGCTCGCGATGACGTGGGTCTTCTCCCTCGTCATGCGGATGGACGTGAAGAACTTCCCCGTCTACTTCCTGACGGGCTCCATCTTCTGGGCCTTCTTTGCGGGCGCGACGAGCCACGCGGCCTCGCTCACGATCGACGCGGCGGAGATCACGAAGCGGGTCTACATCCCGCGCTCGGTCTTCGTCGTCTCGGCGGTCGGCGTCGCCCTCGTGAACCTCTGTCTCTCGCTCGTCCCTCTCTTCCTGATCATCCTCTTCACGGGGTTCCCGATCCACGCGTCGTGGCTTTTCGTCCCGGTTTCGATCCTGATCGGCGCGCTCTTCACGACGGGCGTCGGCCTCGTGGTCTTCACGCTGGCTTCGCGCTTCGTCGACATCAAGGAGACTTACCTCGTCCTCGTCGGCGCGTGGTTCTTCGTGACGCCGATCGTCTACACGCAGGCCATGGTCCCCGAACGGTTCCGCTTCATCGTCCGTTACAACCCGATGACGTACCTCGTCGAGGTCTTCCGGGCGCCGCTCTACGACGGCTGGCTGCCGGGGCCGAAGACGCTCGCGTTCGCGGCCCTCGCGGCGGTTTCGTCACTCGCGATCGGCTGGCTCTTCTACGCGGCGCGCATCGAGGAGTACGGCCGTGGCAGCTGACGCCGCCGTCGAGCTGGCGGGCGTCTCCCTGAGCTACCGGATCCCCAAGGAGGCGGTCCAGACGTTCAAGGAGTACGCGATCCGCAAGCTCCAGGGCCGCATCGAGCACGGCGAGCTCGTCGCCCTCCGCGACGCCACCCTCGTCATCGCGCCCGGCGAGCGCGTGGGCGTCGTCGGCCCGAACGGCGCGGGCAAGAGCACGCTCTTCCGCGTCATCGCCCGCGTGCGCCGGCCTACGCGGGGCCGCGTCGTCGTCCGCGGGAGCGTCGCGCCGCTCCTCGAACTCGGCCTCGGATTCCACGGCGAGCTCACGGGCCGCGAGAACGTGGTCCTCCACGGCGCCGTCATGGGCCACTCGCGCCGGGACATGGAGCGGCGCATGGACGGGATCGCCGAGTTTGCCGAGCTCGAGGCCTTTCTCGACGCGCCCCTCCGCACATACTCCACGGGCATGGCGGCCCGCCTCGCGTTCGCGGTCGCGACGGACGTCGACCCCGACATCCTCCTCGTCGACGAAGCCCTCTCGGTAGGTGACGAGCGCTTCCAGGCCAAGTGTCACGCCCGCATGGCCGGGTTTCACGACCGCGGCAAGACCTTCCTCCTCGTGTCGCACTCGCTGGCCGAGGTCGTTGCGAACTGCACCCGGGCGCTCTGGATCTCGGGCGGCCGCATCGTTCAGGACGGTCCCGCCGCGGACGTCTGCGACGCGTACCACGCGTGGGCGCAGGGGGGAACGTGAGAGAGTCGTCCTCATGAGGGTCGAGGTCTTTTCGAAAGTGCGCTGCCCCGTTTGCCGCTCGGGAGGTCTCGTGTGGCGCGAGTTCCTGCGCGCGGGCGACGAGCTTCTGGATGGCGTGGCCTGGTGCGAGGAATGCCGCGCGTGGTTCCCGGTCGAGGACGGCTTCCTGGACCTCCTGACCGGCCCGCTCGCGTACGTGGAGGAACGGGACGCCTTCTGGAACCATCGCAAGGCGGAGCTGACGGCGCTCGGCCTCTCCCACGCACCGGCAGGCGCAGGGAAGAGCGCTCCGCCAGACGGAGCGTCCGCCCAGGCGCTGCAGCAGCAGAAGCACTTCGACTGGTACGCCGCCAACGAAACGCAGCGCTACTCGGACTACGAGGTCACGCCCTTCTGGCGGGCGGCCGACCGGATCGCCTTCGAGCCGTGGAAGGCGGAGCTTCGCGCGTCGGCGCGGCCCGACCAGTGGCTTCTCGACGTCGGCTGCGCGCAGGGGCGCAGCACGTTCCACATGATGGATCTCGACCTGAACGTCGTCGGATTCGACGTCTCGCGCAAGTGCATTCGCGAGGCCGCCCGTCGATACCGGGAAGGGACGTTCAAGGCGCGGGCGAGCTTCCTCGTGGCGGACGGTTCGGCATTTCCGTTGCGGGATGCGGCGGTCGATTTCGTCCTCGTCTATGGCGTCCTCCACCATCTCGCGGATCCCGGCGCCACGTGCCGGGAGATCGGACGCGTCCTGAAACCGGCGGGCGTCTACTTTGGGCAGGAGAACAACGAGAGCGGCTTCCGCGCCCTCTTCGACCTCGCGCAGAAGCTCTGGCCCATCTGGCACGAGGAGGCGGGGCCCGAGGCCATCATCTCTGCCGACCGGCTCAAGAGCTGGCTCGAGCCGTCCGGATTCCGGTTCTCGGCGCGCACGAGCGTTTTTCTCCCGCCGCACGTCGTGAACTGGACGACGGAGGAACGGGGCTTCCGGATCCTCGACTCTCTGGACCGCGCGATGGCGCACGTCCCCTGGCTCCGCGCGAACGGCGGCCTCGTCATCTTCGAGGCGCGGCGGCCGTAGAGGACGCCCGCCGGTGTTGCACCGGCCGGCGTTACTGCCAGTAGCCGGTGACGTCGACGACGAGGTGCACGGTCCCCGACGGGATGTTCGAGACGACGGCGAGGCTGCCCGAGGGCGTCCCGAAGAGGCCGAGCACCGAGTTGTTCGCACGCGTTTGACCCGCTCGGAACGCGACGGTGTCGAGCGACGGCGTCGTGCCGGCAGGCCCGATGCGCACGCCTCCCGGCGCGACCGAGCCCGTGACGGTCACGTTCGCGGCCACGGAGGGGAGTGTCGGGAGGCAACGGGAGAGCGGGATAGGCGCGTGCCCCCTTCGTCCCCGCGTCTACAGCTCCCGCAGCGCCCGCGCGGGCAGGATTCTGAGCGCGTGGATGAGCGGCGGAAGCGACGCAAGGAGTCCGGCGGCGAGGACGGCCGCGATGCCCTCCGCAGCCGACGCGGCGGGGAGACGCGCGGGGATCACGCCGAGGAAGCCCGCTCGCGTCAGGAACCGGAGGATCGCCGCGGCGGCCGGGAGGCCGAGCGCGGCGCCGCAGGCCGACAGGAGGAGCCCCTCCGCGATCACGAGCCGGGCGATCCGCGCCCGCCGCCATCCGATCGCGCGGAGGAGACCGATCTCGCCGGTCCGCTCGGCCACGTTCATCGAGAGGGTGTTCGAGATGCCGAGCGCCGCGATGGCAAGCGCCAGGAGCGCGAGGGTCCGCGCGAAGCGGGCGAAGCTCTTCAGCCAGTCCTGCTGCCGGGCGAAGAGGTCGGCGGGAATGGCCTCCAGCTCGGGTGCCGCGGCCGTCACCGCCGCGACGACGTCCTCCGTGATGGCACCCGGCGCAACGCCGACGAGCGCAAGGTTGACGAGATCGCCGAGCCGAAACGCCTCCTGGGCGTCGGGCCTGTCGAGGAGGACACCGCCGTCGAGAAGCTGCCGGCCCGTGCGGTAGATGCCGACAACCGTGAGCTCGCGGCGGCCGATGATGGCCACGCGGTCACCCGGCTTGAGGTCCAGCTCCCGCGCGGCGTCCGCTCCGGCAAGGATCTCGCTCTTGCCCGGCACGAAGACGCGCCCGTTCACGAGTGTGAGGCCGAGAGCGCCGAGCGCGTCCGGCGCGGCGCCGAAGACGAAGAAGCGGGGCCGTGTCTCGAGCCGCGTGACCCCGACGACGACGGGCGTCAGCTCCGCGACGCCCGGGGCGCGCCGAATGGCCGCGACCTCGTCCGGCCGGATCCGCGACTGCCACGGAATCGGCATCCCGGTCCTCTGCACGATCAAGTCGATCCGGAGGCTCCGGACGATCGACTCCGTCTCCTCGACGACTCCCGCCGACGCGGACACGAGGACGAGGTACGTCGTGACGCCGAGCGCGATGCCCAGCAGCGTCAGGGTGCTGCGTATGGGGCGGCGGAGGAGGTTGCGAAGCGCGAATGGCATGGCGGCAAGGCGTCCCCTATAGTCGCTCACGATGCCGCCCGGTGTCTCGGTCCGCCTCGAAGGCGTCGTGAAGTCGTTCGACGGCGGCCTCGTGAAAGCGCTGAGGGGCGTCTCGCTCGAGGTGGCGGCGGGCGATTCGGTCGCCATCATGGGGCCCACCGGCTGCGGAAAGTCGACGCTTCTCTCGATCGTCGGCCTCCTCGACACGCCTGACTCGGGCGCCGTCTTCCTCGACGGCCACCCGGCCGCCGACTTCGAACCCGCCGAGGACTTCCGGGCCACGCGCGTCGGCTTCGTCTTCCAGTTTCACCACCTTTTGCCGCATCTCTCCGTCGTCGAAAACGTCGAGTTGCCCCTCGCCGGGCGGGCCGGCCGCGCCGCGGCGCGCGCCCGGGCCACGGAAGCGCTCGCGCTCGTCGGACTCGAGCATCGGGCGCGGACGCTCGCGGCCCGCGTCTCCGGGGGCGAGCGTCAGCTCGCGGCGCTGGCCCGCGCGCTCGTCGTGAAGCCGGCTCTCATCCTGGCCGACGAGCCGACGGGAAGCGTGGACTCTGAGACGGGCGCGCGCATCCTCGCGCTCCTCGAAGGCTGGAGCGCCACGACGTCGGGGACGCTCCTTCTCGTCTCGCACGACACCACCGTCGCGTCGCGCTGCCGCCGCCTCGTGAAAATGCGCGATGGCGCCGTCGCCAACGCGGCTTAGTGGCTACCCACCTTCTGGAACTTCGGCGGCGGGTTGGGTTCGATGAAGCCCCGCGCCTTGAACCAGTCCGTCAGCAAATTACTCTGGTAGGCCTTGATGCTGGGGCAGTGCTGATCCGTGTAGTCGCCGACCCACTTGTTGTAGCCCTGCCAGTCGACGACTGGCGAGAGAAGGACGCCGTCGCCCGTGCCGTTGTCGGTCGTCGAGCCGTAGACGAAGAAGGTCGGCTGGCTTTTCATCGCGTACTTTGTTGGGCACTTCTGTGGGTCGCACGGGTTCGAGCAGAAGGTGTCGGCCACCGAGGCGCAGGGATCGGCGACGAGCGCGCCGGCGAGGCGGACCTCGATCCGACCGGCGCCAGCGCCGAGGTTCGGCACACCGAGGTCCGCCAAAGTCCACTGTCTGAAGGAAAGGGCCTCGACGGTCTCCGCGCGCTCCATGACGAGGAAGCCGCTCGCGGTATAGATTCGGATCTCGATCACAATGCGGGTTGTCGAGAAGTTGGCGGCCGACAGGTTGGTCCGGAAGCCGGGGGCGGTCGTTCCCGTGTGGCGAACCCCCGGAATGACCGACGGGAAGGTCGTCCAGTTCATCCCGAGGAGGTTCGGGTCGGCGGCCGTGCTGTACGTCCCTTTCGGGTCGCCCGTGTTGTAGGTCCGCGAGTTGACGGCGAGAAGGCCGGGAAAGGCCGTGGGCGGGCTCGAGACGTTGCAGTTGACCGGCGTCACATCGGCGAGGATGAGGAAACCCTTCCCCTGACCCGCCGAGGGGAACCAGCTTCCGAGCACGTCCTGCACCAGGAGAGTCTGTCCCGCGCCGATGGAGACGTTCTTCGGGAAGGTCCCGTTGAACGTGTTGGCGATATCGGAGGGGAAATACTTGGCCCCGACGGTGACGGTGGAGGCGCCGAGGTTGGAGATCGAGAGGTCGCTCTGCCAGAAGGTGCCGTTGAGCCCGCCGGCCTTGGCGACGACCGGAACGAAGTGAAACGAGTTGACGAGCTGTGCCGCGGCCGCCGAGGAGAGAAGGCAGGTGACGGTGGCGAGAACCAGGAGCGCCTTGCGCATGGAACCTCCCCTTCGAGGAGCCGGACCACTCCCGTAGCGTGGGTGACACGCCTACCCGATCGAGTTGCTCCTCAGAGGTGAATCTAGGCCGAACAACGCCCGGCCGCATGGTGCAGATGCTTCAGTCCCGGTTGCGGGCGCCCCCGGCATACTTTCGGCCAGGTTTCGCTCTCAAGAATGCTTCAGGATCTCTACCGGCTGATCCTCGCGAAGACGGACTTTCTGTACACGGTCCTCGTCCAGACGCCTTTCTGCTTCTTCGACATCTGGTCGATCGTCCACTTCTTCTTGGGTGGGATGCTGCTGCTGGTCCTTGCGGCCCGACGAATCTCGCGACCGTTTTTCGTTCTGTTCCTTCTTCTGTTCTTCTACGAGCTCGTCGAGATCGAGTTTACGTACCTCGCGATCAACGTCTTCCGGCCGGAGATCCTCCTCGATCAGAACACCGACATCCTGGTCGGCCTGCTCGGAGGCCTGGTGGCCCTGCGCCTCAAGGCGCGGTTCGAGAAATGGGGGCGCTCCGCGGCGCTCCGGACGGGGCCCGTCGTCCGCGACCTGGCGGTCGCCGTCACGGTGTCGGCGGTCTGGGTGACCTTCTACGGCTACCGCTACAACGTGGAGTTCTTCAACTCCCGCGGGATCAACTGGTGGGCCTTCCTCTGGTGGAGCGCCGGCCTCTTCGCGGTCCTTCGTTTCTTCGGCCTGCTGCAGAACGCCGTCCTTCCGTGGTGGCTCGCGACCGCGGCGACGTGGGCGGCCTACGCCGCCGTCCTCGTGGCGGTCGAGTACGTCGGGTACGCCCTTCTCGGCATTCGCGAACTGCACGGCGAGAGGCCGTTTGCGTTCGGCGTGATCCACGGGACGCCGGCTCTGAAGATCTACTACGCCGTCGCGCCGCCGCTCGCCATCGCGATCGCGACCGGCGTCCAGCGTCTTGCCGGCATCGCCACTCCGGCAATGAGACGCGGCGCAGCCGCTGCTACTGCCAGTAACCCGTGACGTCCACGATCACGTGCACGGTTCCCGACGGAACCGTCGTCGACACCGTCAGGCTGCCCGCCGGCGTCCCGAAGAGGCCGAGCGCCGCGTTGTTTGCGCGCGTCTGGCCCGCGCGGAACCTGACGGCGTCGAGTTGCGGCGTCGTTCCCGCTGGCCCCAGGCGCACGCCTCCCGCCGCAATCGAGCCCGTCACCGTCACGTTAGCGGCCACCGCTGCGGCGCCCGCGGGCACGCCGCAGCGACCCGTCATCACGAACGTCCGTGTGCCGTTCGTCTGCAGCGCGGGCGCATCGTTCCCGCGCGTGTCGATCGCCCGGCACGGCGTGAGTGTCGTGAGCGTCGCGGCCGGCGGCAGCGTCACCGCGTAGTCGACGCGGCGCACCTGTCCGCCGCCCGCGTACGTCGTGTAGTAGAGCGACGTCCCCGTCGGCGACGGCCCGAAGAGGAGGTCCACGACGGTCGACGAGCCGAGGCCGGTCGCGAAGTCGGACGCGGCGGGCGGACCGCCCGGCGTCAGGCGCGCGATCGCTCCGCAGTTGAAGTCCGCGAACATGTACGTCCCGTCGTAGGTCGCGGGCCACGCTCCCGCGGGCACCCATGCGCCGCCCGTGATCGACCCGCAGCCCGATGTGGTCGTGCCGGGAATCGTCCCGTGAGGAAACTCGAAGTACGGATCGAGAAGGCCCATGGGCGTGGGGCTGCACTTGCCCGACGTGAGCGCCGTGTGCGCGCCCTCGCGGCAGGGCCAGCCGTAGTCGCCGCCCGCCTGCACGAGGTCGATCTCCTCCCACGCGCCCTGGCCCACGTCGTTCACCGTGAGCGCGCCGTCGGAGGGCCTGAACGCGAAGCGGAACGCGTTGCGGAAGCCCCACGCGAACGTCTCCTGGCAGATCGTGCCCGCCGCCGACGGGCCCGCGTTGCAGCGCGCCGTGCCCGCGCCGAGGAACGGGTTCGTGGGCGGCACGGAGCCGTCCGTCGCGATGCGCACGATCTTCCCGTTGAGGATGTTGCGGTCGCGCGAAGCATCGTTCGCTCCCGCGCAGCCGCTGTCGCCCGCATAGTCGCAGCCGCCGTCGCCCGTGCCGGCGTAGAGATACCCGTCGGGCCCGACGCGCAGCTGCCCGCCGTTGTGGTTCCCCGCGAAGTTCGTGACGCCGTCGAGGAGGAAGAGCTCCGTCGCCGGGTTGATCACGTTCAGCGTGGGGACGTCCATCGTGAAGCGCGAGATCCGTTCGACGGGAGTCGTGGCGTTGCTTCCCGGGCAACCTGCAGCGTTCTTGTTGAACGTGTAGTACAGGTAGACGTAGTGATTCGCCGCGAACGACGGATCGATCGCCACGCCAAGAAGGCCGCGCTCCCCGTTCGAGCACACCGCCGAGCCGAGCGAGAGCGCCGGCGTCGGAAGCAATGTCCCACCGGAGACGATGCGCAGCGCACCGCCTTGTGTTGCCACGAGCAGCCGCCCGTCCGGCAAGAAGGCCAGCGCCGTCGGCGCCCCGACCGTGGCCACGAGCGCATCACCGAATCCCGGCGGGAGCGTGATGGCGGGCGCGGGGAGGGAAAGCGCCAGCGAGGTCAGGCCGACAGCCCTCCAGACGGCGGAGCGGACACCGAAACGTCGAAAGTGCATCAAATCCCTCAGGGAGTGTTCGGAGGCAACGAGCCGCGGAAAACTCGCGATTTCCTGCGAAAGAGTCTCTGTCATAGGATAGCCGCGCAGCGGGGGCAACAATGAAATGTCGGCCGGACGAACGAGTGCGGGGGAGGTGTCTCTCGGCATTGGTCATTCTCGGGGCGGCGATCGTCGCCCTCGGGGTCGATGGAAAGGGCGTTCCGGGCCCGGCGGGCTACGGCACACTGCCGCTGAGCTTCGAGGCAAATCAGGGTCAGGCCGACGATCGGGTGAAGTTCGTCGCCCGAGGCCCGGGTTACGGCCTTTTCCTCACCCGGACGGAAGCGGTCCTGACGCTGCGCGCGCCGACGCCGCGCGGGTCCGCGGCGGTGGTGCGCATGCGGCTCGCGGGCGCGACCCGGCATCCCCAGGTCATGGGACTCGATCCGCTGCCCGGCACGAGCAACTACTTCATCGGCGACGATCCCGCGCGATGGCAGCGCGACGTGCCGAGTTACGCGAGAGTGAAGTATGCCGGCGTGTATCCCGGCATCGACCTCGTCTATTACGGCAACCAGCGACAGCTGGAGTACGACATCGTGGTCGCCCCGGGCGCCGATCCCGGGCGCGTCGCACTGGCCTTCGAAGGCGTGCAGAAGCTCTCGCTCGATCCGGAAGGCAACATGGTGCTCCGGACCGCGCAGGGCGACATCGTCCAGCGGAGGCCCGTGATCTACCAGGAGGCCGACGGGAGGCGCGAGCCGGTGGGCGGGGGCTACGTGTTGCGCGCGAACGGCCGCGTCGGCTTTCGAATCTCCCGCTACGACACGACCCGGCCGCTCATCATCGACCCGGTGCTTTCGTACTCCACGTACCTCGGCGGCACCGGAAACGACATTGGCCAGGCGATCGCCGTGGACGGCAACGGCAACGCGTACGTCACGGGCGGGACCACGTCTACCCTCTTCCCCGGCACGGGCGGGAGTCCGATCCAGCCCAACCTGCTGGGGAGCGGCGACGTGTTCGTCACGAAGCTCAACGCCACGGGCACCGCCACCGTCTACAGCACGTATCTGGGCGGAAGCGGATTGGACACGGCTTACGCCATCGCGGTGGACAGCACGGGCGCCGCGTACGTGACGGGCGAGACGGATTCCCCCACCGTTGCGGGGATCGGGAACATCCCCTACCCCAAGGTAGGCGCCATTCAGGGGGTGTACGGCGGCGGCGGCGATGCCTTCATCACCAAGATCAATCCCGCGGGCAACGCCCTGGTGTACAGCACCTACCTGGGTGGTAGTGGGACCGAGCGGGGCTACGGCATCGCGGTAGACGCTTTCTTCGACGCCTACGTCACGGGCCACACGAGCTCCGTGAACGGTCCGGGCAATTTCCCGACGGTGTTTCCCTTCCAGTCGCAGAACGGTTCGATTGGAAGCTTCGACGCCTTCGTCACCAGGATCAATGCAGCGGGCAACGGCCTCGTCTACAGCACGTATCTGGGCGGGAACGGCAGCGAATACAGCCTCGACGGCGGCGCCATCGCCGTGGACGCCGACGGCAACGCGTACGTGGGCGGCACGACCGCTTCGAGCAATTTCCCCGGCGCGGGCACGAGCACGATCCAGCCGGGAAACGGCGGCGGGACGAGTGACGGCTTCGTCGTGAAGTTCAACGCGGCGGGCAGCGCGCTCTTCTACAGCACGTACCTGGGCGGCACGGCCTATGACGCCGTCAACGGGATCGCGATCGACTCGGCCCGGAATGCGTACGTCGCCGGATACACCGATTCCATCAACTTTCCAACGGCCTCGCCTCTGCAACCGGCACGGGGCGGCCCCGGAGAGGACGCGTTCGTGGCCAAGCTCAACGTGGCCGGGAACGCCCTGACATACAGCACCTATCTCGGCGGCAGCGGGGGAGAGCGTGCCTACGCCATCGCGGTGGACGGCGGTGGCAACGCCACGGTCTGCGGATTCACGAGCTCGACCGATTTTCCCACGGTGGCCCCGTTCCAGTCCGTCCGGGGGGGGACGGGCGACGCGTTCGTCAGCAGGCTCAACGCCGCGGGGAGCGCCCTCACGTACAGCACGTATCTGGGCGGGAGCACGGGGGGCGAGCACGCCTACGGGATCGCCCTGGACGGTGCCGGGAGTGCCTACGTCACCGGGGAGACCAGCTCCACAAATTTCCCGACGCTGGGTCCGCTCCAGGGGACGTTCGGTGGAGCGGGCACCGATGCGTTCGTCACGAAATTTTCCGGCTTCGCCGTGACGAACGGCGATTTCGACGGCGACGGCAAGACCGACGTCACGGTCTACCGGCCGTCGAGCGGCACGTGGTGGACCCACCAGAGCGTCAACGGGGCGGTCAGTGCACGCACATTCGGCAACTCGACCGACCTTCCCGTGCCGGGCGACTACGACGGGGACGGAAAGGCCGACGTCGCGATCTACCGCACGGGGACCTGGTGGATCCTCCGGAGCACGACCGGGACTCCCGCGGTCCAACAGTGGGGCATTTCCACGGACGTTCCCGTGCCTGGCGATTACGACGGGGATGGCAAGGCCGACATTGCGGTCTTTCGCGGCGGCACGTGGTACGTGCTGAGGAGCAGCGACGCCAGCGCCCAGATCCAAGCGTGGGGAGTGAGCGGAGACGTTCCCGTGCCGGGCGACTACGACGGCGACGGAAGGACGGACATCGCGGTCTTCCGCCCGAGCAGCGGCACGTGGTTCATCCTCAGGAGCAGTGGCGGTTCATTCATCACGACCTTTGGCGCCGGCGGGGACATTCCTGTGGCCGGAGATTTCGACGGGGACGGCAAGACGGACGTTGCGATCTACCGGCCGTCGACCGGCACGTGGTGGATCCTTCGGAGCACCGACGTCTCGTTTACCGCGCGGGCGTTCGGTCTTGCGACCGACATTCCGGCGCCCGGCGACTACGACGGGGATGGCAAGACGGACCTTGCGATCTACCGGCCCTCGACCGGCACGTGGTGGATCGTGAGGAGCAGCGCCGGAACCTCCACCGCAGAGCAGTGGGGACTGCCCACCGACAAGCCCGCCGTCGGGTCGCCTCCATGAGGCCTCGTCGGCTCCGACGCCTCTGAAACGTCCACGAAGCACCCGCCATGGTATAGGTGGCGGACGCAATGACCCGGAACCTAGCGGCCGACGTGACGAAGGAGATTGCGAAAAATCTCCTGATGGCGCTGCCGCCGGTCCGCGCGTGGCGCCTTCGACGCGCCCGGACGATGCAGGCGCTGCGGGGCGACGAGGATTTCCTGGAACGTTACGCGTTCCAGGCGACCCGACATCTCCTCGCTGAGCTGAAGAGCGTCACGGGCCTCCACATCGCGGAAATCGGACCGGGCGACTATTTGACGTCCGGCCTCGCGCTGCTGGCAGCCGGAGCCCACTCGTACACGGCGATCGATCGCTTCCCGGGGCCCTACGGCTCGGACGAGGCGAAGAAGTGGTACGGCGCGATCGAAACGGCCTGGCCGGCGGCGTTTCCGGCGATGCCGTGGCCGTCGTACCTCGAGGCCCGTCGTTTCCCGGATGCCTACCCCGACCGGGTTCAGACGATCTCACGGTCGATCGAGAGTGTCGAATCGGCCCGCTCATTCGACGTCGTCTGTTCCTATCAGGTCGCCGAGCACGTGTCGGACATCAGGGCTTTCGCCGAGACGACGGCCCGCCTTCTCTCGCCGGGAGGAATCGCGACACACCGGGTCGACTTCGGCCCTCACGACTGCTGGATCCAGTACCGCGATCCGCTGACGTTCCTCCGATTCCCGGACTGGCTCTGGTCCCTGATGGGCTCGAATCGCGGGACGCCGAACCGTCATCGCCATCATGAATTTCTGGAGGCGTTCGCGGCGGCCGGACTCACGTGCGAGACGACGAGCCTGGAGTACTTCGCCGTGGACGAGGTCGACCTCGGGCGGCTTGCGGCTCGATACCGTTCGATGGAGCGCGAGTCGATTCTCGTAAAGACGGCGGTTTATCGCTGTCGCATCCGGCGGCCGCCTCCGGACTAGCGGTCGTCGAGGATCCAGTAGTTCACGGGCGAGTCGTCTGTGGGCGAGGTGCTGCGGATTTCGAAGCTCGCGCCGTCCGCGATTCCGCCCACGAACAGGCTTCCTAGCTGGCCGGAGGCTCCGGCATAGGATAGGAAAATCCGCGACCCGGCGCTGACCGCCGTCGTCGCGACGACGGCCTTCCCGCTGCGGAGCACGGCCTGACCTACGGCCCCGGCGCGGACGGCGACGGCTGTGCGGGACGAGGAGCGGACGCTCGCCGGAAGAACCGACTCCGGCAGCGTCCCGCTCGTGATCGCCGAGGCGTTCAGACCCGTGATTCCGGAGCCGTTGCCGAAAAGCGCGTCGGCCGTCACGGCCGAAACCCTGAGGTCGCCCAGCACGTTGTTCAGGTCCTTGATGATTGCGATCTCTCCGGGACCCTGAGGCCTGAGGCCGACGTTCGTGCCGCAGCCCGCACAGTCCGGCGTGTCCGTGAAGAAGAATGGCACGTTCAGAGCGAGCGCAAAGATGTCGTAGATCTTCACGCGCTGCCGCTGGCTCGTCTCGTCGAGGAACGAGAACCAGTCCGTGCTCGTGAACCCGATCGTCTTGAGGGCGTTCGGCCCCTCGAACGGGACCTCGAATTGGATGGGCCTTCGGTAGGTGCCGTCGAGGTCCTGGAATTGAAAATACGCCTCCGCTTGGTGGAAGCCATAAGAGTTGAGGTAGCTTGCCTCGAAGGTCAACTCCATCATCCGAAACGCGGGGTCGAACTGCGCGCCCGAGCGCGTGTTGTAGCCCCATGACGTCGTCGGGTTCTGCGAGCCGTCGCCGTTCAGGCCCCAGCCAGCCGTCCAGACTGCGAGAGCCCCATCGATCGTCGGGATCTGGTAGATCTCGGCCTCGACGACGGGCGAGAACGGCGCGCGCGGGTACATCTGGAGAAAAGACGACGTGCGCGCGGCGAGCGGCCGTGCCGCGGAGGCGCGCGGCGCGAGGGCGAGGTGGAAGGAAGTACCGGGATCCGCGCCGTCGAGGCCCCCGTGCGCCAGAAGAATGGCGCCGGCCCCGAGCAGGATCCGGGTGAATCGGCCGCCGCCCGCACCGAAGAACATGTCTTGAGGACGCAATTTCCGCCTCCGGGGTTTACGCGGCGACGCGCCGCGGGCGCCTTTGAGGGTCCAGTCGTCTATCTGGAGTGTTCGGCAAAGCGTCGATCCCACCGGCATTATGGTCCCAATGAGGGATTCGTCTCGCGCCGTCGAACGCGCTAGCATCATCGACATGAGCGGGGCACGGCCCGTGCGTGTCGTGGCCGTCGCGCCCGTCCACAACCGGCGGGAAACGACACTTCGGTGGCTGCATGCACTGGCCTCCCTGGAACGCGCGGGGGTGGATCTCGCCGCCGTCATCGTCGACGACGGGTCCACCGACGGCACTGCCGACGCGATCCGAAGCGAGTTCCCGGATGTCGAGATCGTCAGCGGCGACGGAAACCTCTGGTATACGGCCGGGACGAACCGGGGCATCGCCGCGGCGCTCGCGCGCGATCCGGACTACGTCCTCGCGATGAACGACGACACCGTGCCCGACCGCGGCTTCCTCGCCAGCATGGTCCGCACCGCGGAACGGAATCCGCGCTCCGTCGTCGGGGCGCTGCTGTTTCTCGCGGGCGAAGGGCAGCGCGTCTTCCAGGTCGGCGCACGCTGGAGCGTCGGTCAGGGCGGCTGGCGGCACTGGCTCCAGCAGTCCGTCGAGACGGTGCCGCCCGAGCCCTTCGACGTGGAGATCATCGTCGGGAACTGCGTGCTCTTTCCGGCGGATTCGCTCCGCGAGTGCGGACTGATGGACGAGCGGCGCCTGCCCCACCACGGGGACGCAGAGTTGACGCCGCGCATGAAGCGCGCGGGCTGGCGCCTGCTCATCGACCCGGACGCGCGGGTGACCTGCGAGCCCGGCCGCAGATATCCGAGTCTCGGCGCGCTGCCGCTCGGAGATGTCTGGCGGCATCTGATCGGCGATCGCACGAGCCAGCACAACCTCCGGACACGGGCGTTCACGAACTGGCGCGTCGCGCCGACGCGGGTCCAGGGGATTGCCGCGACGGCCGTCTTCGTCGCGCGCCTCGCGTTGCGGGGGCTGCGCCTGTCCACGTCCTTCCCTCCGCTCGAAGACGGCGGCGCCCTGCGCGACCAGGTCGGCCCGGCGCCGTACCCCGCCGCCTCGTCGCGCCCGCTCGTCGTCTACGCATGGCCCTACCTCGACTGGGGCGGCGTCCAGATCTACTTCGTGAACCTGATGAAGCGCGTGCGCGGCCGGTTCGAGACCGTCGCGCTCGTACCCGAAGGGACCGACCCGGTGCTTCTTGCGTATCTCGAGGAGGCAGGCGCGTCCGTTGAGGAGTTCCCCGCGGCGTACGACTCGAGCCCGTCCGCAGGTCTTGCGGGCAAGCTTCACCGGCGTTTCGTGAGGTTGCGCACCGACGCGGCGCTTGCCTCGCGTCTTCTCGCGCCGCGGTTTCGCGGCGCGATCCTCCACGTTGACGTAAGCCCGTTCGTCGCCGCGGGCCTTTTCTTCGCCGTCACGCGGTTTCGCCGCGTGTTCTTCACCACGCACACGGCGGTTCGCCCGCCGTGGAGCCTCCGCACGCGCCTCTCGGCTCTCGCGGTGAACGTCCTCGCGCGCTCGCCGCGCCTGCGCCTCGTCGCGACGAACGTCGACGCGAAGCGCAGCCTCGCGCGGGCGCTCGCGCCGCGCGAGCTCGCGCGCGTGCCAGTTTCGTACGGCAACACGGACGCCGGCGAGATCGTGGCGGCCCTTGCCGCGCCCCTCGATCGGGAGGCGCTCGCGGCCAGGCTCGACCTTCCGGCTTCTCCGTGCCGCGTCTTCGCGGTCGGCCAGTTCCTCGAGCGCAAGGGGTGCTGGGACCTCCTCGAGGCGGCCCGGCTCCTCGGGGCGCGCGGCACGGATGCGAGCTTCGTGTGGCTCGCGAACAGGGCACCGGCCGCCGACGTCGCGCAGCGTGTCGAGACATTCGGGCTCGGGGCGCATTTCCGCATCCTGACGCCGGCGGATTTCGGTCCGCACCGCCTCGATGCACTCGTTCTCCTGCGGCTGGCCGACGTGTTCGCGCTTCCGAGCCACGAGGAAGGCCTCCCGCTCGCGCTCGCCGAGGCCATGTGCCTCGGGCTCGCGTGCGTCTCGACGAGCGTGAACGGCATCCCGGAGGCGATCGCGGACCAGCGTAGCGGGCGGCTCGTGCCGCCGCGCCGGCCCGAGCTTCTCGCGGATGCGCTGGAGACGCTGACCCGCGACGCGGATCTCCGCGCGGCGCTCGGCGCCGAGGCCCGGTGGTCCGCATGGAGACGCTTCGCGTCCGACTCATCCGTTCTTGCCACGCTGCGGGCGTACGACGAGGCGCTCACGCCGTGAGCGCCGAAAAGCCGCGGCTGCGGGCGTCCGTCCTCCTCGGAGCGGCCGCGTGGATCGTCCCGACGTGCCTCGCGATCGTCGTCACTCCCGTCGTCGTGCGCGGACTCGGAACGGCCGGCTTCGGGCTCTACTCCTTCCTGACCGGGTTCCTGGCGGTCACGTTCACGAGCGGCATCGGCCGCTTCTTCATTCAGCGCGCATCCGGGTGCGCGAGCCCGGAGGACGCGGCGGCGTGGTTTGGCACGGCCCTCCGGCTGACGGTTCGGGTCGGCGCGGCGGGCGGACTCCTGGCCGGGCTTCTCGTCGCGGCGGCGTGGTCGTCCGTCTCGGCCTCCGGCGCCGCCCGGGCGGGCTGGGCGTCCGCGGCGGCCGCCGTCGCGCTGGCCTTCGGCGCGGGCGCCCTGTTTCAGGTCGTCGCCGCCCTTCCGCTGGCTTCGCTCCGGTTCGGCGACTACACGTCGGCGCTTCTCCTCTTCGCCGTCCTGCAGCTCGGAGGGAACGCCGCGCTCGCGCAGCTCGGCGCAGGCCCCGTCGCTCTCGTCCTCTGGGCGGCGGCCGCGAACGTGCTCGCCGCCGGGTTCGTCCTCCTGCGCGCGCGGCGCTCGTTCCCCGTCGGCGCCGCGCTGCGCGGCGCCGAGGCGCGGCCGCTCGCGGGCTTCGCTGTCTTCGGCGGCGCCGTGTTCGTCTACCAGCTGTCCGGGTATCTCCAGCTCCTCTTCGAGCGCTGGTGGCTCGGGCGGACGCTCGGCCTCGAGGCCGTCGCGTTCTACGCCGTCTCCATGACGCTCGCGCTCCAGCTCCACGCGGGTGTCACGTACATGGCCCGCGGGATCCTTCCTGCGGCGTCCGCCGCGCGGAACGCGGGAAACGCGAACGGCCTCGCGCTCCTCTACTCGAAGGCGGTCCGGACGCTCGTCCCGCCGCTCGCCGTCGTCGTCGTGTCGCTCGTGTCGCTCCGCGTCGAAATCCTGTCGCTGTGGATGGGGCCCGTGTTCGCGGCCGCGGCGGGCGATGCGCTCGGCGTCCTCGCGGTGTCTTTCGGCCTTCTCGCGCTTCTGATCGTCCCGTGGGAGTTCTTCGAGGCAGGCGGATTCCCGGCGTGGAATGCGGCCTTCGGAATCGTGTGGCTGGTTTCCGGCGTTGCGGTCGGGCTCCTGGCGATCCCGAGCTGGGGAATCACCGGCGCCGCGTTCGGGCGATTGACACTGCTCGTACTGGCGCCGGTTTACGTCGCACTCGTCGAGCGGAAGCTGTTCGGAGGGCCGCGGACGCGGCTCTGGATCTCCGTCGGGGGACTCGCGACCGCCTTCGGGGGCGCAGCCGCCGGAGCGGCGCGCCTGCTCCCGCCCCTGTGTGGGGGCGGCGCCTGGGGGCTCGCGGCCGGACTTGCGGCCTGCGGCCTCCTGGCCGCGGCAGCCTGGCGCGCATCCGCTATCCTCGCCCCCCATGACCGCGCACGAGACTGACTTTTCCGGCGTCTTTGCCGGGCGTCTCGCGCGCCTGGATCTCTCTCTATTCGAGGGCATCCCGAGCCAGACCTCGGAGAACGACCGCCGGTCCCTGCTCGCGCTCCAGGAGGCCGTGCGGAGCCGGGGGCCGTACGCATATCTCGAGATCGGCTCGCACCTCGGCGGGACGATCCAGCCGTTCCTGCCCGACGATTTCTGCACGAACGTCTTCTCGATAGACCGGCGACCGCTCAGCCAGCCGGACGAGCGCGGGCCGGTTTACGACTATCCAGCGAACTCGACGGCTCACATGCTGTCGCTTCTTGGGGGGCTTTCGCCCCGAGGAGTGGCGAAGGTCCGGTGCTGGGACGCGGATGCGCGCGACGTCGACCCGGCGGCGGTTCTTCCGAAGCCGGCGCTCTGCTTCGTGGACGGCGAGCACACGGACCGGGCCGTGCGAAGCGACGCGGCGTTCTGCATGAGAGTCCTCGCGGGCTCAGGCGTTCTCGCGTTTCACGACGCGCCGGTCGTCTACAACGGCCTCTTCGAGGTCGTCGAGGAACTCGGTCGTGGCGGGACGCCCTTCGTCGCCTACCACCTGCCGGACACGGTCTTCGTGATCGAGCTCGGTGACGTTCCGGTGCACCGGTCACCGGCGGTCACGCGGCTTCTCGTCCAGAATCACACCGGGTACCTCGCATCGCTGCGGGCGAACGACCACTATCGCCGTTTCTACAACCGCCCGGTCTTCCGGGTCCTGAGACGCATCAAGGCGGCGCTCCGGGGCGTGTTTCCCCGCTAGACCCGCGCACCGTCTCGCAGCGCGCTGACGAGATCCGTCCGGGCGGCCGGCACGCACAGGACGTTCGCGCCGATTTCGTCCCGGGCGAAGCCCTGAATCTCGTCCAGCCGGCCCGCTGCCTCGTCGACGGCGAAGAACCTGTAGCTCGCGGACGAACGCAGGAAGTCGACGAGAGCGTCCGGGCCGTACCCGAACGTTCTGCTGGTGGCGCGCGCCATCTCGACGAGCCAGACGGGAGGGACGCTCTGCGAGAGCAGGCGGCCCGCTCCCTCGAGGACGCCGAGTTCCGCGCCCTCGACGTCCATCTTCACGAAGGAGATCGTGCCGGCGCGGACCTCGTCGAGGACGTCGCCCAACCGGCGGACCGGACAGGCGACGGTTGCGAAGTCGCTTCGACCCTGATTGGAGAGCGACGCGTGCCCGTCCGCAATTCCCGCGAAGACATGGAGATCGGCCGTTCCCGGTTCGCGCCCGAGGGCCGTCGCATGCAGATGGACGTTCGATGGAGACCCGGCGAGATCGACGTTGGCACGCAGCCGCGAAAAAATCGGCGGGTTGGGCTCGAACGCGTGGACGGCGCCGGACGGCCCGACGAGCCGCCGGAACAGCACCGTGTACCAGCCGACGTTCGCCCCGATGTCGAGGCAGGTATCCCCGCGGCGGACGACGCGCGTCACGAGACGCGTGAGCGCGGGCTCGTACTCGCCGTGAAAGTACGCGTAGCGCCACATCGTCGAACGCGGGTCGACGACGAGACGGTCGCCGGCCCGCGTGAGGATCTCGAGAGAATCCGGGAGATCGCGCCAGAGCGCGAGCGCGAGGTCCGCGATCCGGTGCCGGCCCCTGCGTATCGGCGTGTGGAACGTGTAGGCGCGCGCGGCCCGCGCGAGCAGCGGGATGCTCACGGGCCCGCCTTGCACACGGCGACCACGCCGTCGGCCGTCCAGGGCGCAAGGCGCGAGAAGAACCGGTTCGCGACGAGGATCCGCCGCGGAACGAACGGGACGTGCTCGTCGCCGAGGTCGTAGAAGCGGAACGACTCGACGACGTACCCCTCTCTCTCGAGGAGGTGCGTGAGCGTCCGGTACGAGTAGTACGCCACGTGGTCGGGATGGACGGGCTCGGCCGCGCCGCCTCGCCCGCGGAAGAAGTACTGCGCGAAGCGGACGCCGCAGTACGCGTTGACGGTCGTGAGGACGAGGCGACCGTCGGGCGCAAGGAAGCGGCGCACGCCGCGGAGAAACAGGCCGGGGTTGGAGAGATGCTCGAGGATCTCGCCGGCGAGGACGACGTCGAACGTGCGGTCGAGCGAACACGCGCCGAGCGCCTCGGCGTCGCCCCGGACGAGATTCGGAACGCCCGCCGCCTCCAGCGCGCGCAGCCCGTCCGGGTCGGAATCGAGGCCCCAGAGATCGCTGGCGGTCTTCGCGAGCCGCACGTGGAGCAGGCCGCCCGCGTCGAGCATCGTCTGCGTGTACGGCCAGTTCGTGCAGCCGAAGTGGAGGACGGACCGATCCCGGCAGATCCCGTCGAGGAACTCCAGCCGCTGAACGAGGCCGCTCTCGGGAGCGGGGGTCTCCCGGATGTTCGCGCGCGTCACGGCGCGAGAGTAACAGCCGGTAGGAAAGAAGAAGGGGGGCGGCGCGCTGGCGCCGCCCCCCGGGTCGTCAGTGCACGATCCAGGCGGCTACGGGGTAGTCGGACGACACTCCCCCCTGTCCCCACTGGCGGATGAGGACACCGCCGGTAGACAGATTTACCCAGAACGCGGTCTGGCCCGGCGTCGCGCTGGGGCGCCAGATCGCGAAGTCGGTCTTGCCGTCGCCGTCGTAGTCGCCCGGGACGCGGAGGTCACCCGTGATGCCCCAGTTCTGGAAAGTCGTCCCGAGATCCGAGCTGCGGCGAATCCAGTATTGCCTCGCGCCCGAGACGGTCCGGGAGACGGCGACGTCCGTCTTGCCGTCGCCGTCGTAGTCGCCGGGGACGGTGAAGTCCGACCCGAGGCCCCAGGCCACGCTCACGACGCCGGCCGTGCTCTGCTTGATCCAGAAGACCCCCTGCCCGACGACGTCGCGCTGGACCGCAAAGTCGGCCTTGCCGTCGCCGTCGTAGTCGCCCGGGACGGGGAAGTCGCCGTTCACGCCCCACGGCACCGCGACGACGAGTCCGGTGAGGCTGCTCTTGTAGTACCAGGTGCTCTGAGCGCCTACGGTCGCGCCGGGGCGGTAGACGGCCGGGTCGGCCTTGCCGTCGCCGTCGTAGTCGGCGACGACGGTCGCTTCGTCGTTGGTCTGTCCGAACTGCACGGAATAGGCGATGCCGGTGGAGCTCGGCAGGATCCAGAAGGCCGCGGTTCCGGCGGGGCCGGGCCGCCAGATCGCGGCGTCGACCTTGCCGTCGCCGTCGTAGTCGGCGGGAACGAAGAAGTCGGTCGCCGTAGCCCCGAAGACCAGCGTCGTGAACGAGGACGACGCGGCGTCCCCGATCCACCACGTACCCGCGCCTCCCGTGGGCCGGACGATCGCGAAGTCCGACCTGCCGTCACCCGTGAAGTCGACGTGCTTCGCGTGCCCGATGCCCGTCGTGAGCGTCAGCGACGCCGCCGTCACGGAACCTGTATCCGAAGAGGCGCCGTCGCGGAACCGGAGCGTCCACGTGCCGTTCACGTTGGAAACGCCCGCGAAGGCCGTGTTCAGGCTCGTGACGGGCGCCGGGTTCACTTGCCCGGCCCCGCCCGCCGCGGTCGTTCGGTAGTTGTCGGCCGGCATGGCGACCGCCGCAGTCGCCGTCGCAGCCGCGGTCCACCAGTTCGTGGTGGCCGTATCCACGAACACGAGCGTGTTCGCGCCGGCGAGGTCGCTGCTGTCGCCGACGCCGGTAGCCGTCGTCGCGCCGGTCCGTGCGAACAGGAGCAGGTTCGCGCCGTTCGGGGCGATGAGCGTCACCTCGAGGTCGCCGAGCCACGTGTGGGTCGCGTTGAGCGAGACGCTCAACGCTGTGGGCGAACCGATCATTCCGCTGACCGTGAACGTGACGTCTCGCGCGGCACCGTAGGCGGGCGGGGTCCCTGCAGTGCCATCCGGGATCGCGCCGAGCGACGGCGCATTCGCCGGGAACGTCGCGGAGGTCGCAGGCCGGGCGACCCCGAAGACGGCGAGGAGGACCGCCAGTGAGAGAAGCGTTCGTTTGAGGTTCTTGAACATTCGATGGCTCCTTCAGTCGCTGGTCGAATCAGTGCGCGTTGAAGTTGGCGACGGGGTAGTCGCCGTTCTGGCCCCACTGGCGGATGAGGACGCCGCCTGAGGACTTGTTCACCCAGAAAGCGGTCTGGCCCGGCGTCGCGCTCGGGCGCCAGATGCCGATGTCCGTCTTGCCGTCGCCGTCGTAGTCGCCCTGGGTCGGAAAGTCCGTGGCGGAGGCTCCGAAGGTCTGGTTCGTGATGACGAGGTCGGAGCTGCGGCGGATCCACCACACGATCCCGCCGCCGGAGCCGCGGACGACCGCGAGGTCGGTCTTGCCGTCGCCGTCGTAGTCGCCCGGGACGATGACGTCGGTCGGGGTGCCGAAGGGGACGTTCGTGATTCCGGCGGTGGTCTGCTTGATCCAGAAGACGGCCTGCCCGCCGCCGCCGTTCCTCTGGATCGCGAAGTCGAACTTGCCGTCGCCGTCGTAGTCGCCGGGGGCAGGGAAGTCGCCGTTCTGTCCCCACGGCACCGCGACGACGAGGCCCGTCAGGCTGCTCTTGTAGTACCACGTGCTCTGGGCGCCCGCGGTCGCGCCGGCGCGGTAGACGGCCGGGTCGCACTTGCCGTCGCCGTCGTAGTCGCCGATGACCTTCGGGTCGTCGCCGGTCTGGCCGAACTGGACGGAGTAGGCGATGCCTGTGGAGCTCGGCAGGATCCAGAAAGCGGCGGTCCCGGCGGGGCCGGGCCGCCAGATCGCGACGTCGATCTTGCCGTCGCCGTCGTAGTCACCCGGCACGAAAAAGTCCGTCGCGATGCCCCAGACCTGCGTCGAAAAAGCGGCGGACGCGGCGTCCCCGGTCCACCACGTGACGGCTCCGGTCGAGCCGCCGCCGGTGTTGCGGACGATCGAGAAGTCCGACTTGCCGTCACCCGTGAAGTCCACGGGCTTGGCGACGGAGATCGTGGACGTCAGCGTCAGCGACGCCGCCGTCACGGAGCCCGTGTCGCCCGATCCGCCGTCGCGGAAGGCGAGCGTCCACGTGCCGTTCGTCTGGGGTGCGGTCAGGCCGCCGAACGCCGTGTTGAGGCTGGTAGCCGCCGCCGGAATCGTCTGGGGGCCGGCCAGCGTCGTTCGATAGTTGTCGGCCGGCATCGCGAAATTCGTGTCCCCCCCCGCGGCCGTGGTCCACAAGTTCGTCGAAGCCGTGTCCACGAACACGAGCGTGTTCGCGGCGCTCAGGTTGCTGCTGTCTCCGAAACTTCCCACCGCCGTGGCGCCCGTCCTGCTGAAGATCACGAGGGATCGCACGCCCCCGGGCGACGTGAGAACGACGTCGAGGTCGCCCACGAACGTGTGGCTCGCGTTGATCGAGAGGCTCACGGCGGACAGCGTGCCGCTCATTCCACTGACGGTGAACGTCACGTTCCGCGCGGCGCCCCAGGCGGCCGGGCCGCCAGCCGCTGCGTCCGGAATCGCGCCGAGCGACGGCGCGTCCGCCGGGAACGTCGCGGCTGCAGCGGGCGGGCCCGCGATCGCCGCGACGGCGAGAAGGACGAGAAGAGGAAGGGCGGGCCAGCCGTGTCGACGTCCGACCATGGTTACTTTCTCCTGTGAGCGGGTGATCCCGCCCGATTCGTATAGAGACTCGTTCCGTGTTTGTCCGCATCCTATACCCATTCCCCGGGCGGTTTTCAAGGCTTCGGCGGGGGCGGCCGGGCCGCCGCGGGGTCTCAGAGCCGGCGGCCCCTGACGAGCCACACGAGTGCAACGGCGAGGACCGTGAAGACGAGGTTGCGGAGCGTCGCGAGGAAGGCTCCGAACGGCATCTCGAGGTTCATCGAAAGAAGGACGAAGAACGGGCACAGAGGGTGCCGGGCCGGTGAGGGACCGAGGAAGATTCCGGACAGGGCGCCCCAGAGCGCCCCGAGGCCGGCGAAGGCCAGGAGCCCCCCGATCCACCCCCAGTTCGCGGCGAACTCGACCGGCACCGTGAGGGCGATGCTGTTGAAGTACTCGGTGGCCATCGACGGCTGCCACGTGGGGAGGATCTCGCGCGAGAAGAAGTTTCCGACGTCTGAGTCGGGCTTGTCGCGCAGGATCGCGCGCGGCACGGTGGCGAGCAGTCCCCGCACGACGGTCTCGCCGTGCCACCGGCCGTCGAACGCCGAGGCGCCCCGGAGGGCCTCGCCCGCCGCCGGAAAGATCCCGCGGAACAGCCGGTCCACCTTGACCCGTTCGTCCCCGCCGTAGGCGTGAAGACCCGAGCCGAAGAGGGACTCGTTGAAGACCTCCTCGAAGATCGCGATGCGCTCCGCGGGAGTCGTGGCGCCGCGTCTCTGCACGACGTTGCGCGCGGTCATCACGAAGGGCTCGACGGCGACGAGAAACACGGCAGCCCCGACTCCCACGAGCAGCCACGGCGGGCGCTGGCGGCGGCCCGTCCAGAAAACGGCCAGTACCGCGATCGGATACAGGAGCCGCCCCTTGGACCCTGACGTGACGGCGAGCGCCGTGAGGGCGGCGAGAACGAGGATTCCAGCCGCCGGAAGAAGTCGCGAGGACCTGAGGGCAGGCGAGACGAGCGAGCCGAGCGCGACGATGGAGGCGAAGAGCCCGATGTCGGAAACGGCGAGGAGGACGCCGGCCCACCAGATCTCGGTTCGCGTCCCGCCGAGATAGTCGAGAGCCGTGATCGCCTGCACGCCGATGAGCGGCAGCACGAAGAGGACGGACCAGCAGACGGCCGCGATCGCGGCGAACCAGGCGAGGCTCCCGACGTCGAACCGGGCCTGGCCCGCGCCGAAGAAACCGGCGCGGGGCCCGCGTCGCCCCGTGACGAGGAGCGCGGTCCGGCCCGCGGCCGCGAACAGGACGAGACCGGCGGCCACGAACGGCAGCGACGGAACGCCCGGGGCCTCGGACGCCCACGACGCGTCCCGCGCGTCGATCGCGACGCCGTGAAGGAGCACGGCTACGGGACCCAGGCCGAACCACAGGTAGAAGAACGCGACGGCCGCTTGCACGGGGTCGACGAGCGGGAACCGCGCGAGAAGGGCGAGCGCGGCGACGAGGGCGAGGAGCAGGAGGGACTGCCCCGCGACGAACGCGCCGGAGTCCGGGTAGAAGTGGCTGGCGGCCGCGATCCCGCCCGCCATCGCCGCCACACATCCGGCGAGCCAGACGGACCGGAACCAGGGCGCGGACGAAGGATCCGGAATCGCGCGGTCCACGACGCAATATAAGCTGAAGAGAAGAGACGAGAGAGAAGAACGCGTGAAGGTCGTCGTTCCGGCGCTCCACTGGTTCCCCGACGTGCCGGGGGGAGCCGCTCAGCTCGCGCGCGGCCACGCCCGCTGGATGGCGGCGCGCGGCCACGACGTCTGGCTCGTCGCGCCGGCTGCAGGGCCCGGCGCCCCGGAGCGCGAGGACGTGGACGGTGTCCATGTCCTGCGCTACCGCCTTCGGCAATTCAGTGCCTTCGACCCGCGCCGCTCTCGTGTGCACCAGGAGGCCGCGAAGGACGTGCTCCTCCGGCACGTGGGCCCGGACGCCGACGCCGTGCACGGCCACGCGCTCCTGCCGCACGTCGCGGCGCTCGAGCTCTACGGCGGTCGCGCGATCACGTCGTACTCGCTGCACTCGCCGGTGCGTCACGAGTTCCGCGCGTCCGGCCGCGGACGGGGGGCGATGGAACGCCTGCGCCTCGGAATCTCAGGAACGCTCCTCCACCGGATCGAGGCTCGGGTCCTCGAGTCGAGCCAGAATCTGACGGCGGAGTCCGAGTTCACGCGCCGCCTCGTGCGGGAGGCCCACGGGGACGCGGCCGCGGACCGGATTCGGGTCGTGCCGGGATGGGTGGACGCCCGGTTCCGCCCGGCCGCCGATCGAGCCACGCTTCTCCGGCAGCTCGGCCTTCCTGCCGACCGGCCCGTTCTCTTCACGTTGCGCCGCCTCGTGCCGCGGATGGGCGTCGACCTCCTCCTCGGGGCCTGCGGGCGTCTCGTCCGCGGGGGGCGCGCGCTCCATCTCGTCGTCGCCGGCGAGGGCCCGTTGCGCGAATCGCTCGAATCGCAGGCCATGGACGAGGGCCTGGGCGGCGCCGTCACCTTCGCCGGCCGCCTCGCCGTGGACAGCCTGCCCGCCTGGTATGCCGCGGCGGACGCGTTCGTCCTGCCGACGGCGGAGCTCGAGTGCTTCGGCCTCATCGCTCTCGAGGCGATGGCGTCCGGGCGCCCGTGCCTTGCGACGCCGGCCGGTGCGATTCCCGAGGTCGTCGGACGCTTCGAGGCCCGGTGGCTCGCGCGGGACGTTACGTCCGGGGCTCTGGAGGAGATCCTCGAAGCCTTCCTTCGCGGCGAGCTGCCGGCGCGCGATCCAGCGGAGCTGCACGCGTCCGTAATGGAGGAGTACGGCGAGGAAAGAGTCCTGCCGCGGCTCGAGCGCGCAACCCTCGGGAAACGCTGATGGCGGACCGGCCCCGCATCCTCGTGCTGCTGCAGCATTTCCTTCCCGGCGAAAAGGCGGGAGGGCCGGTGCAGAGCGTCGCGGCGCTCGTGGAGGAACTCGGCGACGAGTTCGAGTTCCGGATCGCGACCTCGGATCGGGATCTCGGAGACCGCGAGGCGTATCCCGGAATCAGGCCGGGCGAGTGGACCCTCGTGAACGGGACGCCCGTCGTCTATGTTCGGCACGGCGAGTTCCGGTCGCGTCTCGCAGCGCTTCTCGCCGATCCGTGGCACGACGCCATCTACATCAACAGTCTCTTCTCGCGGCGCTTCTCGATCCGGCCGGCGGCTCTCGTGCGCCTCGGCCTCGCGCGGCGCGTACCCATCGTCCTCGCGCCGCGCGGCGAACTCGGAAGCGGCGCTCTCGCGATCCGGGGCGGCCGCAAACGCCTCTTTCTCAAGGTCGCTCGGGCCGCAGGGCTCCATGAAGAAGTGCGTTGGCACGCGTCCACGGACGCGGAGGCGGGCGAGATCCGGAGGTGGTTTCCGGGGGCGGTCGTGGGCGTCGCGCTGCCGTTCGGCCGCCGGACGGGCGCCTCCGCGCCCGCGGAAAGGCCGGCGAAGCGCGCTGGAAAGCTCTCGGCCGTTTTCCTCTCGCGCATCTCCCCGAAGAAGAATCTGGACGGCGCGCTCCGGGCTCTGGCGGGCGTCCGCGGCGAGATCGACGTCTCGGTCGTCGGCCCGGCCGAGGACGCGGGGTACCGGCGCGCGTGCGAGGAGATCGCGGCCGGCCTGCCCGGAAACGTGCGCGTTTCCTTCCGCGGACCGGTGGCGCACGAGGACGTCCGGCGCGTCTTCGAGGAGCACGACGCTTTTCTGTTCCCGACGTGGGGCGAGAACTTCGGGCAGGTGATCGCGGAAGCGCTCTCCGCCGGGTGCCCCGCGATTCTGGGAGACGACACGCCGTTCAGGGGCGCCGGCGATGCGGGCGCCGGCTGGGTCGTCGACCCCGCCGACGGACGGGCCATCACGGAGGCGCTCCAGTGCGCGGTGGACGAGGGCGCGGCGGAGTGGGCCCGTCGCTCGGCCCGGGCGCGGAAATGGGCCGAGGCCGTCGGGGACCGCACCGGTGCGATCGAGCACCACCGTTCCCTTTTCCGCGGCGCGCTCGGGCGCGTGTGAGAATCGGTCGAGTGTCTTCTGAATCGACGCGCCGTCCGGAGATTCTCGTCCTGGGCGCGACCGGGATGCTCGGTCACCGCGTCGCCCTCGAGTTCGCTCGGGCCGGCGCGGTCGTCCGGGCGGCGGCCCGGGGCGTGTGCGAAGGCCCCTCCGCCGCCCTCGGGGAGCTCCTGCCGCCCGGGTCCGTGAGCTGGGGGTTCGACGCGCGCGACCTCGCCTCCGTCGAGCGACTCCTCGCGTCCTACCGGCCGCGCGTCATCGTGAACTGCGTGGGGGTCGTGAAACAGCGCCCGGAGGCGGCCGACGCGGAAGTATCCGTCGCCGTCAACGCGCTCTTTCCGCACGCGCTCGCCCGAATGGCGCGGAGTTTCGGGGGGCGGGTCCTGCACGTGAGCACGGACTGCGTCTTCTCGGGCGCGCGCGGCGGATACCGCGAGGACGATCTCTGCGACGCGCGGGATCTCTACGGACGCTCGAAAGCCCTCGGCGAGCTCACGGACGGCGACGTCCTGACGGTCCGCACGTCGATCGTGGGCCGCCAGCTCACCGGCGCTTCCTCGCTCCTCGAGTGGTTCCTCGCGCAGCCCGGCCCCGCGGTGCCCGGGTTCACCGGCGCGTTCTTCTCGGGAGTCACGACGCTCGAGCTCGCCCGGGTCCTCGCGGCGCTCGCGGCAGCGTCGGCGTCCCTGCGCGGCCTTTACCACGTCGCGGGGCCGCGGATCTCCAAGCGGGATCTCCTGACTCACTTTCGAGACGCATACCGAAAGCCCGTCGAGATCGAGCCCGACCCGCGGCTCGCCGTCGACCGGAGCCTTGACGGGACGCGATTCGAGGAGGCGGCGGGGTGGCGGGCGCCCGGCTGGCCCGCGATGATCGCCGAGCTGGCGGCGGACGGTGTGGCGTACGATCACTGGAGAGCAACGTGAGTCTTTTCGAAGGCAAGAGGGTCCTCGTGACCGGCGGAACGGGATCCCTCGGGAAGAGTCTCGTCGCGCGCCTCCTCCGGGGCGGCGAGGGGCTGCCGGAGAAGATCATCGTCTTCTCGCGCGACGAGGCGAAGCAGCACGAGATGCGGGTTGCCGCGCAGAACCGGCGCGCGGCGACCGACGAGGTCATCTTCCGGAATTTCCAGCAGCGCCTGGAGTTCCGGATCGGCGACGTGCGCGACCCGGGCACGCTCACGGGGGCGCTCCTCTCCGCCGACGTCGTGATCAACGCCGCGGCGCTCAAGCAGGTGCCGACGTGCGAGTACTTCCCCTACGAGGCCGTCCGCACGAACGTGGGCGGGGCGGAGAACATCGTGTCGATTCTCGAGCGCGTCAAGACGCCGGTGGCGGTCGTCGTGGGCGTCTCGACGGACAAGGCGTGCAAGCCCGTGAACACGATGGGGCTCACGAAGGCACTCCAGGAACGCATCTTCATCCAGGGCAACCTGCGCGCGCCGGCGACGCGCTTCGTCTGCGTGAGGTACGGCAACGTCCTCGCCTCGCGCGGCTCGGTGATCCCTCTCTTCCACGAGCAGATTCGGGCGGGCGGCCCGGTCACGATCACGTGCGAGGAGATGACCCGGTTTCTCCTCACCCTCGACGACGCGGTCGACACCGTATTCGACGCGATCCGTGCGGCGCGCCGCGGCGAAACGTGGATCCCCCGGGCTCCCTCCGCGCGAATCGTGGACGTCGTCCGCGCCCTCGTGGGCGAGAGGAAGATCCCGCTGTCCGTCACGGGCATCCGGCCGGGGGAGAAGCTCCACGAGATCCTCGTGAGCGAGGAAGAGGCGCCGCGCACCGGAGCTCGCGGACGCTGGGTGGCGATCCGCGCGATGCTCCCGGAGCTCGAGACGGAGACCGGGGAGCCCGCCGTCTTCCGGTCGGAGTACAGCTCGGAGACGTCGCCGATGACTCTCGACGAGACGCGCGCGCTCCTCGAGAAGAACGGCCTCCTGCCCGGGCAGGTCGCCGCGGGCGACGGAGAGCTGCTGCGGTGAGGGTCCTGACGGTCCTCGGGACGCGGCCCGAAATCATCCGGCTCAGCAGGATCATTCCGGCGATCGATGCGCTCTCCGAGCACCGCCTGGTTCACACGGGCCAGAATTCGGACCCCGGCCTCAGCGATGTCTTCTTTCGCGAGCTCGGCGTGCGCGAGCCGGATCATCGTCTCGGCATCGGCTCCGCGAGCTTCGCCGAACAGGTCGGGCGCGTCGTCGCGGGCGTCGACGCTCTCCTCGCGGAATTCCAGCCGGACCGCGTCGTGATCCTCGGCGACACGAACAGCGGCCTCGCTGCGATTCCCGCGGCGCGGCGCCGGATTCCGGTACTCCACCTGGAGGCGGGGAATCGCTGCTACGACGACCGGGTTCCCGAAGAGCTGAACCGCCGGCTCATCGACCACGCGAGCACGATCCTCCTTCCGTACACGCGGCGTTCCATGGAGAACCTGGTGCGGGAAGGGATCGAGCGCGAGAGGATCTTCGTGGTCGGCAACCCGATCTTCGAAGTTCTCGAGCACTACGCTCCGCAGATCGACGGATCGGACGTCCTCGCGCGGCTCGCTCTCGCGCCCGGGGAGTTTCTCCTCGCGACCTTCCACCGCGCGGAGAACGTGGACGACACGGATCGTCTCGCTGCGCTCATCGAGGCTCTCGTTGCCGCGGGCGAGTCCCTGCGGATCCCCGTCGTCGCGAGCGTCCATCCGCGGACGCGCGACCGCCTCGCCGCGCACGGATTGTCCGGCCGCGCCGAGCGGCTCACGCTTCTCGAGCCGCTGGGCTTCTTCGATTTCGTGCGGCTCGAGAAGTCTGCGAGGGCCGTGCTCTCCGACAGCGGCACGGTGCAGGAGGAATGCGCGATCCTGGGCCGGCCGGCCGTCACCGTGCGCGACGTGACGGAGAGGCCCGAGACGCTCGAATGCGGCAGCAACGTGCTCGCGGGCGCAAGAGCGGAAGACGTCGTCCGCGCCCTCGGGGCGGCGCTTCTTTCGCCGCGCCGGTGGGATCCGCCGCCCGAGTACCTCGCGGCGGGTGTCTCGGACACGGTCGCGAAACTCGTCGTCGGCCGGCTGAGCCTGAGATCTCATCGGTGAGCGCTCCGCGGCAGGCGGAACCATTCCGCCTGCTCGTTCTCACGCAGTATTTCGACCCCGAGCCGATCCCGAAGCCCGGCGCTCTCGCCGGCGAGCTTCGTGCGCGCGGGCACCGCGTCACCGTCGTGACGGGCTTTCCGCATTACCCGGGGAGCTCCGTCTATTCCGGTTACGCGCTCGCCCCGTTCCGCCGCGAGCAACGGGGCGGCGTGGAGGTCGTCCGTGGATACCTCTGGCCGTACCATGGAAAGAGCGCTCTCGGACGAATCCTCAACTACGGGTCGTTCATGCTCTCCGCGCCGTTCGCGGCGCTTCTCGCGTCCGAGGCGGACGTCGTCTACGTCTGGCACCCGCCGCTCACGGTGGGCATCGCGGCGTGGCTGATCGCTCGCTGGCGGGGCATTCCGTTCGTCTACGACGTGCAGGACGTCTGGCCCGAGAGCGTGGAAGCCTCGGGTTTCGTTCGCCGGCGCTGGGTGTTGCGGCTCCTGGAAGCGGTGGAGCGATTCGTATACGCGCAGGCGGATCACATCCTGGTCGTCACCGATGGCGCGAAGGCGAATCTCGTTGCAAAGGGCGTGGACGAGGCGCGTCTGACTGTGACGCCGGGCTGGGTGGAGGACGCCGAGTTCGAGCCGGTCTCCGCGGTGCGACGGGAGGCGGCGCGCCACGAGCTTGGTGGAGACGGGACGTTCGTCGTTCTCTTCACCGGGAATCTCGGCGTCGTCCAGGATCTCGGGACGCTCGTCCTCGCCGCGCGCGAGCTGCGAGGCACAGGCGTGAGGATCGCGCTGGCGGGCGACGGATCGGACCGGGAGCGACTCGAAGCGCTCGCGCGGTCCGTCGAGTGCGCGGACGCGCTCGTGTTCCTCGGCCGAAGGCCGCGGGACGAGATGCCCGCGCTCATGGCCGCGGCGGACGCGCTCGTCGTGACGCTGAAGGCTTCGACTCTCGCCGAATTCGTCGTCCCGTCGAAGACGTATGCGTACCTCGCGGCGGCGCGGCCCGTTCTCTCGGCGACGGGGGGCGCGGCGGACCGCCTCGTCTCCGGCGTCGGCGCGGGCCTCGCGGTTCCGCCGGAGGATCCCAAGGCCCTCGCGGGCGCGATCCGCACGCTGAAAGGACTCGCGCCCGCGGAACGCGACGCCATGGGGGCGCGGGGACGCGCGTACGCGCGGGAGAACCTCACGCGCCGCGCCGTCGTCGACCTTCACGAGAGGGTGCTGGATGCGGCCGCGAAAGCGAGCCACTAGACTACGGTCATGAACGACCCTTTGACGCTTCGTGACGCGGTGGTGTTCGTGCGCCGATCGGCGGGCCTCGTGATCGGAGTGCCCGTCCTCTTCGGGGCCGTCGCGCTCGCGGTCTCTCTTCTGTCCCAGAAGACCTTCACGAGCGAGGCCGCCGTGAGCCTGTCGGTGTCGAGCCAGGCCGTCACCAACCAGCTCGTGACGACCCAGCTCCTCACGAACCTGCCGTCGGCGCCTGGCCTCGCGCAGGCCTTCACGCAACAGATCGGCACGCGCGCTCTTTCGGGCGCTCTCGACGCCGCGCGGCCGGACGTCTCGTATGGCGCCCGATTCGACGAGAGGAAGGGGCTGCTGACTCTCTCGGCGAGGGGCGCAAGCCCCGCCGAGGCGCGTACGCGCGCGGTCCGCCTCCTCGACGTTGCACAGGCCTATCTCCGGGACCGCGTCGCGGCGGCGGCGACGTCGAATCTGACGTCCGCACTCTCGCAGACGACGCTCGACCTGCGCGCCGCCGAGAGCAGCCTCGTGGAGGTTCAGGGCCTTCTGAAGACGATGCCGCAGGGGACGGGAGCGTCGTCTCCTGCTGTCGCCGCAGCCCTCGAGGCACAGAAAATCGACCCGCAGGCCGCGCGCTCCGCTTACCCGGCGTGGGCCTTCCTGACGATCCAGGAGTCCGGGCTCAAGGCTCAGCTCGCGCAGGCGCGCGTCCGCGCGCAGATTCTCGACGGCGTCCTGAAGGATCCGGCGCTCCTTTCCCGGCTCGTCGGGCAGGCCCTGCAGGTTCAGGTACTCGCTCCTCCGGCCGAGCCGCTCCGCCAGTCCCAGCCGAGGCCGGTCCTCTACACCGGATTCGCGACTCTCGCCGGGCTGATGGTCGGGGTTTTCGCCGCGTTCCTCCGGGACGCCGTCCGCACCGGGGCATGACCCCCCGTTCCAGCGGCAGCCCGGAGCGCCTGTAGATGTGCGGCATCGCCGGAAGCGCCCGCAGGCTGGGGCCGGTCGACCCGGGCGCCGTGCGCGCGATGCGTGATGCGATGGCGCACCGGGGGCCGGACGACAGCGGCGAGTGGTTTTCCGCGGACCGCCGCGTCGGGCTGGGGCACCGTCGTCTCGCGATCATCGACCTGGGCCCCGGCGGCCATCAGCCTATGGTCGATCCCGGGACCGGCGCCGTCATCTCCTTCAACGGGGAGATCTACAACTACCGCGAGCTGCGAGACGAGCTGCTTACCCTCGGCGACCGCTTCGTCACGAACAGCGACACGGAGGTCCTTCTCGCCGCGTACCGGCGCTGGGGCGCCGACTGCCTCTCGCGACTGAACGGGATGTTCGCCTTCGGCATCTTCGATCCGCGCGACGAGGCCCTGCTCCTGGCCCGCGACCGGGCCGGCGAGAAGCCACTGGTCTACCGGCTCGAGGGCGGCGCGCTCGCGTTCGCGTCCGAGCTCAAGGCGCTCCTCGCGGCGCCCGGAGCTCCGCGCCGGCTCGATCCCGAGTCGCTCGACTTCTTTCTCGCATACGGCTACGTGCCCGAATCGAGGAGCCTTCTCGCGGGCTACGCGAAGCTCCCTCAGGGGCACGCGCTGCGGTTCGACCTCCGCTCGGGCTCGGCCCGCGTGTGGCCGTACTGGTCGCTCCCGGAGCCGGGGATCTCGCCGGACTCGCCCGCAGAGGAGGCCGAGGCAGAGCTCGGGCGCCTTCTCCTCGACTCCGTGAAGCTCCGCATGATCGCGGACGTTCCGGTGGGGATCCTGTTGAGCGGCGGAATCGACTCCAGCCTCGTGACCGCGATGGCCGCGCGCGTGTCTCCGCGGGTGAAGACGTTCACGATCTCCTTTCCCGGGCACGGGCGCTACGACGAGGCGCCGGAGGCGCGGCGCGTCGCGGAGCATTTCGGGACGGACCACGCCGAGCTCGTCGCGGAGCCCGCGTCAACCGATTTGATCCTCTCGCTCGTCCGCCAGTTCGACGAACCGATCGCCGACTCCTCGCTCGTTCCGACGTACCTCGTATCCCGGGCGATCCGCCGGCATGCGACGGTCGCGCTCGGGGGCGACGGCGGGGACGAGTTGTTCGGCGGATATCGTCACTACGACTGGCTGCGCCGGCACGAGGCGTTGAAGCGGCGCCTTCCGCGGCCCATACGCCGCGCGCTCGCCGCGGCGGCCTCGAGGCTTCTCCCGGTCGGGACACGCGGCCGGAACTACGCGATCGGGCTCGGGGGCGACGCCCTCTCGGCGGTCGCACACGTGAACATCTACTTCGACGCCGCCACGCGGCGCGGCATCGTGGCGTCGCCCCTGCGCCGGCCATCGCCGGGCCCGCAGGGTGAGCCCGAGGCCTGGCGCGCCGGCCTTGCGCCCGCCGGGACGAGCCTGCTGCAACAGGCAACGCGCTCCGACTTCCGGAGCTACCTCGCGGACGACGTCCTCGCGAAGGTCGACCGCGCGAGCATGCTCGTCTCGCTGGAAGTGCGTGCGCCGTGGCTGGACCCGCGCATCATCGAGTTCGCCTTCGGACGGCTTCCGGATTCTCTTCGAGCGGACGCCTCCGGGATGAAGATCCTCCCGCGGCGGCTTGCGGCGAAGCTCCTTCCTCCGGGAATGCACGCGGCGAAAAAGCAGGGATTCTCCGTGCCGCTGGGCGCCTGGTTCCGCGGAGACTTCGGGCGTTTCGTCGAGTCGGTCCTCGCGGACGCGAGCGAGCATCTGCTCGACCGTGCGGCCGTCCGCCGCCTTGTCGCCCTTCGCGGGCGCGGGCTCGTCAACGAGCACCGTTTGTTCGCGCTCGCGATGCTCGAGCTCTGGCGACGCGAATACCGCGTGGACGTCTAGGCCGGGCGCCTCGCCGCGGCCCGCTCGGCGCGTCGCACGCCGGCGTGCAGGACCACGGCTGAGGCCGCGACCGCAGCCAGGATTACTGCACGTCCGTCCGCGGTCGCGTCGGCCCACGCGAGCGCCGCCGAGCCGCTCAAGAGCATGAGAACGATCTCGAGGAGCAGCGTCCGACGGTGCCCCCAGCCCGCGAGGACGAGGCGCTGGTAGCCGTGCATGCGGTGCGCTTCCCAGACGCGTGCGCCGCGTGCGACGCGCCCCGCGAGCGTGAGCGTCGCGTCGAGAACGAACGGAGCGAACACGAGCAATGGCACGGCGGGATCAAGGCGGCCGCGCGAGGCCCCCGCAAGCGTCAGGATGCCCACGACGAATCCGATCGTCACCGCTCCCACGTCGCCGAGGAAGAGACGAGCGGGCGGCCAGTTCTGCGTGAGGAACCCCGCCGCAGCGCCGGCAAGCGCGAACGAGAGGCGCGCCGGGCCGGGGGCGTCGTGCTCGAGCAGCGCGAGGCCGAGGAACGATCCGCCGATGGCGGTCATGCTCCCCGCGAACCCGTCCATCCCGTCCATGAAGTTGTAGAGGTTCGTCATCCACAGGAGGCCGAGAAAAGAGAGGACACCCGCCGCGCGGCCGGTGCCGGTGGCCCCGAAACCGGGCAGCCAGACCTCCGGAACCGAAAGACCGGCGCCCCATACGACCGCGGCGGCCGCGGCTGAGTGCAGCGCGAGCCGGATCGCGGGCGGCAGTTCCTTTCGGTCATCCGCGAAGGAGGTGATCGCGACGAGCGCCGTCGCCGCGGCCGCCCAGGCCGCGGATCCGCGCGGGAGCTCTCCCCACGAGGCGGCCGCGGCGGCGAGCCCGATGAGGACGGCCAGCCCGCCGGAGCGCGGCGTGGCGCGCGTGTGCAGGGAGCGTGCGTTCGGCGTGTCTTCGGGGAGGAACGGAGCCCGGGTCCGCGCGAGAAAGAACGCCGAGGCGGCCGCGGCGGCAAATGCGAGGAGCGGAGAAACCGCGAGCGCCGTCATCCGGGGCATTGTCGCCGGGCCGAACGCAGCAGCCAAATCCTCGTGCCGGTAGAATTTCGTGAGATGGAGCGAGGCCGGAACACTGACCTGAGAAGGGTCCGCAGTCGATCGCGCAGGAGACCGTCCTTGCCCGCTCCGCAGCGCAGCGTGTTCCAGATCTGGTCGCGGCTCAAGAGCCGCCCGGTGCAGTACCTGCTGGACGTCTCCGTTCTCTCGGGCGCCTTCCTCGTTGCATACGCGATCCGTTTCGACTTCCGCGTCCCGCCGGCTGCATTCGGGCACGCCCTCACGCAGATGCCGCTCGTCGTCTTGCTTCAGTTTGCGGCACTGTCGGCATTCGGCGCCTACTCGTTCATTTGGCGGTACGTCGGGCTTGCGGAGAGCTTCGTGTTCGCCCGCGCCGCGTTCGCGGCCACACTCCCGCTCGTCGTTCTGCGCCTCGCGCTGCCCGAGACCCTGCAGGACTACCGCGTTCCGCTGTCGATCATCGTGATGGACACGCTCCTGGGGTTCGGGGGCGTGCTCGCCCTTCGCGTCCTGCGCCGCTTCACGTGGGAGCGCTGGGAGCGCGGACTCCGCGCGTCCGATGCCGAGAAGAAGCGCGTCCTTCTCGTGGGCGCCGGCCGCGCTGGTGTTCTTGCGCTGCGCGAGATTCTGGGCCGCGGGGACGCCGAGCTGAGCGTCAGGGGATTCATCGACGACGATCCAGCCAAGCAGGACTCGATCATCCAGGGCGTGCGTGTCCTCGGAACGACCGCCGAGCTCGAAGGGCTGGTCCGCCACCTCTCAATCGACGAGGTCGTCATCACGATCGTGCAGGCTCCGCGCAGGGACATCCGGCGGCTGGTGCGGATCTGCGAGGAGATTCCCGTGCGCGTGCGGATCATGCCCGGGATCTGGGAGATCCTGCAGGGCAATGTCGAGGTGAGCGGCATCCGGGACGTTCAGATCGAGGACTTGCTGG
This sequence comes from Acidobacteriota bacterium, assembly GCA_016716715.1. Lineage (NCBI taxonomy): Bacteria > Pseudomonadati > Acidobacteriota > Acidobacteriota bacterium. Next base: position 65,868 of record JADJVE010000006.1, on the reverse strand, counting down.
GACGCGATCCGGTCAAGCTCGACGAGGACGAGCTCCGGCGCTTCCTCGTGGGGTCCGTCGTCATGATCACGGGCGCCGGTGGCTCGATCGGCTCGGAGCTCGCGCGGCAGGTGGCGCGGCTGGGGCCCCGCCGGCTTCTTCTCGTCGAGAGGGCCGAGTTCGCCCTCTTCGACGTGGATCGCGAGATCCGGCGCCGCTGGCCGGATGCGCAGCCGGTCGCCGTCGTCGTGGACGTCGGTGACGAGGTCGGGATGCGGCGCGTCTTCGAGGAGCACCGCCCCCAGCTCGTCATTCACGCGGCCGCCCATAAGCACGTGCCTCTCATGGAGACCAACCCGGCCGAGGCCGTCCGGAACAATGTGCTCGGGACGCAGTGCCTCGGCACCCTCGCTGGCGAGTACGGAGTCGACCGATTTGTGATGATCTCGACCGACAAGGCGGTGCGGCCCACGTCGCTGATGGGCGCGACGAAGCGCGTCGCCGAGATGGTCGTCCAGGATCTCGACGGCCGCTACCGGACGCAGTTCATCGCGGTGCGTTTCGGAAACGTCCTGGGCTCGGCGGGCTCGGTCATCCCGATCTTCCGCGAACAGATACAGGCCGGCGGCCCGGTCACGGTCACGCATCCCGAGATGGTGCGTTACTTCATGACGATTCCCGAGGCGAGCCAGTTGGTCCTGCAGGCCGCCGCGATCGGCAAGGGCGGCGAGATCTTCGTGCTCGACATGGGGGAGCCGGTTCGCATCGTGGACCTTGCGCGCGACATGATTCTGCTGTCGGGGCTCAAGCCCGGCGAGGACATCGAGATTTCGTTCACGGGCGTGCGGCCGGGTGAGAAGCTCTTCGAGGAGGTCGGGACGGAAGAAGAGAACGTCTCCCCGACGCACAAGGCGAAGATCCTCGTTGGCAAGATTTCGGCCGTCCCGTCTGACGTTCTCGAGCGAGCGGTTCAGAAGCTCGCTCGGCAGGCCGAGATCGGCTCCCAGGACGGCATCCGCCGGGCTCTCGTGGAGCTCATCCCCGACAGTCAGCTCGGGACCGGCCCCGGGTTCCCCTCGCCTGTTGTGGCTCCGAATGCGCGATCTCGCGCGTAATCACTGCCCGACTGTGTACCTCGAACCCGTCAGGGCAATCGCGGTCCACGCGTGGAGCGCCACGAAGGCTCCCATCGCCACGCCGAACGCCCGTTCCCGTTCCTCGCCGGCTATGCGGGCGAGGAGAGGAAGCGCAACGAGGGGGAGCGCCGGCAGGATGAAACGTCCAAACGGGTTCGTCGGCTGGAAGTAGCGGAGCGAGTTCGTGACGACGCACGCGGTCAGGGCGTATCCGACGGCGACGAGAAGAAGAGAAGAGCGGCCCGGGCTTCGGTGCGTGAACCGCCAGCTCAGGAGGGGAAGTGCGAGGAAGAGCGCGACGCAACCCCATCGCGCGAACGCGTAGAGAGCGTCGGGGTACGACACGTCGGCGTACCCGAAGACGCCCCAGTACATCTTCCACGAGAGCACGTCCTGGTCGAACGCGAAGTTGTTCGACCAGAAGGCGGACCAGTGCGCGGCGACCTCGTCGGGGTAGTCGAACCGTGTCGCCTCGAACGGTATCGCGGACCACGGCTTGAGGACGAACATCACGACGAAGAGCGCGATGAGACCTGCCGATCGGGCCCAGGCCGCCCGTTCGCGTCCCGTCTCCGACATGCCGTCGGCGCGCACGATGGCGAGGGCCAGCATGAGGCTCACGACCAAGGGGGCGGCGGCCGCGGCGAGCAGGAGCCACAACGAGGGATCCTCGAACCCGCCGAGTTCCTTCGGAAGCCGGGTGCCGAAGCTGGAGATCGCGTTCCGGATGCGGCCCGTCGCGAGCGCGAACACGATCGTTCCGGTGGCGAGCGTGGCGGCGACCGTCAGGGCGCCCATCGCCATCCTCCGGCCGGATCCGGCCGGCAATCGGGTGACGGCATGCGCGGCGAGGATCGTCAGGACGACGGCGGCCGGGACGGCGAAGAAGACGAAGTCGTCCCACACCCCGATCCCGAACAAGCTCACCGACAGGAACAGCGCCGACGCGAGAAGCCGCGAACGCCGCGAATGGGCCAAGACTCCGGCGACGAGGCATGCCGCAAGGAACTGTCCGATGCCGATTGCGAGCGAGTAGTTCGAGCAGCTCGCGACGACGCCCACCGAATACGGCCAGAGTGCGACGAGGCCGTAGGCTAGCAGGATCGAAGCCGATGCTCCCGATCGCGCGAGGAGCAGGGCGCCAAGGCAGAAGATGAGCAGGGATGCCGCGGCGGACAGGACGACGTACGCCTCCAGCCGGTTCAGGACGCTCATCCTTCGAAGGAGCGGCCCCGGAATCCGGAACGCGTTGTAGTAGAGCGGGGCGCGGGTGCGCGGGTTGATGATGGACGCGTCGTACAACACTCGCCCTGGCTGTATGGCCTCCGCATCCAGCCGGAGATTCGAGACATCTCGCACGAGCGCGCGGCGCGCGGGCGAGTCGACGGAAACCGGAACGTCCGGGTATCCAACCCAACTCTCGTACCCGATGGCGTCGTAGAGGCGCTCCAGCGACCTCGGATAGCGGGAAGGCTCCGCGAAGAGCCCGGGATTCCAGACGACGGCCTCGACGGTTCCCGCATGCGTAGCTTCGTCAGCTCCCTGGAACGGTGCGAGTCCGCACGCGTGAAGCAGCGTGACAGCCGGTACGACTGCCGCGACGGCCCGCGCAAACCTCCCCTCCCACAGCCACAACCAGCCGGCGAAGAGCAGGACGAGCGCGACGATTCCGGTGACCTGCAGAACGCTGCTGCACGAAATGAAGAAGAAGAAGCGTGTGAGCGTCTCGCCCGCGGGGACCGGGTCCGCGACACGGAAGCGGTAGCGGACGATCGTGCGTGACGGCCGCGCGCGCGCAGAATCGGGCCGGCGGATGAAGAAGGCATCGAAGTGCCCGGTCCCGGCGGCGTGCGGCTCGGCGAAGCCAAACGGGCCCGGCAGGAGGCCGTAAACCTGCATCTCGAACTTCGTCCCTTCGGCCGGCAGCGGGCCAAGGTCGACCCACTCGCGGTCGCCGACGATCTGGAGCCGGTGCCGGCGGCGAAGGACGTCCCACCAGGTTGGGCTCTCGGAGGGGTGCCCGGGGAGGACGACGAGAAGGCGGGTCCGCCCGCCCGAGGCGAGCTGGACCTCGAGCCGCGAGCCCTCGGGCACTTTCCATGGCTTGTCCTCGGGCCACGCCCAGGTGAAATCGTAGACGTGGCCGGGGCTCGCCGTGGGATGCCAGAGGTCGATGTCGCGCTTGCCGGTCGAGAGGGCGGGGTGCGGCAGGTTCTCGGCGACGATCTTCTTCGCGTGCCAGCCGTTCCAGATGAGGTGGGCGAAGCAGGCCACGAGGATGGCGGTGAGGGCGAGCGAGCGGAGCAGGATGCGGCGTGGCACGGTCTTCCGGAAGTGTATCGGGCGGCCGTCAGCTTCCGGCTGCGGCGAGGATCTCGTGGTACCCGCCCGCCACGTCGATCTGCGCGTAGCGTTCCACGCGCTCGGCACCCTTCGCGACGAGGCGGTCGCGGGTTTCGTCCTCGGTCCAGAGCCGGAGGATCGACTGGGCGATGCCGGCGTCGTCCGAAGGGTCGAAGAAGAGCGCGGCGTCGCCCGCCAGCTCGAGCAGCGCGGGCAGATCGGAGCAGGTGACGGGCGTCTTCAGCGCCATCGCCTCGAGGACGGGGATTCCGAATCCCTCGAAGAGCGAGGGGAAGACGAGCAGCTCGGCGCCCTCGAGAAGGGCGGTCGTATCCGTGTCGTCCAGATACGGCAGGACGCGGACGACTCCGGTGAGGCCGGCCGCTTCGGCCTTCGCCCGCAGCTCCTCGCGCGGCTCGTCGAGCGCGCCGCACAGGACGAGAACGAAGTCCGGGGTCTCGCGCGCGACGCGGGCCGCCGCCGCGAGGAGACGCTCGTGGTTCTTGTGAGGCCAGAAGTTGGCGGGGTAGACGGCGTACTCGGTGCGGAACAGGCCGAGGGCGTCGAGGCGCGCGATGGCGTCGCGCGGGTCGAGGGCCTTGCGGGGAGGGCCGGCAAGAGGGGACAGGACGGAGATGTGTTCCGCCTTCACGTGCACGCGCTCGACGGCCATGAGCTTCGTCGCCTGCGAGATCGCGACGACGCGGTCGGCGCGCCGGAGGTCGCCGCGGAATTCGATGCGGCGCCGGCGCTCGTCGGCGTCGAAGAACTCCGGATAGACGAGGTCCTGGAAGTCGTAGGCGACGACGACATGGGGCAGGCCCGTCTCGTGGAAGGCCGCGGTGCCGAGCGGGCTGAGGAGCACGTCGGCGCCAAGCCGTTTGAGCGACGCCCGGTCGGGCGCGGCGAGGTCGAGCAGCGGCTGGAAGAAGCCGTGCAGGCGCCGGCGCGTGCGGAGGATCTTGCGCGGCTCCTCGACGTCGAGGCCCGGCCCAAGGCGGTGCACGAACGCGCCCTTCGCCGCGAGGGGCGCGACGGCGGCCTCCGCGTCCGGTTTCACGAGGAGGTGGATTTCGTGGGGCTCGGGGCGGGAGAGAAGCTCCCGGAGGAGGTCGAGGACGAAGAGGCGCGCCCCGCCGTTGCCGCCGTCCGGCGAAAGGGGAGCGAGGTCGACGAAGACCCGCTGGCTCCGCCCCTTTGACATCGCGCTACTTTCGCACAAACTCGGGCCCATGGCGCGCATCCTCGTAACGGGAATCACCGGCCAGGACGGTTCGTACCTCACCGAATCGCACCTCGCGACAGGGGACGAGGTTCACGGCATCGTCCGCCAGTCCAGCCTCTTGCAGCGCACGCGCCTCGACGCGCTTCCGGCGCTCCTCGAGGCCCGTGAAGCCGGCCGCCTCATGCTGCACTACGCGGACCTTTCCGACACGAGCAGCCTCGTGTCCGTGATGCGAAAGGTGAAGCCCGACGTCGTTTATCACCTCGCGGGTCAGAGCCACATCAAGATCTCCTTCGACCTGCCCGAGTACACGGCTGACGCGACGGGCCTTGGCACCCTGCGGCTGCTCGAGGCCCTCCGCAGCGTCGCGCCCGACGCCCGGTTCTTCCTCGCGGCCACGAGCGAAATCTTCGGCGAGCCGATGGAGTCTCCCCAGACCGAGAAGACACCGATGCGGCCGATCAACCCGTACGCGGCGGCGAAGGTGTACGCCCTCAACCTCGTGCGGATCTACCGGCAGGCGTACGGGCTCTTCGCGTGCTCGGGCATTCTCTTCAACCACGAGAGCCCGCGCCGCGGCGAGAACTACGTGACGCGCAAGATCGCACGGGCGGCGGCGCGCATCGCGCGGGGCAAGCAGACGGAGCTGCACCTCGGGACGCTCGAGCCGAAGCGCGACTGGAGCTTCGCGCCGGACATTGTGGACGGGATGCGCCGCGTCGTCGCGGCCCCGAAGGCGGACGACTTCGTCCTCGCGTCGGGCGTCACGCATTCGGTGGGCGACTTCTGCAAGGCTGCGTTCGCGGTGGTCGGGCTCGACCACACGAGGTTCGTCCATCTCGACCCGAAGTACGTCCGCCCGATCGACATCAGCGAGACGCGCGGCGACGCCTCGAAGGCGCGGCGCGAGCTGGGCTGGGCCCCGAAGACGGGATTCGAGGCGCTCGTGAAGATCATGGTGGACGCCGAGATCGCGGCGCTCGACGGGCGCGGGGAAGCCGCCTGAAGCCTCCGGCCGTAATCGTCCCCGCGTTCCGGCGCGTGGACGCGTCGCGCCGGGCGATCCGCTCGCTCCTGGACGCTGGCTTCCGGCGCATCCTCTACGTGGACGACACCGGCGAGGCCGGCGGGGAAGAGATCGCGAGCGAGTTCAACGCCGTGGATATCATCCGGACGACGTCGCCGGTGTGGTGGACGGGTGCCATCGGCCTTGGGATCGCGGCCGCGCGCGCGGGAAGCGACGACGCAGTGCTTTTCTTCAACCAGGACGTCACGTGCGCGAAGGACTACTTCGTGCGCCTCGCCGAAGCCGTGGACGCGAACCCCGGCGCGCTGGTCGGCAGCGCGGTGATGTACGCACAGGAGCCCGGGCGCGTGTGGTCGGCGGGCGGCGCGGTGGAGTGGTGGGGGCGCGGCATCCGCGTGCTGCATCACGGCGCGCCGGCGGCCGAGCTGCCAGAAGAGCCGTTCCCAGCCGACTGGCTGTTCGGGATGGGGACGTACGTGCCCGTTGAGGTCTTCGACCGCATCGGCCTGCCCGATGCGGCGCGCTTCCCAATGGCGTGGGGCGACCTCGACTTCTCGCTGCGGGCGAAACAAGCCGGACTTCCCGTCCTCGTGGCGCCGAAGGCGCGGCTCTTCCACGAGGTGGGCGACTACGACGCGCGCGTGGCGGGCGCGCCGTCCTGGAAAACCTACTCGGGCTGGATGGCGGACGACAAGCACAACCTTTCGCTCTCGGCGCACGCGGAGATCTGGAGACGCCATGGACCGAGAATCCTCTGGCCCCTCTCGCTGGCCCTGCGAACCCTCGTCCTCCTCATGAATTTCCTTCGAATCCGCCTTCTCTTCCCCTCTTCACCTTCTAAGAGATCCGAAAACGGCGTCTCCCGATGAGCACCCCTCTCCCGAAGATCTCTCTCGTGACCCCATCTCTGAATCAGGGGAAATTCATCCGAGCCACGATCGAGAGCGTCCTCTCTCAGAGCTATCCGAACCTGGACTACCGCGTGCAGGACGGCGGCTCGACGGATTCGACACTCGGCGTCCTGAAGGAGTACGAGGGACGCGTGCCCTTCATCTCGGAGAAGGACGCAGGGCAGGCGGACGCCATCAACAAGGGCCTCTCGCGCGCGACGGGCGAGGTGATCGGGTACCTCAACAGCGACGACGTCCTGCGCCCGGGCGCGCTCGCCGCCGTCGGCGAGGCCTTCGCGTCCGACCCGGATCTCGTCTTCGTGTGGGGGCGGGCGAGTTATCTAGACGAGGCGGGGAACGTCGTGTCTCCCTATCTGGCACGAACGGACGCGATCGAGCGCCTCGCCGACGCCTGCTTCATCGCCCAGCCGGCCGCGTTCTTCCGGCGGAAGGTGTGGGAGGAAATCGGCCCCTTCGACACGTCGCTCCACCACACGATGGACTACGACTACTGGCTGCGCATCGCGGCCACGTACCCGGCGTCGAGCACGCGCTTTCTCGACCGCGAGCTGGCGGGCTGCCGGATGCACGCGGACGCGAAGACGGTCGCGGGCTGGAGTCGCGCGCTGGACGAGATCATGGATCTCGTGAATCGCCGCACCGGGTACGTCTCCCTATGGTGGTGCGTCGCGAAGTGGGACCACCTCACCGACGGACGCAGTCAGGCATCGGACCCTCACCCGGTGCCGTGGCGGGCTTACCCGCCGGCAATCCTGGAATTCCTGCGGCGAAATCCGGCGCGGCTGTGGGGACGCGGGCTGCGTGGCGCACGGCGCGGCATTGAGAAGCGGCTCTCTACTTGAGGTAGCCGAGCGAGCGCAGGCGTCTCGCGAGTTCCTCGTCACGTGCGCGTTCCTCTGCGGTCTCGGGCGCGCGGGGTTTCGCGGCAGTGGACTCGGGGGCGGCCACCACGGCCTTCGGCGCATCGAGCCGCTTCCGGCGTGCGGACGAGAGGACGGCAATCGGGTCCAGCTCGGGTCCGACGCCCCGCGTCAGGCCGGCCCAGGACCGGAACGAGTCCGCGAGTGAAGCCGTGCTGAATCTCTCCCTGAGGCCTTTCGTCGGCGCCAGCGTGACGCCGTAGCCGCGCAGGAGCAGGGGCACCTGGTAAAGCTCCGGGACATGGATACCGTGCTGCTCAAGTGCGTGGGCGAGGTAGCCCTGTTCCCCGAACGCCTCCCCGTGGTCGGACGTCACAACGACGATCGCGCGCTCGAGCAGGCCGGCAGCAGCGAGGATTTTCATCGTGGCCGCGAGCCGCGTATCGAGGGATCGAACCTCTCCATCGTAGAGCGACCGGAGGAACTCGAGATCCCGCGGCGCGAGGTCGGTGGCGCGACGCCAGCGCGGGACGTTCTCGCGCGAAGGGACTTCACCCGACTCTGCCGGCTGGGGCCGGACCTCCGGCCTTCCGCGCCGGAGGTCTCCGGTCAGCGGCCAGCGCGAGGCGAGATCCGAATCGGGCGGCCCCGCGGATCGAGGGGGAAAGTACGGGTCGTGCGCGTCGACGAAGTTGAGAAACAGGAATACGGGGCGCCGGAAGCCGTTTGGAGGGCGGCAGACAGAGAGCAGCTCGGTGAGTCGCTCGTTGATCGTCTCGGCCGAGGCGAGCTCCTTGGCGAGGTTGGGCTCGATACCGTGGGGCACGGGCTGCGGCACCGCGTCGTTGCGCTGCAGCGTGTCCCACCCTTCGGCGCTGAGCGCGGTCGGCCTAAAGGCGGGCGAGGTGACGAACGACTGGAACGGCTCGATCGAGTGCATCAGGGCGGGGTCGACCGAGCCGTTCGCGCTGATGCCCAGCGTGTCGTAACCGGCAACGTTCAGCTGATGGACGACCGAGGCCGTCGCCCGGTCGGCCTCCGACGTGTAGACGCCGGCCGGGTACCCGGTCAGCATGGAGAAGTGCGAGCCGGGAGTGCTGTCGGCCGGGCTCAGCGCACCGGTGAAGGCGAGGCCGTGTTTCGACCAAGCGTCGAGAAACGGCGTGTTCGACGCGCGTGCCCCGGCGCGCCGGCCCAGCGCATCCGCTCTCACCGTGTCGAGGACGATGAGGATGATGTTCGGACGATCCCTCGGAGGCGGCGGGGACGCCTGAGCCCGCGGGCCCGCGAGCCCCGCGAAGGCCGCGAGGAGGACCAGTATTGCGGCAACGCGGCGTCCTGGACCGGGCACGAGCGGGCGGACACAGGATTCCACGATTCAGTCTAGCTCCCCACCTTGATCCTGATCCTCCCCGGCGGCGGAAGCGCTTCCGCGGCGGCGGGACCGACCGGCCGCGTGGAGGCGGGCACGACACGATCCGCGCTGACGTAGCCGAGCGAGCGCAGGCGCGCCGTGAGCTCGGGAGGGTAGCTCGCGTTCTCGTGGGGGGTGCGGGGCCCGGGCGCGACGGAGAAGACGACGGTGCCCTCCGGCAGATTCCTCTCGCCGCGCCACAGCAACTCGCTCCAGCTCGACTCGCTCGCCGGAGGCAGGCTCTTTCCGGCGGCCGTCTTGACGTCTCCGCAGCCCGTCACGTGCAGCCAGAGCGCGCGGTCGTCGCCGCCCGGCTGGATCGCGATCCACACCGGCCCTTCCACGCGGCCGAGGTCGACGCTCTCGGTGCCGCCTGCCGTCGTGACGGGGACGTCCGGCGGCGCGCCGAAGAACCGGATCGCGGACTCCGTGGCGGAGCCCATGTCGAGGCGGCACGGGCCGCCACGCGGCTCGGCGCGGATCACGAAGTCGCCGGGGAACGACGACGCGACGTAGCGGGCGGCTTCGCCCAGGAGCTTGCGCGCCCACGGCTCGGTGCAGGCCGTCCCGTTGCGCTCGGCGGGGTCGCGGCCAAGGTCGAAGCACTCCTGCGCGGGCAGACGGTCCAGCCAGTCGCCGGTCTCCCAATGCCGAGCGCGGAAGCCCGGCCGGACGATGACCTTGTGGCTGCCCTCGAGGAGAGCGACGGTGCCGTAGGGCGAGGCCTCGGACACGACGACGCGCCCCGCAGGCCGCGGGCGCCCCAGCGACACGCCCGTCATGCCCGGCGGGATCGCGACGTCGAAGAGGTCGAGGATCGTCGGCGCGACGTCCAGGGTGGAGACCGGCTGCGCGATCCGGCCGCGCAGGTCCTTTCGCCACGGCGCACGCAGCGCGAGCGGGATTCGGATTTGTTCCTCGTAGAGATATGGGATCGTGTGGCCGCGCGCGGGCGCCGAATCGGCGATCCTGAGCGGCCGCTCGCCCAGCTCTTCGCCGTGGTCGGACGTGAAGACGAGCGCGGTCCTGTCCCAGAGCTTGCGGGCTTCGAGCCCCGCGATCAGCTCGCCGAGGCTCTCGTCCACCTCGCGGACGGCGGCGTCGTAACGGGCCGACAGCCAGGAAGCGATCTTCGGATCGCCGTACGTCGCGCGGGCCTCGACAAGCTCGCCGAAGGGCTCGGTCCATCGCGGACCGAGCGGATCGGTGGAGCCGAAGACGGAGCGGGCGCCGCGCTCGGTCGCCTGGAAGTTGTGGACCTGGACCGAGTGGAGGAAGAGGAAGAGAGGGCCAGGCCCCGCCTGGTCGACGTAACGGAGAGCGCCCTGGACCTTCCGGTCGACGCGGTCCGTCGTGAAGTGGTAGCGCGCGAAGCCTCGCGAGAATCCGAAGCCCGCGTCGACGTAGCCGCCCGACTGGATGCCGAGGCAGCGGATGCCGTTCTCCGAGAGAACCTCGGCCAGAAGCGGCACCGTCGCGGGCACCTTCTGCAGCGCCGTGCGCACCCCGTGCGCTGACACCGGTTGCGACGAGAACATGGACGCGTGGGCGGGCAGCGTCCAGCCGGCGCTCGTGATCGCGTGCTCGGCGACGAGGCCCTCGGCCAGGGCGCGGTCGAGATGGGGCGAGGTCGGCCGCTCGTATCCGTAAATCCCGAGGCGGTCGGCCCGCAGCATGTCGACGTCGAAGAGGATGACGATCCGGCTAGGGCCGGAGGCGGCGCCGGGCTCCGGGGCAGGCGCGGACGACCGCGTCCCGACCGCGAGCAGCGCGATCGCGGACAACAGGACCGCTGCGACCGCAAGAGCCGCGACGCGCTTCAGCCGCATACGGCGCCTTGGACGTGGGACTTCACACCCTAGTTTACCGCCGGATGGGCCCCTTCACCGCCACAGAGCGAGCGGAAATTCGTTCGTGTCCGCCGTCACGATTCGCTCCGGCAGCAGGAAGGCGAGCTGGACCCGGCGCTGGAACTCGGCGGACGTCTCCCCGGGCGGGTTCGGGTCGGGCAGGAGGACCGTGTAGCGCCCGACCTGGACCAACGTGCCGGCCGGGCCCCTTCGCGCCGACCAGCGCTCGACGACTCCCGGCAGCTCCGACACGAGCGCCCAGCGCACGCCGCGGTCGGGGAGACGGCTGCCGTAGCCGTGGTAATCCACGAGCGGGTCGGCCGAGACCGCGCGCACGCGCCCGCCCGAGAGGTAGTTGAAGGAATAGACGGACCAGTATTCGCCGACGATGGCGTCGATCCGCTCGGCGTCGAGGAATGCGAGAAGGCGCGCGTCCTCCGCGGCGGCCTCGAGCCGCGCCGCGCGCGCCTGCGACCACGGCATCTCGTAGCCCGCCAGATGCCAGACGACGAGCCCGGATGCGACGAGGACGCCGGCGGGTCGGGCGCGCCGCCAGACGGCCCACGCAAGGGTGCCGGCGGAGATCGCGACGAGCGGCCCGCACAGGACGAAGAACCGGATGGACTCCAGGTGGTACTCGCCGGCCGACGAAACGCTGAAGAAGACGAGCGACAGGAACGCGGCGAGGGCGGGCAGCGCCCACGCGCTCCCGTACTTCCCGCGCAGGCCGTTCGCGACGAACCACACGACCGCGCCGGCGTGGAACGCGACGGCGAGGGCCGCGAGCGGCGGAATCGCGCCGCCCGAGGCGGGGCCGCCGACGAGCTCGACGAAGCCGCCCGTCAGGCCGTAGAAGAAGTTCGCGAAAGCGGCCGCGATGCTGCGCGTCGGGGTGGTGCCGTAGTTGTCACGCAGCGACGCGAACGCGTGCGTCGCGTTGAAGGCGAGCCACGGCAGCGCGCCGAGGACGAACCCCGAGCCCGCCGGGAGCAGGAGGCGCCGGAGCGGGAGGCGGCGGGCTGCGAGCGCGAGCCAGAGCGCTGCCGCCGCCGTGCAGCTCAGCGTCAGGATTGAGCACCACAGGCCGAGGCCGGCGGCCAGGCCGAGCGCGGCCGCCGTGACTGCGCGCGGGCGCTCGGCCCACACGGCCGCGAGAGCGAGAATCGCGACGCCGCACGCGAGGACGGTGGCGTAGCCCGTGGGCAGGCGGGTCGCGCCGAAGAAGCGGGCCGCGGGCACGGCGAAGAAGAGCGTCGCGAGGAGCGCCGCCGGATGCGGCAGGACGCGGCGCGCTATCGCCCACAGGCAGGCGACCGCAAGGAGACCCTCGATCACCGGTGCGAACGTGACCGCGACACGCGTGGGGCCCAGCAGCGCGACGAACGGAGCGTGAAGGTAGCTCTCGACGCAACCGAAGCGCACGTAGGTGTGGAAGACGTGGAAGCGGCCCTGCAGGATGTCGAGCGTGCGCATCCCCGGCAGGAGCGCGTCCGGGTCGGCCGGAAACTTCCCGGTCGGCCAGGCGGCGAGGGCGCGGACGAGGACGGCAGCCGCGAAGACGGCGACGGTCCAGCCGCGGCCCGTCTCGTCAGGGGGATGGGCCGCGGCGGGAGCGCGCATGTCGCGCGCCAGTTTAGGTCGTTCTCAGTAGTAGTACCCGTTGACGTCGAGGATGACGTGTCCGCCGGACACGCCCAGCGCCATGGAGATCCCTCCCGTCGCGCTCAGGGGAACGACCGCGGCGTTCACGATGGTGTCGCCGCCCAGGAAGTTGAGCGTCGAGACGGGCGGGAACGTCCCGCCCTCGGGATAGAGAGCCAGGAATCCGGGCCCCGCGGGGCCCGTGACGGTCGCGTTCAGAGACACGGCCGTCACGCCGGCCGGCAGCCCGCAAACTCCGGCGATCGTGTAGGACCGCACGGTCGCGGCCGGCAGCCAGCCGCCGCCGAGCGGCGCGGGGAAGACGGGCGCGCGCGTGTCGATGAGGCGGCAGGGTGTAATCGGGGTGAACTGGCCCTGAGACGGCGCGTAGTACGCCACGCGCAGCCCGCAGGCCTGGACGGTGCTTCCCAGGCCGGACGGAGCGCCGATGAGCGTGTAGCCCCAGTTCGCGTTGTCTACCGGGTGCGTCAATTCGGAACTGACGATGGAGCCCGCGCCGGGTGAACCTGTCGAGACGACGTAGACCAGGTCCTCCCAAGTGGTTCCGTTATACCTGGTGATCCAACCCCGAGAGTTGAACGTCGCGTCCGTGTCGTTGTAGTAGAGCCGCAGGTACTTGAGAGTGGACCCTTCCGGGAGGTGCAGTTCGGTGTTCATCAGCAGGTCCGATCCTGCGGTGGCGTACACGCAACCCGTGTTCGTGGCGGAAGCCTGGGTCGTGGCGCCCTGGCGGGGCCTCAAGGCGGTTCCGGGAACGTAGAGGTACGAGAAGTAGCCCGGAGGGGTGACCACTGCCGCGGTGGGCGGCGCAACGGCGGCGAGGGTTCGAGGCTCCGACCGGACGTTTTCGTCGGGAGCGGTAGCTTCCGGAGGGGCGATCCGGGCGAGCGGCGTCGGAGCCTGCGTCCCGCCGCTGGAGGAGTCCTGGGGCGGCCCCAACCCGGCGAGCAGGCCGGCGGCGAGGACGAGCGCGGCGGTGGAGGACAGACGGACAGCAAAGGACGACATGAGTCGACCTCCTTTTCAGCCCGTGCCGGCAAGGCTCGAATGCAACGTAGGCCCGCAATCCGGGAGCGGCAAGGCCTCCCGTTTAGACCGGGTCCATAATCCCCGCCCCTATGGACGCGATCGTCATTCGCGGCGCCCGCGAGCACAACCTCAAGAACATCTCCCTCTCCATTCCCCGAAACGCGCTCGTCGTCCTGACGGGCGTGTCGGGCTCCGGGAAGTCGTCGCTCGCGTTCGACACTCTCTTCGCCGAGGGGCAGCGGCGTTACGTCGAGTCCCTTTCGGCGTACGCCCGGCAGTTCCTCGAGCAGATGGAGAAGCCGGACGTCGACTCGATCGAGGGGCTCTCGCCGGCGATCTCGATCGAGCAGAAGACGACGTCGAAGAACCCGCGCTCGACGGTCGGGACGGTCACGGAGATCTACGACTACCTCCGTCTCCTCTATGCGTCGGTCGGCAAGCCCCACTGCCCGTCCTGCGGGCGCGAGATCGCGGCCCAGACGATCCAGCAGATGGTGGACCGCGTGCTCGCGATGCCCGAGGGGACGAAGTTCCTGCTGCTCGCCCCGTTCGTGCGCGGGAAGAAGGGCGAGTACAGGAAGCAGATGGAGGAGATGGTAAAGCAGGGCTTCCTCCGCGCCCGCGTGAACGGGAAGATGGTCGACCTCGAGAGCCCGCCCGAGCTCGACAAGCAGAAGAAGCACACGATCGAGGTCGTCGTGGACCGTCTCGTCGTCAAGCGCGACGACGACACGCGCCGCCGCCTCGCGGACTCGCTGGAGACGGCGACGAAGGTGGGGAAGGGGCTCGTCACGATCGGGTCGCTCGGCGCGAGCGCCGACGCGCCGACGTCGGACGAGACGCTCTCGACGAGCTACGCCTGCCCGGACTGCGGGACGTCGCTCGCGGAGATCACGCCGCGCCTTTTCTCCTTCAACTCGCCGTTCGGCGCGTGCCCGACGTGCAGCGGCCTCGGGTCGGTCCAGAAGGTGGACCCGGACCGGCTCGTGCCCGACGCGTCGCTCTCGATCCGCGACGGCGCGATCGCGCTCTACAAGCCCGGCTCGGCGAACTGGCGCCTCCGGCAGATCGAGCACCTCGCCAAGGTGCTGAAGTTCTCGATCGACGTCCCGTGGTCGAAGCTGCCGAAGGACGTCCGCGAGATCATCTTCCACGGCTCGGGCGACCGCGAGATCAAGTGGAAGTGGAAGTCCGAGAAGGGCGAGTACAACTGGTCCTCGGCGTTCAAGGGCCTCGTCCCGATCCTCGAGGCGAAGTACAAGGAAGTCGAGAGCGAGGACGCGCGGACCGAGATGGAGAACTACATGTCGGCCTCGCCCTGCCCGGACTGCAAGGGGCGGCGGCTGAAGCCGGAGGCGCTCTCGGTGCTCGTGGACGGGCGCTCGATCGACACGCTCACGGCGCTCACGCTGGAGGACGCGCAGGCGTTCTTCACGAAGCTGAAAGCCACGGCGCGCGAGCTGGAGATCGCCGGGAAAATCCTCAAGGAGATCCGCGACCGCCTCGGCTTCCTGAACGACGTCGGGATCGGCTATCTCTCGCTCTCCCGCGCCTCCGCGACGCTCTCGGGCGGCGAGGCGCAGCGCATCCGCCTCGCGACGCAGATCGGCAGCAAGCTCATGGGCGTCCTCTACGTCCTCGACGAGCCGTCGATCGGCCTCCACGCGAAGGACAACCGCAAGCTCATCGACACGCTCGTGGCGATGCGCGACCTCGGCAACACGGTCGTCGTCGTGGAGCACGACGAGGAGACGATCCGGCTCGCGGACCGCGTCGTGGACCTCGGCCCCGGCGCCGGCATCCACGGCGGCGAGATCGTGGGCGAGGGCACCGCGGACGAGCTCGCGTCGTTCCCGCGCTCGCTCACGGGCAAGTACCTGTCGGGCGCGCTCCGGATCGAGGCGCCGAAGATTCGCCGCAAGGGGACGGGCAAGACGCTCGCCGTCGTCGGGGCGACGGAGAACAACCTCAAGGACGTGACCGTGAGGTTCCCGCTCGGCGTCTTCACGGCGGTGACGGGTGTCTCGGGCTCGGGGAAGTCCACGCTCGTGAACGACATCCTCTACCGGGCCGCCGCGCGCCTCTTCCACGAGGCGACGGCGAAGCCGGGCGCGCACCGGAAGCTCGAGGGGCTCGAGCATCTCGACAAGGTCATCGACATCGACCAGTCGCCGATCGGGCGCACGCCGCGCTCGAACCCCGCGACGTACACGAACGTCTTCAACCCGATCCGCGAGCTCATGGCGCAGGTGCCCGAGGCGCGCATGCGCGGCTACGGCCCCGGCCGCTTCTCGTTCAACGTGAAGGGCGGCCGCTGCGAGAACTGCGGCGGCGGCGGCCAGATCGCCATCGAGATGCACTTCCTCCCGGACATCTACGTGACGTGCGACGTCTGCGGCGGCAAGCGCTACAACCGCGAGACGCTCGAGGTCCGCTACAAGGGGCTCAACATCGCCGACGTCCTCGCGCTCACGGCCGAGCAGGCCGGCGAGGTCTTCGCGAACGTCCCGCCGATCAAGACGATCGCCGACACGCTGAACGACGTCGGGCTCGGCTACATCCAGCTCGGCCAGCCCGCGACGACGCTCTCGGGCGGCGAGGCGCAGCGCGTGAAGCTCGCGCGCGAGCTGGCTCGGCGCGCCACCGGGCGGACGCTCTACATCCTCGACGAGCCGACGACGGGTCTCCACTTCGACGACGTGAAGAAGCTCCTGAGCGTCCTCCACGCGCTCGTCGAGCGCGGGAACACGGTCATCGTGATCGAGCACAACCTCGACGTCGTCAAGACGGCCGACTGGGTCGTGGACCTCGGGCCCGAGGGGGGCGCCCGCGGCGGCGACCTCGTGGCCGAGGGGACGCCCGAGCAGGTTGCGAAAAGCGCCCGCTCGGTGACGGGGAAGTACCTGGCTCCGCTTCTTGCGCGGCGCTAACCGCCGTTTCCGCTAGAATTTGCGGTCACGTGATCACCGGGTTCAATACGGACGTGAAACACGCGGAGCGCGTGTACCACGTGCAGACGGAGGATCGCGGCGTCGCGAACCCCGTCGTCGAGTCGCTCGTGTACGTGGGCGGCGAGATCCTGCTGTCCAAAAAGAGCCCCTACAAGGACCTCATCACGGGCGACCGGGTGGACGAGAAGGCGCTGCGGGAGATGATGGATCTGCAGCACCGGCGGGTCATCGAGGCCATCCGCAGGGGACGCCTCGACACCGGGAAAATCGGCGAGGCGCCGTCCGACTGGGCCGACGACACGCTGCCGTCCACCGATCGGGTCTCGCCGGCGGCGCTCGCAGCCGTCCACGCCATCCTCGCGGCGCCGTCCGAACCTCTGCCCGGCAAGGCGCCCTCTCCGGCGCGCGCACCCGGTCAGCCCCCCCCGAAGGTTTCGACGGGCCAGGCCCCGGCGTTTCCTCCGCCCGCTTCTCCGGCTCCCGCTCCGGCTCCTCCCGCTCCGGCGCCTCCGCCGGCGCCGGCGGCCGCGCCACCCACGGTGGCGGCCCCACGCAAGCCCTCGTCCGGCGCGTCGCCCGCGTCCGCATCCGGCGCCGGGACGAAACGCCCGGGGTCCGGGATGCGCTCGCTGGACCAGGTGATCGTCGACTACCTGGCTTCGGAAGCGGCGTCCGAGCACCTCGAGCTCTCGCTCACGTCGGACGCCGAGCTCATGTCGGGCGGGAAGGTGACGCTGACGCTCAAGGCGACGACGTCGCTCACCGAGAAGCCCCTCCCCGGCGTCCACGTGTCGATCCGCGTCGTCTCGACGGTCCGGCCGCCGCAGATCCTGTTCCGGGGCGTGACGGCCGGGGACGGCTGCGTCTCGTCCGTGTGCGCCCTCCCGGACATCGGGACGGGCAACGCCGCCCTGATCATCGCGGCCTCGTCCCCCCTCGGGAACAACGAGATCAAGCAGCTCATAAAGAAGCGATAGAGGGGCCGGGGGAGAGGCTTGGAGCCTTTGACCCGGTTCGTGTATATTTCGCCGCCCTCCTACCGCCAGGGAGGGAAGAACGGGCCGATAGCTCAATTGGCAGAGCAAGAGACTCTTAATCTCTGGGTTGTGGGTTCAAGTCCCTCTCGGCTCACCATCTCGTGACCAGGCCGGCCGTGAAAACGGCCGGCCTTTTTCTTGTGAAAGACCGGAAAAAGAAGAGAAAGAGGGGATTCTTAGAATGGTCAAGAGAGAGATCCTGAGCCGCTGCGCTCGCCCGTCGCGCTCCGTCGCGCCCCGCCGCCCCCTTCACCTTCTAAGAAATCTTCTTCTTTTCTTCTTCTCTCTCTCCCTCCCCGCATTCGCCGCCCGGCCCATGACGATCGAGGACAACCTCACGACCGTGCGCGTCGGCGACCCGCAGCTGTCGCCCGACGGCAGGTGGGTCGCGTTCGTCCGGACGACGACCGACCTCGCCGCCGGCAAGCGCAACGCGGACATCTGGCTCGTGCCCGCCGACGGCTCGACTCCGCCGCGCGCCCTGACGCGCCACGAGAAGGCCGACAGCGCGCCGCGCTTTTCGCCGGACGGCAAGACGCTTGCCTTCGTGTCGACGCGCTTCGGGTCGCCGCAGGTGTGGCTCCTCGACCTCGCGGGCGGCGAGCCGCGCAAGGTGACGGATCTCTCGGCCGGCGCCCAAGACCCGCTCGTCTTCTCGCCGGACGGCAGAAAGCTGGCGTTCGTGTCGGACGTGTACCCGGCCTGCGCGGACGAGGCCTGCAACAAGAAGACGCGCGAGGAATTCGAGAAGGACCCGGTCAAGGTTCACCGGATCACCCGCCTGATGCACCGCCACTGGGACGAGTGGCGCGAGAACGTGCGGCACCACGTGTTCGTCCTCGACGTCGCCTCGGGCGCGCTCACGGACGTCACCCCGGGCGACTTCGACTCGCCGCCAAACCACTACGAGGACGGCGGGATCGCCTTCTCGCCGGACGGCAAGGAGATCGCGTTCGTCTCGAACCGCGACGGCGCCGACAAGGAAGCGTTCACGACGAACAAGGACGTCTGGACGGTGCCCGTGACGGGCGGCGAGGCCGTAAAGCTCACGGCCGGCAACCCGGCCGCCGACTTCGACCCCGTGTACACGCCCGACGGCGCCTCGATCGTCGTCCGCGCCCAGCGCAGGCCGACGTTCGAGGGCGACCGCTGGTACCTCGACGTCTACGACCGGAAGACGAAGACGAAGCGGACGGTGTTCGAAGCACCGGATCTCTCTGTTTCGGAATTCACACTGTCACGCGACGGCAAGACCGTGTACTTCACGGCAGAGAGCGAGGGAAGAGGGGATCTCTTCGAAGTGTCCCTCGCGGGCGGCAAGCCCCGTCTCCTCAAGAAGGGCGGGAACATCGGAAGCGTGAGGGCGAACGCGAGCGGGAAAGCGCTCATCTTCACCGAGGCCTCCCTCACCGCTCCGCCCGAAGTCTTTTCTTACTCACTCGAAGAAAAAGCTTCTTCTTCGTCTTCCTCTTCTCCGAAGGCGCTGACCGACGAGAACCGCTCCTGGCGGAAGGACGTCGCGATGTCGGCGCCCGAAAGCCTGTCGACGACGGGCGCAGGCGGCGCGCGCGTGCAGTACTGGCTCGTGAAGCCGCCGATGTTCGACGCGGCAAAGAAGTATCCGGTCGTCTTTCTCATCCACGGCGGCCCGCAGGGCGCCTGGGAGGACGGCTGGTCGGCGCGCTGGAACCCGACGCTGTGGGCCGCGCAGGGCTGGGTCGTCGTGGCGCCGAACCCGCGCGGCTCGACGGGCTTCGGCCAGAAGTTCGTGGACGAGATCTCGGGCGACTGGGGCGGCAAGGTCATGACGGACCTCGACGCGGTCTTCGACGCGGTCGTGAAGCTGCCGTTCGTCGACGCGACGAGGCAGGGCATCGCGGGCGCGAGCTACGGCGGCTACGCCGTGGACTGGATCCTCGGGCACACGAACCGGTTCAAGGCGGCCGTCACGCACGACGGCGTCTTCAATCTCGAGTCGATGTCGCTCGTGACCGAGGAGCTGTGGTTCTCGGGCTGGGAGTTCGGCGGCGCGCCGTGGAGCGAAGCGGCCCGCAAGCAGTTCGCGAAGTGGTCGCCGCACCTTTACGCCCACAACATCAAGACGCCGACGCTCATCGTCACGAACGAGCTCGACTTCCGCGTTCCCGTCGACCAGGGCCTGCAGATGTTCACGGTCCTGCGCGGCAACGGCGTCCCGGCCGAGGCTCTCGTCTTCCCGGACGAGGGCCACTGGGTCCTCAAGCCCCTGAACAGCAAGCGGTGGCACGAGGCCGTGTTCGGCTGGATGAAGAAATACCTCGAGAAATGAGCTAACGTCCGCCCCTCCGGGCCCGCGGGGGTGGCGGAATTGGCAGACGCGCGGGACTTAGGATCCCGTGGGGCGACCCGTGAGGGTTCAAGTCCCTCCTCCCGCACCAGCTTCCCCGAAAAAAGCGACAAGGACACACGATGCTCACCTCTTTCGTCGACGAATCCCCCACGAAGAAAGTCCTCACCTTCGAGGTCCCCGCCGAGGACGTGAAGGCGGCGACCGAGAAGACGATCAAGGTCTTCGCGAAGCAGGTCCGCCTCCCGGGCTTCCGCCCCGGAAAGGCCCCCGCGCACATCATCCGCCAGCGGTTCGCCGAGGAGATCAAGGGCGAGGTGCTCGAGCGCCTCATCCAGGAGTCCCTCGCGGAGGCCCTTCGCGAGAAGAACCTCATCCCGCTCGGCCAGCCGAAGATCGCGGACCTCAAGTTCGAGTTCGACGCCCCGCTGGCCTTCAAGGCCGACCTCGAGGTGCGCCCCGTGGTGGAGCCGAAGGACTACCGCGGCCTGAAGGTGCCGGAAGGCGCGACGGCCGTGACCGCCGAGGACGTCGACCGCGTGCTCGGGCGCATCCGCGAGGGACACGCGACGTACGACGCCGTCGAGGGTCGCCCCGTGAAGGACGGCGACCACGCGCTCGTCGACATCAAGGGCACGTTCCCCTCCGGCGACGGCGAGGACTTCAACCGCGAGAAAGTGCTCGTCGAGATCGGCGGCGAGGGCACGCTGCCCGAGCTGTCCGCGCACCTGCGAAACGCCGAGGCCGGCGCCACGGTGAGCTTCCAGAAGAGCTTCGCGGCGGACGTCTCCGACTCGGAGTTCGCTGGGAAAACGGTGCTCTACACGGTCCACCTCGTCGCGATCAAGACGCGCGTTCTGCCCGCGCTCGACGACGAGCTTGCCCGTCTCGCGCTCACGCCGCGCGAGGGCGAGGCGCCCGAGGGCGCGTCGCTCGCGATGCTCCGGGAAAAGGTTCAGGAGTCCGTTTCGAGGGAGAAGGAGCAGACCGTCCGCGAGCAGCGGCGCCGGGCCGCGCTGGACGGCCTCCTCGCGCTCAACGAGGTGCCCGCGCCCGAGTCCATGGTGGAGTCCGAGATCGACTCGGCGCTCAAGGAGTACGCCCGCCACATGGCGCGGCAGGGCGTGGACCTCAAGGACGCGCAGATCGACTGGAACGAGCTCCGCAAGGAAGCCCGTCCCTCGGCCGAGCGCCGCGTGAAGGAGTACCTGCTCCTCGACGCGATCGGCGAGAAGGAGAGCCTCGCCGTGACGGACACCGAGCTCGACGCCGAGCTCAAGCGCCGCGCGCAGGCGATGGGGATGTCTTTCACGGAGCTCAAGGCCGCGCTCGTGAAGGCCGACCGCGTCGAGGGCGTGCGCGAGGAGCTGCGGATCGACCGCGTCGTCGACTTCCTCGTCGCCGAGGCCGTCGTCGCGGGCTGAGTAGACTACGGGGCGTTGGAGGCCAACTCATGCTGATTCCGATGGTCATCGAGCAGACGAACCGCGGCGAGCGCGCGTACGACATCTACTCGCGCCTGCTCAAGGACAACGTCATCTTCCTGGGCTCGGCGATCAACGACGACGTCGCGAACCTCGTGATCGCGCAGATGCTTTTCCTCGAGGCGGAAAACCCCGAGAAGGACATCACGCTGTACATCAACTCGCCCGGCGGGTCGGTGTCGGCGGGCCTCGCGATCTACGACACGATGCAGTACGTGAAGTGCGACGTCGCGACCTACTGTCTCGGGCAGGCCGCCTCGATGGGCGCGCTCCTCCTCGCGGGCGGCGCCAAGGGCAAGCGCGCGGCGCTGCCGAACGCGCGCATCCTCATCCACCAGCCGCACGGCGGCGCCGAGGGCCAGGCTTCCGACATCGAGATCCAGGCCCGCGAGATGCTGCGCACGAAACAGCGCCTCAACGAGATCCTCGCCCTGCACACGGGCCAGCCCGTCGAGAAGATCTCGAAGGACACGGACCGCGACAACATCTTCGAGCCGGACGGCGCCAAGGAGTACGGGCTCATCGACCTCGTGATCCGCCGCCGCGAGGAGCTGAAGGTCCCCGCCTAGTCCTTTACCGGAAGATCCACGACGCGAAGGCGCGCCACTGCGTCGCGTCCGTGCGCGTCGTGTCGAATTCGTCGTACGTGGTGAGCCTCCTCTCCCAGCCCCAGGATCCGCCGACGGCGAACGCCCCCGCCACGGGGATCCGCGCCTCCGCGCGGAAGGACTGGAGGGTGTTGCTGCGCGAAATGCCGTTCGAGGTGTGCGTCCAGAGGACCGCATACGCGAGCGTCGCGAGGTCGAGCTCGCGGCGCCGCACGCGCAGCGCCGCCGACGCGCCGGCTCCCGGCCCGTAGTCGAAGGCACGGCCGACGATTCCGCTCGACTCCGCGAGGTAGTCGTTTTTCACCGCGGCGAGCGGCGCGACGACGGCGAGGGCTTCCGTGCGCAGCTCGGCCTTCGCTCCCAGCGGGCGTTTCGAGAGGAGTCCGAACCGGAACAGCTGCGCGCTGAAGACGCGCGTGTCGGTGTTCGTGTAGTCGAACTCCATGAGGACCGCGAGGAGGTGGCGCGCCGGGCCCGACCCGTCCAGGTCCCGTCCCGCGAGGAGGCCCTGAATGTCGAGGCGGGTGAGCCACGACGGGTTCGGCGAGGACGCCTCCAGGCGGAGCTCGAAGGCGTCGAACGGTCGGGAGACGGTGCGGTCGAACGGGTCACCGTACCTCGCGAGTATCGAGACGACGGTCTGGTCCGCGTCCGGAGCCCGGTCCGGGACGACGTGGCGCCAGCCCCCGTCGATCTCGGCGACGAAGCGCGACGGCCGGAGGTACGGGCCGCGCTCCGGCCGCACGGCCCAGAGGTCTCCCGTGAGGAGGCGCGTGAACAGCTGCACGGGGTCGACCAGGCCCGCGAGCGCTTCCCGGCCGATCCGCTCGCCCCCGCGAGCCCGGTCGTCGAGGAGTGCCTGGGCGAGGCGGTGGGAGGCCTCGCCCGTGACCATTCCGCCGAGCGTCGTGTTCACGAGGTCGTTGAGGGAAGGCCCCTGGGTCTCGGCGGCGATCTCCCAGAGGGCGCTGCCGGCGAACGTGAAGAGCGCCGACTCGTAGAACGTGAAGCCGTTCGAACGCGCCGCGTTGTAATAGAAGCTGCCGCCGAAGGAGTGGCCGAGCTGGTTCGTCGTGAACTTGTCGTTGTCGTAGGCGAATCCCACCCGGACGTTGTCCTGCACGGACTGCCAGGAGATCCGAGCGTAGGGCTGGTCGGCGACGTACCTGTTGTAGCCCCAGGTGATCGCTTCGACGGCGAGGAGTTCGCCTGCCGCCAACCAGAAGCGCTTCTCCTTTTTGTCCGCGACCGCATCCGCGGTTCCGCCCGCGGGCTTCGACTCGGCGGGGGCCGCGGACTCCGGGAACAGCCGGAACCGGGCGGGGGCGGGGGCGTCCTCGCCGTGGGCGCCGGGCGCCGCGAGCGTGGCCGCCAGGAGCGCGGCCGCCGAGGCGCGTCGGGCCGTCTGCATCATCTCGACGGAGCGGATCATAGGGTAGGCTCCGCGGCCCCGGGGGCGGCGGGAATGCCCGGACCCCGGAGTTTGTTCCGTAAGAACCCGAGGCGGTAAGATGCCTCCTCAGGACCTTCCAGGGGGGGCCGGGGTAGCGATGACGAAGAAAACGGGCACGGGCGACGTCCTGCGCTGCAGCTTCTGCAACAAGTCCCAGCGCGACGTGAAGAAGCTCATCGCGGGGCCGACGGTCTACATCTGCGACGAGTGTGTCGACATCTGTCTCGACATCATCGCGGAAGACCGGGTCCTCGACCAGGCCAAGCCCGAGACGAAGCTCCCGAAGCCGCGCGAGGTCAAGGAGTTCCTCGACGAGTACGTCGTCGGGCAGGAGACGGCCAAGCGCAAGCTCGCGGTCGCCGTCTACAACCACTACAAGCGGATCGACTACTTCGAGAAGAACCGCAAGCTCGACGTCGAGCTCCAGAAGTCGAACATCCTGCTGATCGGGCCCACCGGGACGGGAAAGACCCTTCTCGCGCAGACCCTGGCCAAGATGCTCTCGGTCCCGTTCACGATCGCGGACGCGACGACGCTCACCGAGGCCGGCTACGTCGGCGAGGACGTCGAGAACATCATCCTCAAGCTCTACCAGGCCGCGGGGCAGGACAAGGAAAAGACCGAGCGCGGGATCGTCTACATCGACGAGATCGACAAGATCGCGCGCAAGGGCGAGAACCCCTCCATCACGCGCGACGTCTCGGGCGAGGGCGTGCAGCAGGCGCTCCTGAAGATCCTCGAGGGCACGATCACGAACGTGCCCCCGCAGGGCGGCCGCAAGCACCCGCACCAGGAGTTCATCCAGATCGACACGACGAACATCCTCTTCATCTGCGGAGGCGCGTTCGTCGGGCTCGAGGACATCATCGGCCGCCGCCTGACCGAGAAGTCCATGGGGTTCGGCGCGAAGATCGTCTCCAAGAAGGAGAAGCGCGCCGGCGACACGCTCGAGAAAGTCCATCCCGAGGACATGATCAAGTTCGGGATGATTCCCGAGTTCATCGGCCGCGTGCCCGTCGTCGCGACGCTGCACGACCTCGACCGCGACGCCCTCGTCGCGATCCTCAAGGAGCCGAAGAACTCCCTCATCAAGCAGTACCAGGCGCTCCTCGACTTCGAGAACGTGGCCCTGAGGTTCACGGACGACGCGCTCGAGTCGATCTCGGACGAGGCGATCGTGCGCAACGTCGGCGCGCGCGGGCTCAAGATCATCCTCGAGGAGATCATGCTGGACGTCATGTACCGCGTCCCCTCCGAGGAGGAGATCGAGGAATGCGTCATCACGAAGGACGCCGTCCTGCGCCGCGCCGCGCCGATTCTCTCGCTCCGGAAGGCCGGCTGAAATTGGGTTCGGTGTCCCGATGACTGAGCCGACCTCCCTCGAGCCCGCCGCGACCGCCCCGCGCACGCTCCCGCTCGTGCCGCTCCGCGACATGGTGGTGTTTCCGCGGATGATGGCGCCGTTCGTCGTCGGCCGCGCCTCGTCGATCGCCGCCCTCGAGGCCGCGCTCGCGACACCCGAGAAGAAGATCTTCCTCGCGGCTCAGAAGGACCCGAAGATCGACGAGCCCGCCGCGGGCGACATCCACGAGACCGGCGTCATCGCGTCGGTCGTCCAGTCGCTCAAGCTCCCGAACGGCCACATCAAGGTCATGGTCGAGGGCGTCGTGCGCGGAACGATCCGGTCGTTCTCGCCGGGCGTCGGCCACCTCGGGGTCACGGTCGAGCCCCTCGTTCCCCGCGCGCTCGGCGCCGCGGCCGGCGACGTCGGCCCGTACCTCTCGAAGGTGCTGGCCGTGTTCGAGCAGTACGCGAAGCTCTCGCACCACCTCGCGTTCGAGGGTCTCCTCTCGTCCCTCAAGATGGACGACGCCGACGCGTTCTGCGACATGCTCGCCGGGCACCTGCCGTCGTCCATCCCGACGCCAGAGAAGCAGGCGCTCCTCGAGACGGTCAACCCGCTCGAGCGCCTCCAGAAGCTCCAGGACCTGCTCGAGATCGAGATCGAGAAGATCAACATCGATCGCCGGATCAACAACAAGGTCAAGAAGCAGATGGAGCGGGCCCAGAAGGAGTACTACCTCAACGAGAAGATCAAGGCGATCCACCTGGAGCTCGGCAAGAAGGACGACAAGTCCGACGAGATCGAGGAGCTCCGCGGCAAGATCGAGAAGGCGGGGATGCCGAAGGAGACGAAGGAGAAGGCGCTCGCCGAGCTCAAGCGTCTCGAGGCGATGCCGAACGTCTCCGCCGAGGCCACCGTCTCGCGCAACTACATCGACTGGCTCGTGACGGTGCCCTGGAAGAAGGCGACGCGCGAGGCGAAGGACATCAAGCGCGCCGAGAAGATCCTGAACGAGGACCACTACGGCCTCGAGAAGGTCAAGGAGCGCATCCTCGAGTTCCTGGCCGTCCGGCAGCTCGTCACGGAGACGAAGGGCTCGATCCTGTGCTTCGCGGGCCCTCCCGGCGTCGGCAAGACGTCGCTCGCGAAGAGCATCGCGAAGTCGCTGAACCGCAAGTTCGTCCGCCTCTCGCTCGGGGGCGTGCGCGACGAGGCCGAGATCCGCGGGCACCGGCGGACGTACATCGGCGCGTTCCCGGGCCAGATCATCCAGCTCATGAAGAAGGCGGGGACCGTGAACCCCGTGTTCCTGCTCGACGAGGTCGACAAGATGTCGATGGACTTCCGGGGCGACCCGTCGTCGGCGCTCCTCGAGGTCCTCGACCCCGAGCAGAACCACTCCTTCGTGGACCACTACCTCGACGCGGAGTACGACCTCTCTAAGGTCATGTTCATCGCGACCGCGAACGTGATCCACCCGATCCCGCCGGCCCTCAAGGACCGGATGGAGATCATCGTCCTCTCCGGCTACACGCCGAACGAGAAGGTCGCCATCGCGAAGCAGTTCCTCGTCAAGAAGCAGGTCAAGGAAAACGGCCTCACGCCCGATCAGGCGGTGTTCGAGGACGGCGCCCTCTATGGGCTCATCGAGAAGTACACGCGCGAGGCCGGCGTCCGCAGCCTCGAGCGCGAGATCGCCTCGGTCTGCCGGAAGATCGCGCGCAAGATCGTCGGCAAGGACGTCGAGACGCCCGTGACGGTCACGGCCGACAACCTCGCCGGGTTCCTCGGCAAGGCGAAGTACCGGCTGAGCAAGAAGGGCGAGAAGGCCGAGATCGGGCTCACGACGGGCCTCGCGTGGACCGAGACGGGCGGCGACGTCCTCCACATCGAGACGACGCTCATGCGCGGCAAGGGCAACCTCGTCCTGACGGGCCAGCTCGGGGACGTGATGCAGGAGTCCGCGCGCGCGGCGCTCTCCTACGTGCGCACGCGGGCCGAGCTCTACGGCGCCGAGCCCGACTTCTACGAGAAGAAGGACATCCACATCCACATTCCCGAGGGCGCGATCCCGAAGGACGGCCCCTCGGCGGGCATCACGATGGCGACGTCCATCCTCTCGGCCGTCACGCGGATCCCGGTCCGCAAGGACATCGCGATGACGGGCGAGATCACGCTCCGGGGAAAGGTTCTGCCCGTGGGCGGCATCAAGGAGAAGCTCCTCGCGGCCTACCGCGCGGGGATCACGACGATCGTCCTCCCGAAGGAGAACGACAAGGATCTCGACGACCTGCCGGAAGAGATCCGGAACGTCATGGAGTTCCACCTCGTCGAGGACGTGGACGAGGTCGTGCGGCTCACTCTCGAGGGCGCGCCCTCGCCGATGGTGCCGAAGGACCTGGCGGCCGAAGCCGGGACCACGACTCCTCAGTAAGGCCAGCCCGCCCTCTCTGATAAGCTCCGTTCCGGGACGGGCTCCCGTCCCTCTTCACCTTCTAAGAAATCTTTTCTTTCCCCTCCCCGGGGAATTCGACTCATCCAATGAAGACGACTTTGTCCTCCGCGAGGTCGCGCGCCGGCTCACGGCCCGGCGGCGCCAAGGGTGTGCTCGCCTCCGGCGCGGAAGTCCGCCTCGCCCTGGCCGGCCACCGTCCGGGCGAGTGCCCGAAAAATGCCCTTCCGGCGCTCGCGGTCCTCGGCCGCTCGAACGTGGGGAAGTCGAGCCTCCTGAACGCGCTTCTCGGCGTGAAGGTCGCGCGCGTGTCCCAGACCCCGGGCCGCACGCAGGCCCTCTACTGGTACCGCGTCGGCGACCGCTTCGACGTCGTGGACTGCCCGGGATACGGCTATGCGAAGACGGGAAAGGAAAAGAGAATTTCCTTTGAAGGGTTGATAGAGACTCTGCTCGTCGGCTCGCCCGAGGAGGCCGATGCGACGCCCGCCGGCGCCACCGCCGCGCTCCTCCTCGTCGACAGCCGCATAGAACCGCAGGAGAGGGACCTCTCCATGTCCCTCTTTCTAAGAGAATCTTCGGTCCCCACTTTCGTCGCTGCGACGAAATGGGATGCCGTGAAGCCGTCGCAGCGCGTACGCCAGTTGCGCGTGCTCTCGGCCGCCTTCGCCGCCCCGGATCGCCCCCTCCTGCCCGTCTCGGCCGAGACCGGCGAAAACCTGCCCGAGCTCGCGCGCCTCCTGCGCGCGGCGCTCGCACCCGCCCCGAAGGAGTAACCCCATGCCCCGACGCAAGGTCCCCGGCGCCGACTACGCCGTCCGCGACATCGATCCCCGCGACCTTCCCGCCGACGTGGAAGAGCAGCCGGCCCCGGCCGCCCCCGCCGAGCCGATGCTCGACATCCGCACGCTCCACAACCAGACGATGCCGCAGCTCCTCAAGATCGCGCAGGAGCTCGAGGTCGAGGGCGCGCCCGCGCTGCGCAAGCAGGAGCTGATCTTCAAGATCCTCCAGACGCAGACGGAACGCCTGGGTCTCATCTTCTCGGAGGGCGTCCTCGAGGTGCTGCCGGACGGCTTCGGCTTCCTGCGCGCCCCCGAGTACAACTACCTCGCCGGCCCGGACGACATCTACGTCTCGCCGTCGCAGATCCGCAAGTTCGGGCTGCGCACGGGCGACACGATCTCCGGCCAGATCCGCCCGCCGAAGGAAGGGGAGCGCTACTTCGCTCTCATCAAGGTCGAGGCGGTCAACTTCGAGCACCCGGACGTCGCGCGCGAAAAGATCCTCTTCGACAACCTGACGCCGCTCTACCCGCAGGAGCGGATCCGCCTCGAGACTCCGAACATGTCCTCGCGCGTCCTCGACCTCATCGCGCCCGTCGGCAAGGGTCAGCGCGGCCTCATCGTCGCGCCCCCGCGCACGGGCAAGACGATGCTCCTGCAGGCGCTCGCGAACTCCATCACGACGAACCACCCCGAGGTCACGCTCATCGTCCTCCTGATCGACGAGCGGCCCGAGGAAGTCACGGACATGCAGCGCTCGGTGAAGGGCGAGGTCATCTCCTCGACCTTCGACGAGCCCGCGACGCGCCACGTGCAGGTCGCCGAGATGGTCATCGAGAAGGCGAAGCGCCTCGTCGAGCACAAGCGCGACGTCGTGATCCTCCTCGACTCGATCACGCGCCTCGCGCGCGCCTACAACACGACGTGCCCGCCGTCGGGCAAGGTCCTGTCGGGCGGCGTGGACGCGAACGCGCTCCAGAAGCCGAAGCGGTTCTTCGGCGCGGCGCGCAACATCGAGGAGGGCGGCTCGCTGACGATCATCGCGACGGCCCTCATCGACACGGGCTCGCGCATGGACGACGTCATCTTCGAGGAGTTCAAGGGGACCGGCAACATGGAGGTCCACCTCGACCGCAAGCTCGTCGACCGCCGCGTCTTCCCGGCCATCGACCTCAACAAGTCGGGCACGCGCAAGGAAGAGCTGCTCCTCGAGAAGCAGGAGCTCAACCGCGTGTGGATCCTCCGCAAGGTCTTGAACCCGCTCTCGACGGTGGAGGCGATGGAGCTCCTCATCGAGCGTTTGGACAAGACGAAGAACAACGCGGAGTTCCTGGGTTCGATGTCCGCCGGCTGATCGCGTCCGGGCTCCTCCTGGGTTAGGCTAAGACTGGATCTCAGCCTGAACCGAGAGGAGCCCTCATGACACTCGCTTCCCCAGGGACCAGGGCCACGCTGGGCGTCGTCACTCTTGCACTGGCTCTCGCCGCTTGCTCGAAGTCGCGGCCGCCGGCCGCCACCTCGGCCGCTCCAACTGCGCCGTCCGCGCCCGCGGCCTCCCTGCCGGCGCCGAACCCCGACAACAACGCCTACTTCGGCGACGTCCATGTCCACACCGGGTGGTCGTTCGACGCGCTGACCAACGGCTCCAAGACGACACCGACGGACGCCTACGCCTGGGCGCAGGGCAGGCCGATCACCGGGAGCGGCGGGCCGGACATGCAGCTCAAGGTCCCGCTGGACTTCTACATGGTGGCCGACCATGCCGAGTACATGGGCGTCTTCAACCAGATGTCGAACCCCGACAGCCCGATCAGCAAGACGGAGATCGCCAAGGGCGTGAACTCGCCGGACGCGAACGTGCGGCTGCAAACGTTCGCCGGCATCCTGCGCGACATGAGCGAGGGTAAGCGCGACCCGCAGCTGAGCGATCCGGCGCTCGCGCGCTCCGTCTGGGCGGAGATCATCAAGGCGGCGGAAGCGAATTACGTCCCTGGCAAGTTCACGACGTTCGCCGGGTTCGAATGGACGTCGAACCCGCAGAAGCGCAACCTGCACCGCGTCGTGGTCTTCCGCGACACGAAGCACCTGCCGGACATGGTGCTCTCGGCGCTTGATTCCGACGACCCCGAGGTCCTGTGGAAGTGGATGGAGGACCAGCGCGCCAAGGGCTCGACGCTTTTCGCCATCCCGCACAACGCCAATGCGAGCGACGGCCTCATGTTCGACATGGTGAAGCGCGACGGCAAGCCGATTGACGCGGCCTACAACAAAACCCGCGCCGCCAACGAACCGCTGTACGAAATCACCCAGATCAAGGGCACGTCGGAGACCCACCCCGACCTGTCGCCGAAAGACGAATTCGCCGGCTTCGAGCAGTGGGACTACACGCTGTCGGCGGACTTCGAGCGGCCGACTCATCGCAAGGGCAGTTTCGTGCGCCAGGCGCTGCTCGACGGGATGAGCCAGGCCGCACGCGGTGCGGGCGATCCCTTCAAATACGGCTTCATCGGCGACACCGACACGCACAACGCGGCGGCCAGCCACGAGGAATACAACTTCACCGGCAAGTTCGCGTTCGAGAACAACGCGAAGGAGCGTCTGACCGGAATCCCGGGTGCGCCGGCAGGTCAGATCCAGCAGATCCAGGAGTTCAGCTCGGCCGGTCTGGCCGGGGTCTGGGCCCCGCAGAACACGCGCGAGGCGATCTGGGATGCGATGCAGCGCAAGGAGACCTTCGGGACGACGGGCCCGATGATGAAGGTGCGCTTCTTCGGCGGCTTCGACTATGCCCCCGACGACGTGAAGAAGGCGGACTTCGTCAAGCTGGCCTACGCCAAGGGCGTCCCGATGGGCGGAGACCTGAAGAAGGGCGCCGGCAAGGCGCCGACGTTCCTGGTCGTGGCGCTCAAGGACCCCAAGAGCGGCAATCTCGACCGTGTCCAGATCGTGAAGGGCTGGCTCGACGCGGCCGGCAAGCAGCGCGAGAAGGTCTACGACGTCGCGTGGTCCGGCGACCGGAAGATCGGCGCGAACGGCAAGCTGCCTCTGGTCGGCAACACGGTGGACGTGAAAACCGCGACGTACACGAACAGCATCGGCGCCCCGCAGCTTGCGACGGGCTGGACCGATCCCGATTTCAAGGCTTCCGAGCGCGCCTTCTACTACGCCCGTGTCCTCGAGATCCCGACCCCGCGCTGGAACACGTATGACGCGGCGCGCCTCAACATGCCCCCCTTGACGAAGGTGCCGGCGACCATCCAGGAACGTGCCTGGAGTTCGCCGATCTGGTACACGCCGGGCAACTGAACGCTCGAGGAGGTCACATGAAACCGACGTTTCCGGTCGGGGCGCTGATGGTCTGCGCTCTCGTGTTTTCCGTCGGCTGCGCGCCATCCGGCCCGCTTCCCGAGAAGACCGCCGACGCGATCTACACCGGCGGCGAGATCGTCACCGTCAACGACAAGATGCCCACGGCCGAGGCCGTCGCCGTCAAGGACGGAAAGATCCTCGCGGTTGGGAGCAAGGCCGACGTCGAGAAGGCTCACAAGGGCGCCGCGACGAAGGTCGTCGACCTCGGCGGCAAGACGCTGATGCCGAGCTTCATCGACGCGCACTCGCACTACATCAACTCGCTGCTCGTTGCGAACCAGTGCAAGCTCTATGCGCCGCCGGCTGGCCCCGGCAAGGACGTCCCGAGCATCGTCGCCGAGCTCAGGAAGTTCGCGGTAGACCGCAAGATCGCGAAGGGCGAAATGGTCATGGCCTACGGCTACGACGACACCGTCATGCCGGATGGCCGACTCCTGAACCGGGACGACCTCGATGCCGCGTTCCCGGATAACCCGGTGCGGATCGACCACGTGTCGATGCACGGGGCCGTGATGAACACCCTCGCGCTGAAGAAGTACGGGATCGGCGAAGCGACGAAGACGCCTCCGGGCGGTGTCATCGTGAGGAAGCCCGGCACTCAGGAGCCCTGGGGCCTGATCATGGAGACCGCGTTCCTCCCGGTCATGGAGAAGGCGGAGGCCATGACGCCGGCGCAGGAAATCGAGTGGACGAAGGCGGGGCAGATGCTCTACGCCGAGGCCGGCGTGACGACCGCCCATGAAGGGGCGAGCCATCTCCCGCAGATCCAGACGATGAAGCGTGCCACGGCGGCCGGTGCGAACGTCATCGACGTCGTCGCGTACCCTTTCATCACCGACGTCGACAACGTCCTCAAGGAATTCCCGCTCGCAAGCTGGGGAACCTACGAGAAGCGCTTCAAGATCGGCGGCGTCAAGATCACGATGGACGGCTCGCCCCAGGGGCGTACCGCCGCTTTCACGACGCCCTACCTCACCGGGGGACCCGGTGGCGAGAAGAACTGGAAGGGCGAGCTGACGTTCCCGCAGGACACGGCCAACGCGATGGTCAAGAAGGTCTACGACATGGGCGTGCCGCTGAACCTGCACTGCAACGGCGACGCGTCAATCGACGGCTTCCTGAAGGCCTACGAGTTCGCGCGGGCGGGCGACTTTTCGAAGCCCTGGAACGTCACGACGATCCACACGCAGTTCCTGCGCAAGGACCAGATCCCGAAGTTCGTCGCGTACAAGGTCCGCCCCTCGTTCTACACGCTCCACACGTACTATTTCGCCGAGGCCCACATCGCGAATCGCGGGAAGGACCAGGCGGCGTACATCAGCCCGATGCGCGACGCCATCGACGCCGGGCTGCGCCCAACGAACCACACGGATTTCGTCGTCGCTCCTCTCGACCAGATGTTCATGCTCTGGACGGCCGTGAACCGCGTCTCGCGCGCCGGCGCCGAGATCGGGCCCGATCAGCGCGTCACGCCGATGGAGGGCCTGAAGGCGATGACGATCTGGGCGGCGGAGCAGTACGGCGAGGAGAAGACGAAGGGCTCGCTCGAGGCCGGCAAGCTCGCCGACCTCGTCGTCCTCGACCGGAATCCGCTCAAGGTCGACCGGATGGCAATCAAGGACGTCAAGGTCCTCGAGACGATCAAGGAAGGGAAGACGATTTACCGGAGGTGACCCGGCCCGCCCTCAGGCGTGCAGCTCCACCACGTCCTTGTCCGCGAGGACGTGGTGGCGGTCCACCTGCTGGCCGTCGAACTTCGCGTGCCCCCAGATGCGCGCGAACTTCATCCGCTCGGCGATCTCCTTGTGGACGTGGACGGCGAGGTCGTGGATCGTCGCGCCCGCCGGGAGCACGAACGGGCTCTCGAGGTTCGGCTTCTTCCCGGGCTCCTTCGGGTAGATGCGGATCTTCCCGAGAGTCTGGAAGAGGACCGCGCGCAGCGGCTCGAGGCCGGCGCCCGTCGCCGCCGACACGGGGAAGAACGGCAGGTCCGCGCCGATCGCCTCCTTCGCGAGCCTCGCGAACGTGCCGTCGTCGTCCTCGCTCTTGTTTCCGAGGACGAGGACGGGCCTCGAGGCGAGGAACGACGGAGCGTCGGCCGGCCGCGCCCGAGTCGCGGGCCACACGCGCGCCCGGGCGAGGAGGTCGTGGAGCAGAGCGGCGGAACCGCCGTCGTCGGCCGTGACGTCCACGACGAGGAGGACGCCGTCGGCGTCGTGCGCGAGATTCGGGAGCCACGGCTCGGTGTGCCCCTCGGCCACGGCCGGGGTGTCTACGAGCTGCACCTTCACGTCCTCGAACTCCATCATCCCGGGCAGCGGCGCGCGCGTGGTGAAGGGGTACTCGCCGATCTCGGGGTGCGCGTGCGTGAGGGCCGCGAGGAGCGACGACTTGCCCGCGTTCGGCGCCCCGAGGAGCACCCACTGGCCGGCCCCCTCGCGCTTGACGTGCCCGATTTCGGCGCGGTGCCCGTGGCCGCCGTGCGCGGGCCGATCGGCCTCGTCCTCGAGCTTGGAAACCTGCTTGCGCAGGTGGGCGAGCATCTTTTCCGTGCCCTTGTGCTTCGGGAGGAGGGCGATCATCTCGCGCAGAGCCGCGAGCTTCTCCGCGTGGTCCGTCGCGCGCTTGAATCTCTCTTCGGCGTCGTGGTACTGGGGTGTGAGATTGGCCGTCATGCCCGGAATTATGTAGAGTCCGGCACACGATCACACTTCGTCCGAATCCGGGCATCCGCTCCAGCGATGCACCGATTCCAACAGGAGGCTGAGTCTCATGGTCAAGAAGGTCGCTGCGGAGTGTCTCGGTACGTTCTGGCTCGTCCTCGGAGGCTGCGGCAGCGCGGTCCTCGCCGGGGCGTTTCCCCAGTTTGGGATCGGCTTCCTGGGAATCTCGCTCGCGTTCGGCCTCACGGTCCTCACGATGGCGTATGCCGTCGGGCCGATTTCGGGCGGCCACTTCAACCCGGCGGTGTCGGTCGGGCTCTGGTCGGCGGGCCGTTTTCCAGCCGGTGACCTTCTGAAGTACGTGGTCGCGCAGGTCGCGGGCGCGATCGCAGCGGCCGCGGTGCTCTGGGTCATCGCGAGCGGCAAACCGGGCTTCGAGGCCGGCCGCTTCGGATCGAACGGCTACGGCGCACATTCGCCGGGCGGCTACGGGCTGATGGCTTGCCTCGTCGCCGAGGTCGTCTTCACGTTCATGTTCCTCCTGATCATCCTCGGCGCGACGGACAAGCGGGCGCCCGCCGGCTTCGCGCCGATCGCGATCGGCCTCGGCCTTACACTCATCCATCTCGTGTGCATTCCCGTCACGGGCACGTCCGTGAACCCGGCCCGCAGCACGGGTCCCGCGCTCTTCGTCGGTGGGTGGGCCGTCGAGCAGCTCTGGCTCTTCTGGGTCGCCCCGCTCGCCGGCGCCGTTCTCGCGGGCTACGCCTGGCGCGCTCTCGCGGACGAGGCCTGAGCGCGACCTTTCGACAGGAGTGGAGTTCTGATCGTGAACATTCCGGAAACGCTGCGGCACCCGCGCGTGCGCAAGGCTGCGATCGTCGCTGGCGTCCTGCTCGCCTTCTGGTCCCTCGTCGGATTTCTCCTTCTCCCCGCGATCCTTCGTCCCGTCGTCGAGCGGAAGATCGGCGAGGCGCTGCACCGCAAGGCGACGCTGCGCGAAATGTCGGTCAATCCCTTCGCGCTCTCCGTGACGCTGAAGGGCCTCGACGTGAGGGACCGCGACGGGACGGGCCCGTTCCTGTCCTTCGAGAGCCTCTACGTGAACGCCGAGGTCTCGTCCGTTTTCCGCGGCGGGCCGGTTCTCCGGGCGATCACGCTCGAGAAACCTGCGGTCCATCTCGCGCGTGTCACGGAATCGGCGTACAGCGTCTCCGACCTCATCGAAGAATATTCGAAGCCGAAGCCGAAGGATGACAAACCGCTGCGGTTCTCCCTGAACAACATCCGGGTCTCGGGCGGCAGCGTGGACTTCGACGACCGCCCGAAGAAGACGAAGCACGCCGTCCGCGACGTCTTGATCGGGATCCCGTTCCTCTCGAACATCCCGTCGAAGGTCGAGATCACGACGCAGCCCGCCTTCGAGGCGAAGGTGAACGGCGCCCCGTTCGTGCTGCACGGAAAGACGAAGCCGTTCAGCGCGTCCCGCGAGACGACGCTCGACCTGAACCTCTCGGACGTCGACGTCCCGTTCTACCTCGCGTACGTTCCCGCCGACATCCCGTCGAAAATCACGTCGGCGCGGCTCGACGCGAAGCTCGTCCTCGCGTTCACGCAGCCCGTGGCAGGCGACCCCGCCCTCGTCGTCTCCGGCACGGCGGCGCTCCGCAAGGTTGCCGTGTCGCAGAACGGAAAGCCCCTCGTCGCGTGGGAGCGATTCGACGCGGACGCCGACGCGATCGAGGTGTTCGGACGGTCCGCGAAGCTCCGGAGCCTGAAGCTCACGGCGCCGGAACTCTGGGTCCGCCGCAACACGATGGCCGAGCACGACATCGCGAACGCGCTCGCGGCGCCGGGAAAGACGAAGACGAGGATTCCTTCGAAGGGTGAAGAGGGGCGGGGCGCGCCGGTACCATCGACCGCGGCCGCCAAGCCGTTCCTCGTCCAGCTCGCCGAGGCGGCGATCTCCGGCGGCGTCGTCCACTACGACGATTTCGCCTTCCATCCCTCCTTCCATGCGGTCCTGTCCGACGTCGCCGCTTCCGTGAAGGGGTTCTCGACGGTTCCGGGAAGCCCAGCCGCCTTCGAGGCCTCTGCGAGGAGCGACGCCGGCGAGACGTTTCGCAACGCGGGCACTCTCTCGATGAATCCCGCCGCCGTCGCCGTCGCCGGGACCTTCTCGGTGGAGGGGGCGCCCCTCAAGCGCTATACGACGTTCGTCGACGAGTTCGTCCCCGCTTCGATCGACGCGGGCGTTCTCGGCCTGAAGACCCGGTACACGTTTTCGACCGGGAAGGATGCGAACACGACGCTCGACGACCTTGCGATCACGGTCGCGGGGCCGCGCGTGAGGAAGAAGAGCGAGAAGGAGCCGTTCTTCACGGCTGCGACGCTCGCGCTGACGGGCTCTTCGCTGGACGTCGGGAGGCACACGTTCGTCCTCGGAGATTTCACCGGCACGAACGGTTTTCTCGCCATCGTCCGCGAGAAGGACGGCAACGCGGATCTCATGGAGCTGGTGCCCAGGCCGGACCCGGCCAAGCCGCCGCCGCCGTCGGCCCCGTGGGACGTCACGCTCAGGAAGATCGACCTCCGCGGATGGACCGTGAAGATCGACGACCGCGGCTGGGACCACCCGGCGCGCTACTCGCTCACGAAGACCGACGTCCTGCTCGAGAATCTCTCGACGGCGAAGGGCTCGAAGGGGACACTTGCCACGAAGTTCGGCGTGGACGGCAAGGGCGTCGCGACCGCGAAGGGGCCCGTGGGCTTCCGTCCCATTTACGCCGACCTCAAGGTGGCCGTGAAAGACGTCGACCTCGTGCCGCTGGAGGCATACGTCCTCCCGAATCTGAGGCTCGAGCTTGCAAGGGGCCTCGTGAGCGCGGGCGGGACGCTCGCGCTGCGCGAGGACCCGGCCGGCAAGGCCAGCGTCGTCTACACGGGAAACGCCCTCGTCGCAAACGTTCTCGCGGTCGACGAGTCGACGAAGCTGGATTTCCTGAAGTGGGAGTCGTTTTCGGCGACGGGGATGAAGGCAGGCTACAACCCTCTCTTCCTCGAGGTGAAGCAGCTCGCGGCCGTCGGTCTCGCCTGCGACGTCACGATCGAGGCCGACGGGACCGTAAACCTCCGGAAGATCGTCGGGGCGCCCGCTCCGAAAGAGGACGAAGAGGTTGGGCCGCCGGCCGACGCAAGGCCGGCTTCGGCTCCAGATCCCGCACCCGCAACTGCCGCGGCGGCGGCCGCGCCGGGCGAGAAGGACGCGCGGCTCACGATGCCGATCCGGATCGACGAGATCACTCTTCAGGGCGGACGCATCGGCATCGCGGACCACTTCATCAGGCCGAACTACTCGGCGACGCTCGGGGACCTCGGCGGCCGCGTGACGGGTCTCTCGTCCGAGGAGGGCACCGTCGCCACGCTCGATCTGCGCGGCAGCCTCGCAAACCACTCCCCCCTGCAGGTCTCGGGCACGATCAACCCGCTCGCGGCGGCGACGTTCGCGGACGTCAAGGCGAGCTTTCGCGACATCGACCTTCCGTCCTTCACGCCCTACTCGGGGGCGTACGCGGGCTACACGATCGCGAGCGGCTCGCTCACGATGGAGGTTGCCTACAAGGTCGTGAACCGCAAGCTGAACGCATCGAACCGCTTTCTCGTGAACCAGTTTGAGT
Source organism: Acidobacteriota bacterium (assembly GCA_016716715.1). Lineage (NCBI taxonomy): Bacteria > Pseudomonadati > Acidobacteriota > Acidobacteriota bacterium. The sequence continues at coordinate 28,282 of JADJVE010000006.1, read as the reverse complement.
TCGGCGACAAGGTCGAAAGCAAGGGCGCGACGAAGCTCCCCGTGAAGTTCGCCGTCTCGCTCCTGAAGGACAAGGACGGGGTCATCGACCTCGACCTCCCGATCGAGGGCTCGCTCGACGACCCGAAGTTCCGGATCGGCAAGATCGTCTGGCAGGTCCTCGGGAACTTGATCTCGAAGGCGGTCACGGCGCCGTTCGCGCTCCTCGGAAAGCTCTTCGGCGGCAAGGGCGACGAGCTCTCCAGCGTGGACTTCCCGGACGGCCTCACGACGCTGGACGACGCGGGGAAGAAGAAGCTCGACGCACTCGCGAAAGCGCTCCACGACCGGCCCGCGCTGAAGCTCCAGGCGACCGGGCGGTTCTCGGGCGCGGATCTCGAAGGGGCTGCGGACCGCCCGCGTCGAACGGAAGATCAAGGCGCAGAAGCTGCCCGACCTCGCGAGGTCGGGAGCCGCCCCCGCGAGCGTGGATGGCGTCGTCGTGGAGGCCGCCGAGCGCGAGGTCTACCTCAAGAGGGCGTACAAGAAGGAGAAGTTCCCGAAGCCGCGGACGACGCTCGGATTCGCGAAGGACCTGCCGGCCGACGAGATTGAGAAGCTCATGCTCGTGAACGAGCAGGTCGGAGACGACGACCTCCGGCAGCTCGCCCTCGCGCGGTCGAACGCCGTGAAGGACTACCTCACGGGCCCGGCCGCGGCGGACGCGGCGCGCATCTTCGTCCTCGAGCCCGGCACGCAGGCCGCGGCGCCGAAGGACAAGGCGCGCGCGAGCCGCGTCGACTTCGGCCTGAAGTAGGTCGCCGCGTCAGTATTTCTCGGGGACAAACCGCCGGCCCTTGAGCGACGCCTGGTCGTCGTAGGCGTGCTTCGCCGAGCGCTTCGGCAGTTTGATCTTCTCGCGCGGCACCTTCTTGTACGGAATCCGGCTCCGGAAGTCCGCGATGCAGTTCCAGGCGCGCCTTCTTCTTGTCGTCGGAGCGGACGAGGGCCCAGGGCGCGTGCCGGGTGTCGGTCGCCTTGAGCATCCGGTCGCGCGCGAGGGAGTACTCGTACCATTTCGAACGCCCAGGAAGGTCCATGGGGCTCAGCTTCCACTGGCGGATCGGGTCCGTGATGCGCGCCTCGAAGCGGCGTTCCTGCTCCTTGTTGCCGACCTCCAGCCAGTACTTGATCAGGAGGATGCCGCCGTCCGTGATGTACTTCTCGACGACGGGGCAGAGCTCGAGGAAGCGGTCGTACTGCTCGTCCGTGCAGAACCCCATGACGCGTTCGACGCCGAGCCGGTTGTACCAGCTCCGGTCGAAGATCACGACCTCGCCCGCGGCGGGGAAGTGCGCCATGTAGCGCTGGATGTACATCTGGCTCTTCTCGCGGTCCGACGGCGCGGGCAGCGCGACGAGCCGGAAGACGCGCGGGCTGACGCGTTCGGTGAGGGCGCGGATCGTGCCGCCCTTGCCGGCGCCGTCGCGTCCCTCGAAGATCACGATGACCCGCAGGCCCTTGTGCTTGACCCACTCCTGGAGATGGCACAGCTCGACCTGCAGGCGCCGGAGCTGCTTCGCGTACTTCTTCGCGGAGAGCTTGCCGTTCCCGTCGGCCCTCTTCCCGTCCTTCTTTTCGGTCTTGGCCACGACAGCTCCTTACTTCGACGCGGGCGCGGGCGGCGTCTCGGGCTGGCTCCACCCGCCGCCGAGCGCCTTGTAGATGTTCACGTAGTCGGCTGCGAGGTCCAGCCGTGCGCTGATGAGCCGGATCTGGGCCGGGTAGAGAAGCTGCATGGCGTAGAGAACCTCGAAGTAGTCCGATACGCCCGCGTCGTAACGCACGTTGGCGAGCCGGACCATTTCCTGATAGTCGCGGACGGTGCGTTTCAGCTGGAAGATGGACGCGTCGATCTTCTCCCGCGCGTACAGGACCGTCGTCGTCTCGGCGAACGCGCCCGTGACCGCCTGCTCGTACTGGGCCTTCGCCTGCTCCCATCGGGCCACGGACACCTCGTACTCGGCCCGGAGCCGGCCCCCCTGGAAGAGCGGTCCGACGAGGCCCGCCGCGATCGACCAGGTCTTGCCCGTGCCGAAGAGATTCGACACGTCCCCGCTGATGCCGCCGAAGAGCCCCGTCAGGCTGATGGACGGGAAGAAGTTCGCCGTCGCGACGCCGACGTCGGCGTTCGCGGCGACGAGCTGCTGCTCGGCCTGGAGGATGTCCGGCCGCCGTTTCAGGAGGTCCGACGGGAGGCCCGCCGGGATCTTCGGGGGCGGCGCCTGCGCCCAGAGCACGCCTCCCCTCGGGATCGGCCCCGGGTTCCGGCCGAGAAGCAGGCTGAGCCGGTTCTCCGTCGCCTCGATCTGCCGTTCGATCTCCGGCAGCTGTGCGGCCACCTGGCCGAGGGCCGCGCCGGCGTAGGACGTCTGGATGGCGGAGGCCGCTCCCCCTTTGAGCTTCAGGTCGTAGAGCTTGTACTGCTCCTCGAACGAGCCGACGGTCGACTTCGAGATGGCGAGCTGCTCGTCGAGAGCGCGGAGCGTGAAGTAGGTCGTCGCGACCTCGGAGACGAGCGACAGAACGACGCCGCGCCGCGCTTCCTCTGTCGCGAGGTACTGCGCCTTCGCGGATTCGTTCAGGCGCCGGATCCGTCCCCAGAGGTCCAGCTCCCAGCCGAAGTTCACGTTGGCGGAGACGAGGTTTCGAGTCGTCGATCCCGGCGCGACCTCCGTCGAGATCAGCCGGCGCGACACGTCGCCTCCGTAGCCGATCTGAGGAAAGAACTCGGACTTTGCGATGCCCGCGCGCGCGCGCGCCTCGTCGACGCGCGACGCCGCGATCCGGACGTCGTAGCCGTGGAGGAGCGCTTCGTCGATCAGGCCCTTCAGGACCGGGTCCCCGAACGACTCCCACCACTTGAGGTCGGCGAGCGACTCGCCCGGCGTGGGCGGGCCCTGGACCTCGCGGTACTGCTCGGGAACGGCGAGGGGGGGCTGCTTGTAGTTGGGGCCGACGGCGCAACCGGCGAGGAGCGCGGCCAGCAGTGCGGGAGCGAGAAGCTTCTTCATCTCAGTGCCCTCCCTCGTGGCCGGCCGCGGGCGCCGGTGCGTCACCCGGAGGCGCTGGGTGCTTGCTGCCGCCCGTCAGCTTCTCGACCACCACGAACAGCACCGGGATCAGGCAGACGCCGAGAATGGTCGCGATCAGCATGCCGGAGAAGACGGCCATGCCGATCACCTTGCGCGATTCGGCCCCGGCGCCAGACGCCGTCAGGAGCGGCACGACGCCGAGGATGAAGGCGAAGGCCGTCATGAGGATGGGCCGGAAGCGCAGCTTGGCCGAGCTGAGCGCGGCCTCGACGAGGCCCATCCCCGCGGCCTGCTGCATCTTCGCGAACTCGACGATCAGGATCGCGTTCTTGGCGGCGAGCCCGATCAGCATGATGAGCGCGATCTGCGCGAACACGTTGTTCACGTAGCTCTCCGAGAACTGCCGGGCGAGCCAGAGGCCGAAGTAGGCGCCGAAGACCGCGAACGGCGTGCCGAGGAGGACGCTGAAGGGCAGCCCCCAGCTCTCGTACTGCGCCGCCAGGATCAGGAACACGAGCAGGATCGCGAGAGCGAAGACGACCACGACGCCGGGGGCCTTCTTCTCCTGGTACGACATGTCCGCCCACTCGTAGCCCATCTCCGGCGGCAGAACCTCCTTGGCGGTCTCCTCGAGTGCCGTGAGGGCCTGCGCCGACGAGTAGCCGGCCGCGGGCACGCCGCTGACCTCGGCGGAGCGGTACAGGTTGAAGCGGTTCGTGAACTCCGGGCCGGACGTGGGCCGCGTCGTGGTCAGCGTGTCGAGGGGGATCATCTCGCCCTTGCCGCTGCGCACGAAGAAGAGGCCCAGCTGCTTCGGGTCCTTCCGGTACTCGGGTTCGGCCTGGACGTACACCTTGTAGACGCGGCCGAACCGGTTGAAGTCGTTGATGTAGGAGCTGCCGAGCAGCGCCCCGAGCGTCGTGTTGACGTCGCCGATCGTCGCGCCGACCTTCAGCACCTTGCTGCGGTCGATGTCCGCGTAGATCTGCGGCACGCTCGCGCGGTAGAGGGTCGAGACGCGCCCGATCTCGGGCCGCTTGCGCGCGGCCTCGACGAACTTCGCGGCCTGCTGGGCCAGGAACTCGGGAGAGCCGCCGCTGCGGTCCTGCAGCTGCATCGTGAAGCCCGCCCCCGTCCCGAGGCCGGGGATCGCCGGGGGTCCGAACGCCACCGCCGTGGCCTCGGGGATCTGCTGCGCGAAGGCCTTGTTGAGCGCGGCCACGACGCCGTTCGCGTGATTCTCCTTGGTCTTGCGGTGGCCCCACTCCTTGAGCTGGATGAAGAAGAAGCCCATGTTCGAGGAGTAGGAGCCGGTGACGAGGCTGAAGCCGGTGATCGTGTTGTAGCCCTCGACGCCGTCCGTCGCCTTGATGATGGCCTCGGCCTTCTTCATCACGAGGTCGGTGCGCTCGAGCGAGGACGCGTCGGGCAGGTTGACCTGGGCGATCAGGTAGCCCTGGTCCTCCTCGGGGATGAAGCCCGCCGGGATCTTCCGCCCGAGAACGACGATCGCGCCGACGAGGATCAGGATGAAGATGAGGCTGCGCGCCGTCTTCCGGATCAGGATGCTCGCGAAGCTGACGTACGCGTCGGTGCCGCGGCCGAAGACCCGGTTGAACCACCCATAGAACGGCGTGAGTAGCGTCTTCTTCCCGGTGGGCGCCTTCAGCAGCATCGCCGCAAGGGCGGGGCTGAGCGTGAGGGCGTTGATCACCGAGAGAAGCACCGAGAGCGCGATCGTGATCGCGAACTGCTTGTAGAACGCCCCCGTGATGCCCCCCATGAAGCCCACGGGAATGAACACGGCGGAGAGGACGAGGCCGATCGCGATCACGGGGCCCGACACTTCCTCCATGGCCTTGAGCGTCGCCGCTTTCGGGTCCATCCCGTGCTCGATGTGGTGCATGACCGCCTCGACCACGACGATCGCGTCGTCGACGACGATGCCGATCGCCAGCACGAGCCCGAGGAGCGAGAGGACGTTGATCGAGAAGCCGAGGAGCGGGAAGAAGATGAAGGCGCCGATGAGCGAGACGGGCACCGTCACGAGGGGGATCAGCGTCGCGCGCCAGTTCTGCAGGAAGACGAACACGACGAGGATGACGAGCAGCACGGCCTCGAAGAGCGTGTGGACGATCTCGTTGATGCCCTCCGCGACCGGCAGCGTCGTGTCGAGCGAGATCAGGTAGTCCATGTCGCGGGGGAAGCGCTGCTTCAGCTCTTCCATCGTCTTCTTGATGCGATCGGCAACCTCGATGGCGTTCGTGCCGGGGATCTGGAAGACGGCGATGACGGCGGCGGGCTTGCTGTCGTGGCGGCCGATGGAGTTGTAGAGCATCGTGCCGAGCTCGAGGCGCGCCACGTCCTTGAGGAACACCTGCGATCCGTCCGGGTTCGAGCGGACGACGATGTTCCCGAACTCCTTCTCGTCGAGCAGCCGACCCTTGACCTTCACGGTGTAGGTGAAATCGGTGCCTTTCGCCGCGGGCGGCCCGCCGATCTGGCCGGCGGGGGAGATCTGGTTCTGCTGGTTGACGGCGTTCACGATGTCGGGGACCGTGAGCCCGAGCTTCGCGATGCGGTCGGGGCGGAGCCAGACGCGCATGGCGTAGTCGCTGCCGCCGAAGAGGTTGATCTGGCCGACGCCCGGGATGCGGGCGATCGTGTCGTTGATGTTGATGACGGAGTAGTTGGAGAGGAAGTTGTTGTCGTACGTCCCGTTCGGCGACTTGACCGAGATGATCAGGAGGGGGAACGGGAGCGCCTTCTTGACCGCGACGCCGTAGTTCTTGACGGACTGCGGCAGCATGGGCGTCGCCTCGGAGACCCGGTTCTGGGCGAGGACGTTGTCCATGTCGAGGTTCGAGCCCACCTCGAACGACACCTTCAGCGTCAGGGTGCCGTCGTTGGCGTTGGTGGACTTCATGTAGATGCCCTTCTCGACGCCGTTCACCTTCTGCTCGATCGGCGTCGCGACCGACGCCTCGACGTCGGTGGCGCTCGCGCCCACGAACGTGGTGGTGATCTGGACCATCGGGGGCACGACCTCGGGGTACTGGGCGATCGGAAGGCCCGACATGGCGACGAGGCCGACGAGAACCGTGACGATGGAGATGACCATCGCCACGATGGGGCGATTGACGAAGAAGCGGGACATGGCTTACTTTGCCTTTGCCTTCGCCTCGGCAGCCGGCTCCTTCGCTTCAGGGCTGCCGGGCATCGCGGCCGCGGGCTTCGTGGTCACCGTCATGCCCTCGCGAATGCGCTGCAGGCCCTCGACGACGACCGTTTCTCCGGCCTTCAGGCCCTCCTCGATCACCCAGAGGCCCTCCACTCGGGGACCGACCTTGACGCTCTTGAAGGCGACCTTGCCGTCCGCGCCGACGGTCGCGACGCTGTACAGGTTCTGCAGCTCCTGCACGGCGCGCTGAGGCACGAGGAGCGCTCCCGCCTTCGTCTCGACGACGAGGAGCGCGCGCCCGTACTGGCCGGGGCGCACGAGGCGGTTCGGGTTCGGGAACGTGAACTGCACCGCGAGGGTGCCGGTCGTGGCGTCCACCTCCCGCTCGATCGCCTCGACGCGGCCGGTCTCGGGAAGGACGGTGCCGTCGGCGAGGATCAGCGTGACCTCGGCCTTCTTGCCTTTCTGGTCCGTCTCCTGGACCCGCTTCGCGATCCGGAGGTACTCGGCCTCGCTGATCCCGGCGCGGAACAGGATCGGGTCGACCTTCGACACGGTCGTCAGCAGCGTGCTTTCGCCCCTGCCGACGAGGTTGCCCGCCTTGACCTTCGTGGTCCCGACGATCCCGTCGAGGGGCGCCGCGATCGAGCAATAGCCGAGGTCGAGCGTCGCCTTGTCCACGGCCGCGGTCCCGGCGTCCACCTGGGCCTTGGCCGCGTCCCGGGCGGAGAGGGCGTTGTCCAGCTCCTGCTGGCTGATCGCCTTCTGCGCGGCGAGCGGCTCGTACCGGGCCACGTCGTTGCTGGACTTCTGGTGCCGCGCCCGTGCGTTGGCGAGGTCGGCTTTCGCGGCCGCGAGGGTGGCCTCGAAGGGCTTCGGATCGATCTGGTAGAGCGGCGTCCCCTTCGTGACGAACGTTCCCTCGGTGAACTTGACCGAGTCGAGGTAGCCCTCGACGCGCGCGCGGATCTCGACGTCCTGCGATCCCTTCGTCTGGCCGACGAGCTCGATGGGGACGGGCACGTCCTGCGCGACGACCCCCGGCGACGTAGACCTCTGGGGTCGGGGCCTTGGCGGCTTCCTTCTTGCCGCAGGCCGAGAGCGCAAGGGCGGCGAGGGCGGGCACGAGAAGGGCGGCGAGGCGCGGGGCGCGCCGGTCACGGAGCATGTTCATTCCAACCTCCAAAAAAGGGGTCACGAGGCCCGAATCTACTTCAAGAAACACGAATGGGGCCAGGATTCGAATGAACTGGCGGCGGGCCGCCACCGGCCGCGGGGGGACCATAATGAGTCCAACTCCGCAGGAGAGGCGCATGTCGAAAATCGGCCGATTCGTCCACCCATACCGCGTGACGAGCGGGAAGGGCTTCCGCCTGAAGGACCACGACCCGCGCGACACGGCACACCTGAAAGAGGGCAAGAAGAAGGCCAAGGAGCTGCTTGCCCAGAGCGTGAAGATGCTCGCCGACCTGCAGGACAAGCTCTACGCGCAGGACCGGTGGGGCGTCCTCCTCGTCTTCCAGGCGATGGACGCCGCGGGGAAGGACGGGACGATCAAGCACGTGATGTCGGGCGTGAACCCGCAGGGCTGCCAGGTCTTCTCGTTCAAGGCGCCGTCCCCCGAGGAGCTCGACCACGACTTCCTCTGGCGGACGACGAAGTGCCTGCCCGAGCAGGGCCGCATCGGGATCTTCAACCGCTCGTACTACGAGGAGGTCCTCGTGGTGCGCGTCCACCCCGAGTTCCTCGCGAAGCAGAAGATCCCGCCACGCCTCGTCACGAAGAAGATCTGGAAGGAGCGGTTCGAGAGCATCGCGGACATGGAGAAGCATCTCGCGCGCAACGGGATGGTCGTCCTCAAATTCTTCCTGAACGTCTCGCGCAAGGAGCAGAAGCGACGCTTCCTCGAGCGCCTCGACCTGCCCGAAAAGAACTGGAAGTTCTCGGAGGCGGACGCGAAGGAGCGCCAGCTCTGGAAGGAGTACATGGCGTGCTACGAGGACGCGATCCGCGCGACGGCGAAGCCGTGGGCGCCCTGGTACGTCGTCCCGGCGGACAACAAGTGGTTCACGCGGCTCGTCGTGGCGGGCGCGATCATCGACGCGATGGAGGGGCTCGGCCTCCGCTATCCGGAGGTCGACGACGCGAAGAAGAAGGAGCTCGCGGCGACGCGCAAGCTCCTCCAGACTGAATAGCGCGCTCGCTCCATGTGGGAAGGGACGTTTCTACGCGACCTCGCCGTCGTCCTCGCGGCGTCGTTTCCCGTCCTCTTCCTCTGCCGGCGCCTGAAGCTCCCGCAGGTCGTCGGGTTCCTCGTCACGGGCGTCGCAATCGGCCCGCACGCGCTCGGCTGGGTGCGCGAGGCGCGCCGCGTCGAGTCCCTCGCCGAGTTCGGCGTCGCCCTGATCCTCCTCTTCGTCGGCCTCGAGTTTCCGATCCGGCGGCTGAAGGCGCTCGGCCGGACGTCCTTCGTCGGCGGCTCGCTCCAGATGGCGCTGACGGCCGCGGCGGGGTTCGCCCTCGCGCGCCTCATCGGGGCGTCCTCGAACGAGGCCGTCTTCCTCGGCCTCCTCGTCTCCGTTTCCTCGACGGCCGTCGTCCTGCCGATCCTCAAGCAGCGCGACGAGCTCGCGGCGCCCTACGGCCGGCGCTTCCTCGCGGTCGCCCTCTTCCAGGACCTCGCCGTCATCCCGATTCTTCTCTTCCTGCCCGCGCTCGTCTCGGGAAGCGGGCCGGGGGCCGCGGCCGTCGCCGGCCGCGTCGTCCTCGCGATCGCGGGCGTCGCGCTCCTCGTCGCGGTCGCGCGGCAGGCGGCCCCGCGTCTCCTCGACGCCGTCGCGCGGATGGGCAGCCGCGAGACGTTCACGGGCGCCGTCGTCGTCCTCGTCCTCGCGATGGTCGCGGCGGGCGAGAAGGCCGGCGTCTCGGCCGCGATGGGCGCGTTCGCGGCGGGAATCGTCCTCGGGGAGAGCGACCACGTGCACGAGGTCGCGGCCACGCTCGCGCCGCTCCACGACCTCCTTTCGAGTCTCTTCTTCGTCTCCGTCGGGATGCTGCTCGAGCCGGCGTTTCTCGTGTCCCACCCCTTCGAGGTCGGCGCGGGCGTCCTCGTCCTCGTCGCCGTCAAGTCGGTGGCCGCGTTCGCCGCGCTGCGGGCGGCGGGAACCGTGCCGCGCACGGCCGCGCGCGCCGCGCTCGCGCTCGCGAACGTCGGGGAGTTCTCGTTCGTCCTCGCGACGACGGGCGCCGCGCTCGGGCTCCTGACGGGCGACGCGCGCCAGACCGTCGTCGCGGCGACGGTGGGGACGCTCGTTCTCGCGCCGTTCCTCGTCGCGGCGGGCCCCGCGCTCGCCGTGCGCCTCCCGGAGGCCGTGGAAGCCGCGGGCGAGGCCGGGGGAAAGCCGCGCGCACGGCACATCGTCGTCGTGGGCGCCGGGCTCAACGGCACGAACGTCGCGCGCGTCCTCCAGGAGACCGGCATCCCGCACGTTCTCGTGGACATCGACCCCGAGCGCATCGCGGACGCGCGGCGGGAGGGGCTGGACGCCCTGCGGGCCGACGCGACGGGTCCGGAGGGGCTGGGCGCCGCCGGCGTCGCGCGGGCCCTCGGCCTCGTCGTCACGATCCCCGACCCCGACGCCTGCCGGCGGGTCGTGAGGCTCTGCCGCATGCAGGCGCCGACGGTTCGCATTCTCGTGCGGACGCGCTACGTGAAGGAGGTCGAGACGCTGCGCGCGCCTCGGCGCCGACGAGGTCATCCCGGAGGAGTTCGAGACGTCGATCGAGCTCGTCGCGCGCGTCCTCAGGCTCCTGCACGTGCCGGGAAACGTCGTCGCGACGCAGATCCGCCTCCTGCGCGACGAGGCGTACCGGCGCCTGCGCGACCCGCAGTCGAAGGCGGCGGGCGGGCGCCGCCTCGCGGCGCTCGTCGCGGCGGGGACGAGCGAGCTCTTCCTCGTGCTGCCCGACGCCGCGGCGGACGGCCGGCTCCTCCCGGAGCTGGATCTCGCCGCCGCGCACGTCGCGGTGCCGGCCGTCCTCCGCGACGGCGTCCCGCACGCGCCGCCGCCCGAGGACTTCCGCCTCGCCGCGGGCGACACGCTCGTCCTCGTCGGGGCGCACGAAGACCTCGCACGCGTCCTCGCACGCCTCGAGGCAACGGCCGCGCCGCCCCCGGATGCGGGTTGACTCCGCGCCCGAAGCGGCGCAGATTGATCCCAGCCTGGGGGTGGCCCGAGAGGGCCTGAGATCACACCCCGGAACCTGATCCGGTTCGCACCGGCGTAGGGAAAGGCGGAGACCATGGATTCCGGGACGTTTCGAACCCTTTGCTTCACGCTTCTCGTGTGGCCAGCCGCCCTGCGCGCCGCGGACCCGGCGCCGACTCCCGTCCCCACGCCGGCGCGCACGGAGAACGTGGTCGTGCAGGCGATCCGCGGCGAGGACGAGGCGCCCGTCACGAAGACGGACCTCGACCGGCCGGCGCTCGTCGAGAAAGCCTGGGGGCAGGAGCTGCCCGTCCTCCTCCAGGACACGCCCTCCGTCACGCAGTACTCCGAGACGGGCTCGGGGCAGGGCTACGCGTACTTCACGCTGCGCGGCCTCCCGCAGACGCGCGTGAACATGACGTTCGACGGCGTGCCGCTGAACGAGCCCGAGGACTCCGCCGTCTACACGGCCGACTTCGGGAACCTCTCTCTCAACCTCGCGAGCGTCCAGGTCCAGCGCGGCGTCGGGACGTCGACGTTCGGCGCGGCTGCGTTCGCGGGCTCCGTGAACCTCGAGAGCCTCGACGCGACGCGCGAGAAGGGCCTCTCCGTCTCCCTCGGCGGAGGCTCCTTCGGGACGGCGCAGGCGAACGCCGTCTGGAACACCGGGACGTTCGGCAACGGCTGGCGGCTCTCGCTGCGGCCGTCCTGGCAGACGACGGACGGCTTCCGCGAGCACTCGGGCGCGCAGCAGGACAGCCTCTTCTTCACCGCCGTCCGCGACTTCGAGACCTCGAGCCTCCGCATCTCGGGCTTCGTCGGCGAGGAGCGCATCCAGCAGGCGTTCTACGCGGTCGAGCCGGAGATTCTCGAGCGGGACCTCGCATACAACCCCATGTCGCCCGACGAGCGCGACCACTTCCACGAATACCTCGCGACGGCGCAGTGGACGCTCGCGCTCGGCGACGATGCCAGCCTTTCGCTTCAACCGTACGCCGTCGGCGCGGGCGGCTGGTACCGGCTCTACTCCGACGCCGCGCGCACGAACCTGCAGGAGTACGGGCTCTCGTGGCTCTTCGGCGGCGGGATCGCAACCTACACGCGGAAGCTCGGCGCGCTGCGCCTGACGCTCGGCGCGAACGGGAACGCCTACGAGTCCACGCACACGCAGGACGGCGAGAACGGAGTCCGCAACTACACGAACCACGGCACGAAGAGCGAGCTGAGCGGGTTCGTGAAGCTGCTGGGCGACTTCGGCGCGTGGCATCCGTTCCTCGACGCGCAGGTGCGCCACGCCGGGTTCGGCTACGAGGGGGACGTCGGCGAGACGTCGAAGAGCTGGACGTTCTTCAACCCGAAGGCGGGCGTGCGCGTCGATCTCTCGAAGACCGCGAGCGCGTACCTCTCCGTGGGCCGGACGGAGCGCGAGCCCGGCCGGAGCGACCTCCTCTACGGGGAAGACAACGCGTCCGTTCTCCCGGACCTCTCCGCCGTGAAACCCGAGAGCGTCTGGGACGTCGAGCTCGGCGCCGAGTGGAAGACGAAAAGCCTGCTCTTCAGAATGAACCTCTACGACATGGAGTTCCGCGACGAGATCGCGGCGACGGGGGAGCTGTCGGCGATCGGCCAGCCGCTCCGGCAGAACGTGGACGAGAGCTTCCGCCGCGGCATCGAGCTCGAGGCCTCCTGGCAGGCGCTCGAGGCGCTGCGGATCTCGGGTTCCGCGAGCGCGAGCTGGAACCGGATTTCGACGTGGACCCAGTTCTACGACGTGTACGACGCGAACGGCGATTACGCGGGCGCGACGAGCCGGACGTACCACGACGTCGCGCCCGTCGCGACGCCGCCGTTCGTCGCGACGCTCGGCGCCGAGACGACGGCGCTGCGCGGCTTGACGATCGGCGCGACCGGCCGTTACGTCGCGGCCTCGTGGCTGGACAACACGAACACCGCAGGGCTCGAGGCACCAAGGACGTTTCAGCTGGACGCGGCGCTCGTCGTGGACCTCGCGCGCTGGATTCCGGCGGGAAGGCCGCGGCTCAAGGTGCAGGTCAACAACGTCCTCGACAACCGGCGGCTGTGGCCGCGCGGTTACTCGTATCTCTACGCGAACCGTGACGCCGCCGGCGCCGAGACGCTCGCGGGCATCCCGTACTACTACCCGCTCGCGACGCGCAGCGCGTACGTGTCGCTGGACATGGGGTTCTGAGGCGATGCGCCGCGTCGTCCTGACCGGGGGCGAGTGCACGGGCAAGACGACGCTCGCGCGGGCGCTCGCCGCGCGGTGGCGGACGACGTGGGCGGCCGAGGCCGCGCGCGAGGTGGCGCTCGCCCGCGACGGCGTCCTCGGCCCGGAGGACGTGCCCGTGATCGCGCGGATGCACGTGCGGCTCGCGGACGCGGCGGAGCGCGCGGCGGGGGAGGCGGGCCCGCCCATCGTTTTCTTCGACCAGGACCTCTTCTCGACGGCCGTCTACGCGCGGCACTACTACGGGGATTGCCCGCACTGGATCGAGCGCCTGGCCGCCGAGCGCCGCGGCGATCTCTATCTCCTCTGCGCGCCGGACCTGCCGTGGGAGTCCGACGGCGTGCGCGACCGCCCGGCGGCGCGCGAGGAGATCCACGCGCTCTTCGCGGCCGCTCTCTCCGCGGCCGGCGCGCGTATCGCGCACGTGACGGGACTCGGGGCTGCGCGCGAGGCGGGCGCCGCCGCGGCCGTCACGGATCTCGCCCCATCCTGAAAGGCGAGGCTGCACGCCGGGTATATTGGGCATTCGATGTCTCTCCTGGCCCTCCTCTGCGCCTCCGCTCTCGCGCTCCCCGGCGGCGAACCCGCCATGCGCGAGGTGCTTCCGGGCGTGTGGAACTTCGCGGTCGTGTCGCCGGTTCTCTCGCGGGGCGCGCAGCCCACGCGCGAGGGCTTCGAGCAGCTGCGCGAGCGCGGGATCCGGACGATCGTCGACCTCAGGTGGCTGCACGGCAACGAGAAGGCGCTCGCGGGGCTCGGTCTGAATTCCTACCGGCTGCGCGCCAAGCAGTGGCACCCGGAGACCGAGGACGTCGTGCGCGCGATGAAGGTGATCCTCACGCCGGAGTACCAGCCCGTCTTCATCCACTGCCAGGCCGGGAAGGACCGCACGGGCCTCGTCGTCGCCGTCTACCGGATCCTCGTGGACGGGTGGAGCGTGGAGGACGCGATCGCCGAGCGGAAGATGTTCGGCGCCGCGGATTTCTGGGAGGACAGCAAGACGTACTTGAGGCGACTCGAGAGCCCGGAGGCGAGGCGGAAACTCATGGTGGCCATCGAGTCCGCGCCCGTGCCCCCCGTCGTCCGCGTGCCGTAGGCCGCGGCGTTTGACCCTGCCCCCCCCGGACGTACTCTTCTCCCCCCGCCCCGGGCCCCCCCCCCCCCCCCCCCCCCCCCCCCCCCCCCCCCCCCCCCCCCCCCCCCCCCCCCCCCCCCCCCCCCCCCCCCCCCCGCCCCCCCCCCCCCCCCCCCCCCCCCCCCCCCCCCCCCCCCCCGCCCCCCCCCCCCCCCCCCCCCCCCCCCCCCCCCCCGCCCCCCCCCCCCCCCCCCCCCCGGGCCGGGCCCCCCCCCCCCCCCCGGCGCCGGCGCCCGGGCCCCCCCCCCCCCCCCCCCCGCCCCCCCCCCCGCCCCGCCCGCCGCCCGCCCGCCCCCCCCCCCCCCCCCCCCGCCGGCCCCCCCCCCGCCCCCCCCCCCCCCCCCCCCCCCCCCCCCCCCCCCCCCGCGGGGGCCCCCCCGGCCGCCCCCAGCCGCGGCGCCCCCCGCGCGGGGGCAGGCCGCCCCCGCCCCCCCCCCCCCCCCCCCCCCCCCCCCCCGCGCCCCCCCCCCGCCCCGCCCCGCCGTTCCGGGGGGACCCGCCCCCCGCGCCTAGCAGCGCTTGACGCCGAGGAGCGAGAGCAGGAACGATCCGAAGACGCCCTCGGCGCCGAGCACGAGGAAGAGGACGCCCGGGATCATCCAGCGCATCGTCGTGCCGTACGCGAGGTCGTGGAAGCCCGCGGCGCTCCACGCCGACACGACGTGGCCCACGAGGCCCGCGCCGGCGAGGAGCGCGAGGACCGACACGGCGAGGCCCGTCTCGAGCGTGATCCACCGGTCGAACAGGGACTCGAGGAAGGGATCCTTCGGGAGGAGGCCCTCGGTGATGCCGAAGATCTTCGCGCAGGCGCCGAAGAACACGGCCTGCGCCCCGACGAGGATCATCGCGGCGCCCCCGAGGATCGAGTGGACGTCCCAAGTCGCGCCGAATGCGACACGCGGCCCCGGCAGCAGCCAGAGAATCAGCGCCGCGCCGCCGAGCGCGAGAAGCAGACCCGGCACGAGGAAGAGCCAGCGCGGCGAGTACAGAAGCAGGAAGCGCAGGTGGCGCCAGCCGTCCCGCCAGGTGTCGAGGTGCGGCGGGCGCGACCGGCCGTCCTTGCGGAGCGTGACGGGAATCTCGCGGATCGTGAGGCCGAAGAGAGCCGCCTTGACGACCATCTCGCTCGCGTACTCCATGCCGGTCGTCCGGAGATCGAGTGTCTCGAGCGCGGCGCGGCGGAAGCCCCGCAGGCCGCAGTGGAAGTCCGAAACCGGCGTCCGGAAGAAGAGGCGCCCGAGGCCGGAGAGGACCGGGTTGCCGAGCCAGCGGTGGAGCGGCGGCATGGCGCCGTCCTCGATGTGCCCGGCGAAGCGCGAGCCCATGACGAGGTCCGCGCCCGCCTCGAGAGCCTTCACGAAGTCCGGCACGGCGCCGAAGTCGTAGGAAAGATCGGCGTCGCCCATCACGACGTACGTTCCGCGCGCGGCCGCGAACCCGCCCGCGAGCGCCGCGCCGTAGCCTCGCCCCGGCACGTCCACGACGCGCGCGCCGGCCGCCCCGGCGAGCGCCTGCGACCCGTCCGTCGAGCCGTTGTCGGCGACGAGCACTTCGCCCTCGAGGCCGCTCTTCGCGAGCGCGGCACGCGCCTCCGCGACGCAGCGCGCGACCGTCTCGGCCTCGTTCAGGCACGGCATCACCACGGAAACGAGGAGCTCTCCGGCGGGCGGCATGGCCGATTGTCGCCGAGTCCGCCCCGGAACCGGCGGCGTAGTGTATTTTTGAGGAGGGCCATGACGACCACGTTTCCGGGTTTCCCTCGTCGACTACGTCAACGCCTGGCCGCTGACCTGGGGATTCCTGCGGGGCGCCGTCGAGGGCGCGGACCGGATCACGGACGTCCCGTCGGCCTGCGCGGACCGTCTCGCGCGCGGCGAGGTGGACGCCGGCCTCGTCCCGTCGATCGAGGCCGCGCGCATCCCGGGCGTCCGCATCGTGCGCGGCGTCGGGATCGCGTCGAAGGAGCGCGTCCGGAGCGTCATCCTCGCGAGCCGGCGCCCGCTCGAGCAGGCGAAGACGGTCGCGCTCGACCTCTCGTCGCGCTCCTCGGCGGCGATGGCGCGCGTGCTCTTCAAGGATCTCCTCGGGACGGCGCCCGAGTTCCACACGGCCGCGCCCGACCTCGCCGAGATGCTCGCGCACCACGACGCGGCGCTCCTCCTCGGCGACCCCGCGCTGAAGGCCGACCTTGCGGGTCTCCACGTCCTCGACCTCGCGGAGGGCTGGCGGCGGCTCACGGGCCTGCCGTTCGTCTTCGCGGTCTGGGCGGTGCGGCCCGCGATCCCGCCCGAGCCGTTCCTGTGGTCGCGCGAGTACGCGAAGACCCACCTCGACGAGATCGTCGCGGCTGCCGTGACGCGCACCGGGCTCCCCGCCGGGGAGCTCCGGGCCTACGTCGACGGCAACCTGCACCACGACCTCTCGGCAGACGACGAGAAGGGACTTCGCGAGTTCTACCGCCGCGCGCACGCGCACGGCCTCCTCCCTTCGCCGGACGCGCCGCCGTTCGTGGGCGTGCCGCTCGTCCCGCTGAGGGAGAGCTGAGTTGTCCGCCACCCTCGACGTTCCGGCCGTCCTTCCGAACGCCGCGGCGCCGGGCCTCGGCGGCTCTCCGCGCGTCCGCGAGGTCCTCGCGCGCGCCGGCGCGGGCGGGCGCCTGTCGCGGGAAGACGGCCTCGTGCTCTTCCGCGAGGCGACGCTGCTCGAGGCGGGCGGCGCGGCCGACGCCGTGCGCCGCCGCCTCCACCCGCCGGGCCGCGTCACGTACCAGGTGGACCGGAACATCAACTACACGAACGTCTGCATCTACCGCTGCGCGTTCTGCGCGTTCTATCGACCGGCGGGGGACGCAGAGGGTTACGTCCTCTCCTTCGAGGAGATCGGGAAGAAAGTCGAGGAGACGATCGCCCTCGGCGGCACGGGCATCCTCCTGCAGGGCGGCGTCCATGCGGAGCTGCCGTTCTCGTTCTACGAGGACCTGCTTTCGTTTCTCCGGGAGAGACATCCGCGCGTTCACCGGCACGCGTTCTCGGCGCCCGAGATCCACTTCCTCGCGAAGAAAGAGAAGACGGGGGTCGCCGACGTGCTCGCGCGCCTCCAGAAGGCGGGCATGCAGTCGCTTCCGGGCGGCGGCGCCGAGATCCTCGAGGACGAGGTGCGTAAACGCATCTGGGCGCTCACGAAGGCTCCGACGGAGAAGTGGGCGGAGGTTCACCGCGCCGCGCACCGCCTCGGGATGCCGACGACCGCGACGATGATGTTCGGGGTCGGCGAGACCCACGAGCAGCGCCTCCACCACCTCGACGTCGTGCGCAGAACGCAGGACGGGTCCCTCGCCGAGGGCGGCGAGAGCTTCACGGCGTTCATCCCCTGGACGTTCCAGGAGGAGAATACCGCCCTCGACGGCAAGGTCGAGACGGCGGGCGGCGCGGACTACCTCCGGACGCTCGCGATCGCGCGGCTCTATCTCGACAACGTTCCGCACGTGCAGGGCTCGTGGCTCACGCAGGGCGCGAAGATCGGCAGCGTCGCCGCTGCGTTCGGCGCGGACGACCTCGGCTCGATCATGATCGAGGAGAACGTCGTCGCGGCCGCCGGCTCGCACAACCGGATGGCGGGCGAAGGCGCCATGCGCGCCCTCATCGAGGGCTCGGGCTTCACGCCGGTCAAGCGCGGCTCGGTCTACGAGCGCTGCCGAGACGCCTGCTGCCGGGAGCTGCCCGATCTGCGGTCATAATCCCCCGGCACAAACTCCATGACACTGTCCCCGGGTTCCCGTCTCGGCCCGTACGAGATCCTCGCGCCGCTCGGGAAGGGCGGGATGGGGGAGGTCTGGCGGGCGCGGGACCCGAGACTCGCGAGAGACGTCGCGATCAAGGTTCTGCCGGAAGAGTTCTTTGAAGGTGAAGAGAGGAGGCAGCGGTTCGAGAGGGAGGCGCGACTGCTCGCAGCGCTCAATCATCCCGGAATCGCCGCCATCTATTCATTCGAAGAAATCCCCTCTTTCTCTTCCTCCTCTTCGCGCCACCTTCTCGTGATGGAGCTCGTCGAAGGCGACGACCTCGCGAGGAAGATCTCTTCGGGCCCTCTTCCTCTCGAGGAGATCCGTTCCTACGCGCGGCAGATCGCCGAGGCGCTCGCGGCGGCGCACGAGAAGGGGATCGTCCACCGCGACCTCAAGCCCGCGAACGTGAGGCTCACGTCCGGCGGGCGCGTGAAGCTCCTCGACTTCGGCCTCGCGAAGAGGACCGACGAGCCGAAGGTTGGAAGCGAGGACGCGACCGCGACGGCCGCGCTGTCGGAGGCGGGCGCCGTGATGGGGACGGTCCCGTACATGTCGCCCGAACAGGTCTCGGGCCGTCCGCTCGACGCGAGGACGGACCTCTTCTCGCTTGGAATCGTCCTCTACGAAATGGCGTCGGGGCGGCGGCCGTTTGCGGGAGGCTCCTCGGCCGAGCTCGCGTCGGCGATCCTGCGCGACACGCCGCCGCCCGTCGGCCGGGTCCGCGCCGACATGCCGGAGGATCTCGCCGCGCTCATCGGCCGCTGTCTCGAGAAGGACCCGCGGGACCGTGTGCCGAGCGCCCGGGACGTACTCGCGGCCCTCGACGCGCCGCGGCGCGCCGAGCCGGCGCCCGTCTCGATCGCGGTGCTGCCGTTCTCCGACATGAGCGCCTCGAAGGACCAGGAGTACCTCTGCGAGGGGATGGCCGAGGAGATCATGAACGCGCTCGTGGGGGCCGGGATCCGCGTGGCCGCGCGCACGTCATCCTTTCGTGCCGGGCGGCAGGGAGAGGACATTCCCGCGATCGTGCGCGCCCTCAACGTAGGCCACGTCCTCGAAGGCAGCGTCCGCACGGCGGGCGCGCGGATGCGCGTCACGGCACGCCTGACCGATGCCGCGTCCGGCTTCCAGGTCTGGTCGCAGACGTTCGACCGGGACGCTGCGGACATCTTCGCGGTGCAGGACGAGATCGCCGCCGGCGTCGTCGACGCGGTTCGCAGCCGGCTCACCCCTGGACAGACCGCACCGCAGCCGAGATCCCAGTTGAAGAACCTCGAGGCGTACCAGCATTACCTGATGGGCCGCCACCTTCGCTTCACGAAGAACGACCACGGCAGCGCCCTCCTCAGCCTCGAGCGGGCCGTCGCTCTCGACCCGTCGCACGGCCCCTCGTGGGTCGGGCTGGCCGACATCCACGTCCTCGCGGCGGCATACGGGCTGCGACCTTCGGTGGAGGCGAACGCGCAGGCCAAGGCCGAGCTCGCAACCGCGGAGCGTCTGCAGGGCGAGACCGGTGACGCCCGCTACGTCGAAGGGATGATCGCGTTCTGCGAAAGACGATGGGCGGATGCGGATCGCGCGATGGCCCGAGCGCTGCAGATCGAGCCCGGCAACGTCCAGGCGCATTGCTGGAGCGCGATGCTGCATTCGTTCCGGGGGCGAGTGGAGGAAGCGATCGCGGCTCTGGACCGGGCCCGGGAGATCGATCCGCTCGCGCCGTACCCCTACGCGATGACCGGATTCTGCCTTCTGAACCTCCGGCGGGCGGCCGATGCCGGGAGACTTGCCGACCAGGCGCTGGCGTTCGACGAGGACAACCTCCTGGCGCTCTGGGTCTCGGGGGCGGCGGAAGTCTCCATGGGGCAGTTCGATCGGGCCGTTTCACGTCTCGAGCGCGCGGCAGCGCGCGCCCGCGCGAATCCGTTCACTCAGGGCACGCTCGGGTGGGCGCTCGCGGCGGCCGGCCGGACTGGCGAAGCGCGCAGCGTGCTCGAAGCCCTGCGCGCCGGGGCCGTGCCGGGGGCCACGGTTCTCTCGGAGGCGTGGCTCCTCGCGGCCCTGGACGACACGGACTCTGCCTTCGAGGCGCTCCGGCGGGCGTGCGACGAGAAGCAGCTGCTCGTCCCGTTCACCGGGATGCCGGGCCTCGACCCGTTGCGCGCCGACACGCGCTTCGCGGCGTTCGTCGAGAGGCTCGGGCTCCCTGCGGCGGCGGCCCAATGACACTCGCCGCGGGCGCTCGCCTCGGCCCGTACGAGGTCCGCCCCCTCGGGAAGGGCGGGATGGGGGAGGTCTACCGGGCCGGGACCCGAGACCGCGGGACTGCGATCAAGGTCTGCCGGAAGAGTTCTTTGAAGGTGAAGAGAGGAGGCGCGGTTCGAGAGAGGCCTGCTGCAGCGCTCAATCATCCCGGAATTGCCGCCATCTACTCATTCGAAGAAATCCCCTCTTCCTCCTCCTCTCTCTCTTCGCGCCACGTTCTCGTGATGGAGCTCGTCGAAGGCGACGACCTGGCAGGAAGAATCGCATCGGGCCCTCTTCCACTCGAAGAATCTCTGTCGTATGCGAAGCAGATCGCCGAGGCGCTCGCGGCGGCGCACGGGAAGGGGATCGTCCACCGGGACCTCAAGCCCGCGAACATCCTCGTGACGCCGGACGGGCTGAAGCTCCTGGACTTCGGCCTCGCGAAGAAGCCGCCGGGCCCTGGGCGCGAGGATCCCCCGGTCGCCTCGGGGGACGGTCCCTACATGTCGCCCGAGCAGGCCCTGGCCGGTGGACGCCGACACGTGTGGGCGTTCGGCTGCGTCCTCTCGAGATGCTCACGGGGCGCCGCGCCTTCGACGGGGAGACCGCCTCCGACACTCTCGCCGCGATCCTCAGGGGAGAGGCGGACTTTTCGCGCCTGCCGGCCGGAACGCCGCCACGCGTGGTTTCTCTCCTTCGAAGGACCCTCGAGAAGGACCCGCGGCGGCTCCCGGCATTTCCGGGCGCGGGCGGACCTCGCGGCGGCGCGGCTCCCGCCCGGCGCTCTCTCGGTCGCCCCTCCCGTTCGTCAACATGAGCGCCGATCCCGAGAACGAGTTCTTTGCCGACGGCATCACGGAGGACGTGATCGCGCACCTCGCGAAGATCCGGACCCTGCGCGTCACGTCGCGCACGTCGGTCATGGCGTTCAAGAAGCACCAGCAGAGCCTGCGCGAGGTCGGCGCGGCGCTCGGCGTCGGCATGCTCGTCGAGGGAAGCGTCCGCCGCTCGAAGAACCGCGTGCGCATCGTCGCGCAGCTCGTCGACCCGCGCACGGACCAGCATCTCTGGGCCGAGACGTACGACCGCGACCTCGACGACATCTTCGCGATCCAGACCGACGTGGCGCTACACATCGCCGCGGCGCTCCGCGCCGAGCTCACCCTCGACGAGCGCGCGCGGATCGGCCAGCGGCCGACGCGCGACCTCGAGGCCTACCAGCTCTACCTGCAGGGGCGGCACCACTTCCAGGAGTTCACCAGGGCGGGGTCCGCCCGGGCCCTCGCACTCTTCGAGCAGGCGGTCGCTCGCGACCCCCTGTTCGCGCTGGCCTATGCCGGGATCGCACAGACGAACGTCGAGGGCGTCATCGGTGGAATCAGCGGCGTCGTGCCCGTGGAGGCGTTCGCCCGCGCGCAGCAGGCGGTGAACCGCGCGCTGGCGCTCGACGACGGTCTGGCCGAGGCGCACGGCATCGCGGGGGTGCTGCGTTTCACACGCGATTTCGACTGGGAAGGGGCGGAAGCGGAGTCCCGGCTGGCTCTCAAGCTCAGCCCGGGCAGCGCGGACATCTGTCTGCAGCTCGGCTGGCTCTGCTCGGCGCAGGGGCGCTTCGACGAGTCCCTCGCCCTGATGCGGCGGGCGCGGGAGATCGACCCGCTGGCGATCCGCAGCGACTACCCCAATGAGCTGATGCGGGCAGGCCGGACGGAGGAGGCGCTCGCCGAAGCTCAGCGCGCCCTGGCGCTGGATGCCTCCTATCCGCGTCTTCACACGGTGTTCGGATGGGCCTGCCTGACGCTCGGGAGGACCGCCGAGGGCCTCGCCGCGCTCGAGCGCGCCGTCGAGCTCTTGCCCGAAAGCACCATCTTCCGTGCGCAGCTGGGCCAGGCCTATGGCCAGACGGGTGACGTGGCGAAAGCGAGGGCCATCCTCTCCCAGCTCGAAGCCCTCGCAATTACGCAATACGTGGCCCCTTACTACCTGGCCCACGTCCACACGGGCCTCGGCGAGCGGGACGCCGCCATGGACTGCCTGGAGCGCGCGCTCGAGGACCGGTCCGGAGCCATCTACGGCATCAAGGGCTCGTACCTCTTCGCGAGCCTGCGCGACCACCCGCGGTTCCAGGCGCTGCTGAGGCGGATGAACCTCTGATCAGGCGAGGTCGAAGACGAGAAACTCTGCTTTGAGGCTGAACCCGCCCCTGGTAAGCAGAACTACAGCTTCTGCCCTTTCGCAGCCTGGCCGCGCAGCAGGGACTGAATCGGCCCTCGCCGCAGACCTTGAACGAACCGAAGTCCTTGAACCAGAGTCCGTCGGGGGCATCCGGCTCCGACTCTCTCCACGTCTTCAGCAGATACAGATCCTCGACGGTGATCTTCCGGTCACGGAGGCGGTCGAACAGATGATCGCGAAGCGCGGGTGGAAGGGCCGTCCACTGGATCTTCGGCACTAGGAACCGAAGGTCATCCGGGCGAGCTCGTCCTTGATACGCCCCTGTTCTTTGGGGTCATCGGTGCGGGCGAGTCGCTCGGCGAGGTCGAAGAACTCCTTCTTCTCGCGCTCCCGCGCATCGAGCCCGTCCTCGATCAGCTCCACGATGACTCGGCTCGCGCTCGTGTGCCGCCGACG
Organism: Acidobacteriota bacterium; assembly: GCA_016716715.1. NCBI lineage: Bacteria > Pseudomonadati > Acidobacteriota > Acidobacteriota bacterium. The sequence continues at coordinate 5,778 of JADJVE010000006.1, read as the reverse complement.
GGCCATGGCTTCGACCCGCCGGGCGACACCCGGCGGGAGGCTGACGCTCTGGCGTTTGGACGTTCGTGAGGCGCTCATGGGTGCACGCTACACCAGTTTGCACCGGACTGCACCACTTCGTGGAGCGGCCGGCCTTACAGCAGCTTCTCCGAGATGCTCTTCGCCTGCAGGAAGAGGCCGAGGTAGTCGCGGCCGCCGGCCTTGCTGTCCGTGCCGGACATGTCGAAGCCGCCGAAGGGGTGGACGCCGACGAGAGCGCCCGTGCACTTCCTGTTGATGTAGAGGTTCCCGCAGTGGAGCCGCTTCTTCGCCTCGGCGATGCGGTGGCGGTCGCGGCCGAAGTACGAGCCCGTGAGGCCGTACTCGCTCGCGTTCGCGTACGCGATCCCCGTCTCGAAGTCCTTCGCCTCGGTGATGCCGAGGACGGGGCCGAAGATCTCCTCCTGGAAGATCCGGCTCGTCGACTTCACGTCGTAGAAGACCGTCGGCGCGACGAAGTTGCCGACGCGCCCGCTCCACGTGCCGCCCGTCCCGAGCTTCGACTCGCGCTTTCCGACCTTGATGTAGTCCGTCACGGTCTTGAGCTGGCGCTCGGACGCGACGGGACCCATGTAGTTCTTGTGATCCCGCGTGGGACCCTGCGTGAGCTTCGCCGTCTTCGCGACGACCGCGTCCACGAACCGCTTGTACAGGCGTTTGTGAACGATGGCGCGCGAGCAGGCCGAGCACTTCTGGCCCTGGAAGCCGAACGCCGAGGCGACGACCTGCGAGACCGCGAAGTCGAAGTCCGCGTCCTCGTCCACGAAGATGAAGTCCTTGCCGCCCATCTCGAGGACGACGCGCTTGATCCAGCGCTGGCCCTTCGCGACCGCGGCCGCCTTCTGGTTGATCGTGAGGCCGACCTGCTTGGACCCCGTGAACGAGATGAAGCGCGTCTGGGCATGCTCGACGAGAAGGTCGCCGACCTCGCTGCCGGGCCCGGGGAGGTAGTTGAGCGCGCCGGCGGGGACGCCGGCCTCCTCGAGGAGCGTGAAGACCCTCCACGCGATGAGCGGCGTGTCGGACGCGGGCTTGAGGATGACGGCGTTTCCGGCGACGAGCGCCGCGGTCGCCATCCCCGTGAGGATCGCGTTCGGGAAGTTCCACGGCGGGATCACGGCGCCCGCGCCGAGCGGGACGTAGAGCGTCTCCGGAAACTCGCCGGGGTAGGGCGTGACGGGAATCTCTCCGCCCCAGCGCAGCATCTCCCGCGCGTAGAACTCCAGGAAGTCGATCGCCTCGGCGGTCTCGACGTCGGCCTCGGGCCAGGACTTGCCGATCTCGAGGACCATCGTGGCGGAGAAGTCGTGCTTCTTCGCCCGCATGCGGGCGGCCGCGCGCAGGAGGACGGACGCGCGCTCGCGCGCCGGGAGCTCGGCCCACGACTTCTGCGCCTTGACGGCCGCCTCGACCGCCTTGAGGGCGATCCTGCGGTCGGCGAGGTGGTGGCGGGAGAGCACCTCCGAGCGGTCGGAGGGGTTCGTGTTCTCGAGGAGACGGCCGGTCTTGAGCCGCCGTCCGCCCACGACGACGGGGATCTCGGCGCCCTTCTGGCGGTCCACTCGGTTGAGGGCCGCTTCGAACGCGGAGCGCTCCTCGGCGCGGCTGAAGTCGGTGAAGGGTTCGTTACGGAATTCTTCAAGCATGGGAGGGGGATTCTATCGTTACACTCCGGGAGGAGGGAGACCGCATGACGGTGGAGGAGTTGAAGAGGAAGCTGGATGCGGGAGAAGCGGTCTGCGTTCTCGACGTGCGCGAGGCGCGCGAGCTCGCGGTCGCCCGCTATCCCTTTGCGGTGCTGCACATTCCGATGAGCCAGGTGCCGGCGCGGCTGGACGAGATTCCGAAGGACAGGACGGTCGTGTGCGCGTGCCGCAGCGGAAGCCGCAGCGCGCACATCGCGGCGTTCCTCAAGTCCCACGGCCGCGACGCCGTGAACCTCGACGGCGGCATCCTCGCGTGGTCGGCGCGCCTCGACCCTTCAATTTCGCAATACTGACGGGTCGCGCGGGGCGGCCGCCGTCACGTTTGATTTGTGTCCATCACCATGACAAAGTTGCTCATCGGGGAGGTTCACCTCATGGATAAGAACGTCGCGAAAATTCGCGGCTTCGTCACGGACTTGCTCAAGAAGAACAAGAATCTCACGGAGCGCGAAGTGAAGGCCGCAATCGGCCGCGCCTTCAAACTGAATCCGAAGACGATCAGCGCCGGCGTCATCCGCGACGTCCGCAAGAAGCTCGGCATCGACCGGCCGGGAGCGATCGCGTTCGCGAAGGCCCTGCTGGACAAGAACCCCGTCCTCGAGGCCAAGAAGGTCATCGAGGAGGTCGGCACGCGCTTTGGAGTCCGCCTGGGCGCTCCGGACGTCTCGCGTCTGCGTCCCGCTGGCTCGCGCCGGCGCCGCGGCGGTCCGAGGCCGGACCGCGTGGCGATGCGGAGGACCGCGGCGCGCGGCGGCCGGAAGGCCGGCGCGATCTCGGTGACGTATCAGGGCAACGGCCACCCGGAGGACCTCGCGGCCTTCTTCCGGGCGCTCGCAGGAGACTGAAAAGGGATTCTTAGAATGGCTGGGGGGCAGGGATTTGAACCCCGATAGCCAGATCCAGAGTCTGGAGTCCTACCGTTGGACGACCCCCCAGCGAGGCGGGCGGCGGATTATGAGGGGGCGGCGCGCCGCGGTCAAACGGTGCGCCGCTCACGCCTCGCGTTCGAGCCCCGACGTTCGGAGAATCCACCCTCCCGCCACGACCGCGAGGCCGACGCCTGCCACGTCCGCGACGACGTCGCCGATCTCGACGCTTCGCCCGGGCGTGGAGGACTGGTGGATCTCGTCCGAGCTGCCCCACAGGGCCGCTCCGAGGAGGAGAAAGACCGCGGTCTTCGCGAGTCCCCAGCCCTCGCCGAAGCGCGCCGCCCGCACCGCGAGGATGCCCGTCAGGAAGAAGTAAGCCGCGTGCACGAACTTGTCTCCGCCGGCGAAGGGCAGGAGACGCGGGAAAGACGACGGCGGCCGGTCCGAGAGCCAGTACTCGAAGGCGAGGAGGAGGACGACCGGCGCCCACAGGAGGAGCCGGCTCCGCGTTCTCATCCCGCTCCGGCGGCTTTCTTCTCGATCTTTCCCCACGAGTCGCGCAGCGACACCGATCGGTTGAAGACGAGACGGCCCGGGGCGCTGTCCGGGTCCACGACGAAATAGCCCGTGCGCTCGAGCTGGAACGCCGTGCCTGCGGGCAGCGCCGCGAGCGCGGGCTCGACGCGCGCGCCGCTCCGCACGACGAGCGAGTCCGGACTGAGGTTCGCGAGGAAGTCCTGGCCTTCCGGCGCGTCATCGGGATTCGGCACGGCAAAGAGGCGGTCGTAGAGCCGCGCCTCGGCCGGGAGGGACTCGGCGGCGGAGACCCAGTGGATCGTCCCCTTGACCTTCCGCCCCGGCGCCTCGCCGCCCTTCGTCGCGGCGTCGTACGTCGCGCGGATCTCCGTGATCGTTCCCGCGGCGTCCTTGACGACCTCCGTGCAGCGGATCACGTACGCCCAGCGCAGCCGGACTTCCGTGCCGGGCGAAAGGCGGTGGTACTTCGGCGGCGGAACCTCGCGGAAGTCGTCGCGGTCGATGTAGAGCGTCCCGGAGAACGGCACGGCGCGCGTCCCCTGCGACGCGTCCTCGGGGTTGTTCACGGCGTCGAGCGTCTCGACCTTCCCCTCGGGCCAGTTCACGAGGACGACCTTCACGGGGTCGAGGACGCCCATGAAGCGCGGGGCGCGTTTGTTGAGGTCCTCGCGCAGGCAGTGCTCGAGAAGCTCCACCTCGACGACGCTGTTGCGCTTGGCGAGGCCGATGCGGTCGCAGAACTCGCGGATGGCCTCGGGCGTGTACCCGCGGCGGCGGAACCCCGCGAGCGTGGGCATGCGCGGGTCGTCCCAGCCCGTGACGTGCTTGCCGGTCACGAGGTGCAGGAGCTTGCGCTTGGAGAGCAGCGTGTACGTGACGTTCAGCCGCGCGAACTCGATCTGGCGCGGCCGCTCGGGCAGGTCCAGGGCCTCGAGGCACCAGTCGTAAAGCGGCCGGTGGTCCTCGAACTCGAGCGTGCAGAGCGAGTGCGTGATGCGCTCGATCCAGTCCGAGATCGCGTGGGCGTAGTCGTACATCGGGTAGAGGTGCCACGCGTCGCCCGTGCGGTGGTGGACCGTCTTGCGGATCCGGTAGAGCGCCGGGTCGCGCAGGTTGATGTTCGGCGCGGCCATGTCGATCTTCGCGCGCAGCGTGCGCGCGCCGTCGGGGAACTCGCCCGCGCGCATCCGGCGGAAGAGGTCGAGGTTCTCGGCGGGCGAACGGTCGCGGTACGGGCTGTTCGTGCCGGGCTCCGTCAGCGTCCCGCGCGTCGTGCGGACCTCGTCGGCCGTGAGGTCGCACACGAACGCCTTGCCCTTGCCGATGAGCGTCTCGGCGAATTCGTAGAGCTTCTCGAAGTAGTCGGACGCGTAGAAGAGGCGGTCCTCCCAGTCGAACCCGAGCCACTTCACGTCCGCCTGGATCGAGTCGACGTACTCGACCTCTTCCTTGAGCGGGTTCGTGTCGTCGAAGCGGAGGTTGCAGGTCCCGCCGTACTCCTTCGCGATCCCGAAGTTCAGGCAGATCGACTTCGCGTGGCCGATGTGGAGGTACCCGTTCGGCTCGGGCGGGAACCGGGTGGCCACGCGCCCGCCGTGCTTGCCGGAGGCGCCGTCCGCGTCGACGATCTCGCGGATGAAGTCCTTGCCGGGAACGGGGGGCGCGGGAGTCTTCGTGTCGTCCATGGAATTCCTCAGTTCGGGGCCGCCGGCGCGGCGATGCGGTCGGCGAACGCGAGGATCCTCCGGCGGGTCGTGTCCCGGCCGAGGACCTCGATCATCTCGAAGAGCGGCGGAGACGCGAGGGAGCCCGTGATCGCGAGGCGCGCGGGCTGCGCGATCTGGCCGAGCCCGAGGCTCGTCTCGGCGGCGAGCGCGCGGGCGGCCTCCTCCATGGCGGCGTGGGTGAACGGCTCGACGGCGTCGAGGCGCGCCGCGAGCGCGCGGAGGACGGGAGCGAGCTCGGGCTTGCCGAACTTCTTCAGGCCCGCCGGGTCGAAAGTGGAGGGATCGTCGCCGTAGACGGTGAGCCCCTGAGCGAGCTCGACCAGCGTCTTCACCCGCGGCCGCAGGAGGGCGATTCCCTTCGCGAGCGTCTCGGGATCCCGCGCCGGGAGGCCGAACGGCGCGAGGAGCGCGAGGAGGCGCGCGGCGGGCGTCTCCTGGATGTATTGCCCGTTCATCCACTGGAGCTTCTCGTGGTCGAAGCGCGAGGGCGACGGGCCGATGCGCTCGAGCGCGAAGAGGGCCGTCATCTCGGCGAGCGTCATCCGCTCGCGGTCCTCGCCGGGCGACCAGCCGAGGAGCGCGAGGAAGTTCACGAGCGCCTCGGGCAGGAAGCCCTGGTCCCGGAACTCCTCGACGCCCGCCGCACCGTGGCGCTTGCTCAGCTTCTTGCCGTCGGCGCCGAGGATCATCCCGAGGTGCGCGAAGACGGGGCAGGGCGCGCCGAGCGCGCGGAAGAGCGCGACGTGCTTCGGGGCGTTCGGGAGGTGGTCGACGCCGCGCACGACGTGCGTGATGCCCATCGCGACGTCGTCGACGCAGACCGTGAAGTGGTAGAGCGGGTGGCCGTCCGAGCGCACGAGGACGAAGTCGTCGAGCGCGCCCGCGGGAAACTCCGAGCGG